>CALXAP010000013.1 GCA_944386325.1 uncultured Clostridia bacterium
CTTCTAATTGCTTATTTAATATAAGGTTAGAGACTGTAAGGTTTTCAATTATTTTGGCACAACCTAGTGAGTGGTCAAAATCAAAATGCGAAACAAATAAGTAATCAATTTTTGTGATTCCTCTATCTAATAAATAAGGTAATAAGATATTTTCTCCAATATCATAGTTTTTATTTGTTACATTTCCTCCACCATCAATTAATATATTTTTTTTATTTTCTGTAATTATTAGTGTAGAATCCCCTTGTCCAACATCTATAAAATAAATTTTTGTTTCTTTGTTGATATTAATTATAATAATATTAACAAATGCAATTATAAGTATTAATGATATAATTTTTATAATATATTTTCTTTTATTTTTTATAATCTTTTTTAATATTATAATTTCTTTTTTCTCTAAAGCACTTAAATACTGCCATTCTTCTTTTATACCATATATCTTTTTTGTAATAATATATAGTAATATTATAAGATAATATAATATTACAAAAATTATTTTAGGAGTTATAACCAATAGATTTGCATATGGAATATTCGAGCAACTATGTGAAATAAAGATTAATATCTCTATATTCATTTTTAAGAAAATAGATATAATCATTCCTAATTCATTTGATATAAAAAAGACAATAATATTAAAGAATCCAAAAATAATTATAATTGCTAAAACTGGTGTTGCAAGTAAATTTGAAATAAAAAAAGTTATAGAAACATTATTAAAATAAACTGCTATTATCGGAAACACAAAAATTTGAGCTGAACAAGTTATTAAAAGTGTATTTATTATATATTTTATTATTTTATTTTTTGTTTTTACTTCATTAGACCATATTCTATACAGCACAACTATTCCAAGTGTTCCAGCATATGACAAAATTAGACCTACATCCAAAATTTTAAAAGGATTTTCTATTAAAATAATGAGTATAGACAAAGCCATACTAACATATATATCCGATTTTCTATATAAAATCTTTGAACCAAGTAATATTATCCCCATTATGCAAGCTCTAACAACAGATGCTGTAAAATTTGTTAAATACATAAAAAATATTAGAAATAAAATTGAAAATATATTTGTATATCTTTTTCCAAAATTGCTAAGTAAAAAAGATAAGCCTAATATGATATATGATACATGTGTTCCAGAAACAGCAAGCATATGTGATAAACTGCTATTTTTAAAATCTTCTTCTATCTCTTCTGTAATATTTTCTTTATCTCCAATTAATATACCTACAAATAAACCACTTATTTCTTTAGGAAACATTTGATCTGAAGCATATGTAATATAATTTTTTATTTTATCTGCTAATAGAGTAATAGTATCTATTTGATTTTTCTTTACTATTTTTATTTTATTAGAATCTACTTTTATAGTTCCATATATTTTTTTAGTTTTTAAATACTGTTTATAATCAAATCCATTATAATTTCTTTGAACCGACGGTTCTTCAAATTCTCCAGATACATCAATTATATCTCCTAATTTTATATCTATTTTATCTTTTTTTACTTTTAATATTAATTTAGTATTTTTATATTTACCTTGCAAAATTTTAACTACATACCTATCATAGAAGTCGTTTTGTGACATTTCTTCTACAATTACTCCACATACATTTAATTTAGTTACATCTTTATATAAATTATCATACTTATAATTTGTAATTATAATATAAAAATTACTTATAATAGCAAATATAGTAAAAATTATTAAATACCTGCTAAAAAGTAAATCGTAATATCTCTTAATCTTTCTATTTTTTCTTACAACATAAATAAACAAATATATTAGTACAAAAATAAAAACTATACATAAATTAATGTATAGCCCCCATATTATACCTATTATAAATCCAAAAGAGGCAAATAAAATTGGTCTTTTTATTTAATATCACTCCTATTTTTGCCCCCAAATTATAATATTTAAATTATAACAATATTCTTCTTGCTTCTACAAATCTTGGTCCATAATATGAATTATTAACCGAATCTGTAACTACACCCCTTGTTGCATTTGCAGCATGTATAAATTTATTTTCACCTATATAAATTCCTACATGTCCGATTCTAGATTTTGAATCATTTAAAAATATTAATAAATCTCCTTGCTTTAATTCATCTTTTCCTACTTTTATACCATCATTTGCTTGTGCTCCAGATGTTCTACTTATAGAATATCCAAAATGATTATATACATATTTAGTAAAACCTGAACAATCAAAAGCATTTGGTCCATTTCCACCACTTACATATTTAGCACCTAAGAATGTTTTTGCATATTCCACAATTTCAGCACCTGTTGTTACAGAACTATTTTCATTATTATCTTCTACATCTTTTGTATTATTTACAGTATTTTCTCCTCTTGGTCTAGACATTCCTCTTGAAGTTGATTTATTACTTACTTTCTCATCTGATATTAATTTTTCTGCTACATATCCTTCTGTATCTTCATATTCTATTCTATACCAATTATTTTCTTCTCCTAAAATAGTAACTTCATCATTTAATTCTAAAGAACCTATAGGCTCTGTATCAGTAGAAGGTCCACCTCTTACATAAACATTTTCTACATTTACATATCCTACATTACTTTTTTGTGATGGCTCATCTTCTTGTGGCTCATCAGAAGTATCATCTGGCTCGTCTGTTTGTGTTTCTCCAACATCTGTAGCTGGCTCATCACTATTTGTTTCATTATTATTTAATACATCTTTTATAATCCAACCGCTTCCTAAATCACATGAAACATATGCCCATAAATTTGTAATTTCTTTAACACTAACTTTGCTATTTGCACTAATATCTCCTAATTTAATAGATGATACTAATGGAAGTATATATAAATTAGTATCTTTATTTACTGTATATTCTTGATCTATCTGTACTTCAAAATTATTATCTTCTACTACTGTGCTATTACTATCTTCACTATTTTGATTTGAGTTTTCATTTGGCTCTTCTTCAACTACTGTATTACTATCATCTTGTGAAGTGGTATTATTATCTTGTGTTTGTGTATTATCATCTGATGTACTTCCTGCAATATCTCCACTAACATCTAAATAATCTGCACTAACATATCCTGTTTCTCCATTAAATTCAACTCTATACCAACCATCATTTTCTTCTATTACATCAACTTCATCATTTTTATCCAAATTTAAAATTATAGATGATTTTGTTGTAGGTTCTTCCCTCATTCTTACTGTTTCAGCTGTTACAGTTCCAGTAGCTGCAAATGATTCTGAAACAAGCAAAGCTGTAGTACTTAGTAAACTTATTGAAAAAAATATTGCTTTATTTTTTATATTCATTAATGTAATTCTCCTCTTTTCAAAATTTGTACTAAGTATATAATTATTTTTCTTTTATGTCAAATCATACACGGAGTGATTATATGAAAATTTATAAGAATACTATACCAAAATAACCAAATAGAGCAATTGCTCTATTTGGTTATTTTGTTTAATATAGTATATCCTCTTGGTAGTGGGGTATCCTCCCACCCTACCAATATGCCATATTGACCAGATGGATCTTCTGCCCAAAATGCTTGAGCCTCTTTTTCTCTAGAATACCTCCTTTTTGTCTCTCCAGTACTTCTTTTTTGCTTATATTCAATTACTTCATTGTTATATGAAGCAATTGCCTTTTTCGTTTTTTCTTCTGCAACACTTTCGGAAAATGTTGACCCTATAGGTATAAATGCACCTTTATACCTATTTTCTTCTCTAGTAGAACATAACAAATATACTTTCCTTTCTATTTGTCCTTGTTCCCACCTTTGAAGGCTTTGCTTACCATCCACAAATTGTAGCAACCCCAAAACTATTGCTAATATAAACACTCCTAATACAATCATTTTGGGAATTTTAAATAATAGCACTCTAATATTTAAAATTCTACTTAAATACAATAATCCCATTTCCCGATATTCTTTAATTCTTTTCATTTTTTTCACTCCCATAATTTATAATCATAAATTATCTTTATAAATTTTTCCCTCTTTTATTATACCATTTTCTACATATTATGTCTACTTGAGTTTTATAGATAGTAATTTTGAAATACCTTTTTCCTCCATTGTTATTCCATATACAGTATTTGCAGCTTCCATTGTTCCTTTCCTATGTGTAATAACTAAAAACTGTATTTCCTTTGTAAACTTTTTTAAATACTCTGCATATCTATAAACATTTACATCATCTAATGCTGCCTCGATTTCATCTAAAACACAAAATGGTGCAGGATTTATTTTTAATATTGCAAATAATAATGCAATAGCAGTTAAAGCTCTTTCTCCTCCTGAAAGAAGCATCATATTTTGTAATTTCTTTCCTGGTGGCTGAGCCTCTATATCTATTCCACATTCTAATACATTACCATCTGCTAATTTTAATTCTGCTTTACCTCCTCCAAATAATTCAGAAAAAATCTCCCCAAAATTTTTATTTATTATATTAAACTGTTCTTTAAATTGTTTCTCCATAATCTTTAACATATCATCTATAACTTTATTTAGTTTAACACCTGTTTCTTCTAAATCATTTTTTTGTTCCATAATAAAATCGTATCTTTGTTTTGTTTGTTTATAATCTTCAATTGAATCTATATTTATGCTTCCAAGTTCTTTTATTTTTCCTCTTATTTCAGATACTTTACTTTGAACTTCTTGTACATTTTCTGTTTTTTCATAATTTTCAACATTATTAGGAGTTACTTCATATTCATCCCACATTTTATTTATAATTTGTTCTAAATCTAATTCGTATTTTGATTTTCTTATTTCTACTTTGCTAATTTGTTCCTTTAATGTTTCAATAGTATTAAATTGACTTATTATATCTTCTTCTACAATAACTAATTTTTCTTCTTCAGATTTTTTAGCATTTTTTATAATTTCTAATTGATTATTATTTTCCTCTAAATTAACATTCGCATTTTTTATACTATCTTTTAATAATTCTATTTTTTTATCTAAATCTTCATTATTTTTTTCTATATCATTACATAAAGCTAATTTACTTTCTTTATTTTTATTTGTGTTTATTATATCTTCTTCTACTCTTTTTACAATTTCATTAATTGATAGTCCACTTTCGTTAAATGATGTTACTGAAATTTTTAAATTTGTTATTTCATAATTTAAATCATCTATGTACTTTTGACTATCCTTATTATTCTCTACAAAATTATTTATTTCTATATTCATTTTGTCTATTAATTCATCTATTTCTAAAATTTCTTTTTCTAGCTGTTCTTTTTCTTTTAAATTACTATTTTCTTCTTGCTCTAAAGTATTTAATTTTGCCTTGTTATTATTTAATTGTTCTTCTTTTTTTAATATATCTATATCTAATAATTCTAATTTTTGTTTTTGTGTTGCATAAACAATCTCTATTTCTTGTAAGTTTTTATCTAAATTATTTGATTCAATAAGAACATCTTCTATACTTTTTATATATTCATCTTTTTCTTTTTTCTTAAATTCTAACTTATTATTTAATTCTTTTACTATGTCTTGAAGTTCTTCAATTTCCCTTTTTCTTCCTAAAATATTTACAGTTTTATTAATTACAGCTCCACCTGTTATTGAACCTGATGGATTTATAATATCTCCTTTTAATGTAACAATTCTAAAAGAATAAGAATTTTGTTTTGCAAGTAATACTGCATTATCTATATCATCAACAACAACAGTTCTCCCAAGTAAATTTAATATAATTTTTTCATATATATTATTTACTTTTACTAAATCAGATGCTATTCCTACTACACCATTTATACCTTTTAAATTTATTTTATCTAATTTTTTCCCTTTAATTTCTGAAATTGGTAAAAATGATGCTCTACCTATATTATTCTTTCTTAAATATTCTATTAATTTTTTTGCTTCTTTATCTGTGTCTGTAACTATATTTTGCATTGCTTGACCAAGTGCCATTTCTATTGCTATTTGATATTTTTCTTCAACTAAAAGAAGGTTTGCTAATACTCCATGTACACCTTTTGCTAATTCTTTATCTTTATCTAATGCTAATAATATAGATTTAACACTTTTTACATATCCTTCTTTATCTTTTTCTGTTTCTTGCAAAAACTTTAATTTTGAGCTTTTCATATTTATTTCAGATAATAAATTATTTATCTCTTTTTCGTAAAAACTTATTTTTTCATTACTTTCTTTCTTTTTTTCCTGAATATCTTTTATAGAAACAATTAATTTATTTCTTTTATCTTCAATTTCGTGAAAATTACTTAATATATCTTGTTTTTCTATCTGTTTACTATCTTTTTCAGATATATATTCATAAATATCATCTTCTAAAACTTTTTTTCTTTTTTGCAAATTTTCTAAATTTATTTTTTTCTCATTAATTTGAGAATTTTTTTCATATTTAGAATCTACTAAATTACTTAACTCTTCCTTTTTTCTTTCTATCTCTAATTCTTCTTTTGATAATTTAGAATTTATTTCTTCAAGTTCTTTTTGTTTTTCTTGTAGTTCACTTTCATATTTATTTTTTTCCTCACTCAATTTTTCTTGTTTTAAAACTCTTTCATTTTTTTCTTCTTCTAATTCTTTTATTCTATTATCTAATTCATTTATTTCGTTTATATATCTTTCATAATTTTCTTTATTACTTTCTATTTTTTGTACAGATAAATTGATATCTGCATTTAATTTTTCTATATTTCTAGTTGTTTCAAAACTTTCTTTTTGTTTATCTTCAATTTCTAAATTTATTTTTTCAATACTGTTTTTTAAAGTTTCTTTACTTTTTTGAAAATTTTCTAATTTCTCTTTTTCACTTTTATTTTGATCTTCTAAAATATTAAGATTTTCTATTATTTCAGAAATTTTTCTTTTATCCTCATTAATATTATATATAAAAAGCCCAATTTCAATACTTTTTAATTTTTCTCTCAAATCTAAATATGTTTTTGCTTTTTCTGACTGTTTTCTTAATGGTTCTATATTTCCTTCTATTTCAACTAATATATCATTAATTCTTACTAAATTAAGTTTTGTTTGTTCTAGCTTTTTTTCCGATTCTTCTTTTCTAGCTCTATACTTAACAATTCCAGCAGCTTCCTCAAAAATGCGCCTTCTATCTTCAGATTTATTACTTAATATTTCATCAATTTTTCCTTGACCTATAATTGAATACCCATCTTTTCCAATTCCTGTATCCATAAATAATTCTAAAATATCTTTTAATCTACATGGTGCCTTATTTATAAAATAGCCTGATTCCCCACTTCTATATATTCTTCTTGTAACAGTTACTTCTGTATAATCTATAGGCAATCTTTCATCTGAATTATCTATAACTATTGAAACTTCTGCAAATCCTAAAGATTTTCTAGTTTCTGTACCTGCAAAAATAATATCTTCAGACTTTGTACCTCTTAAAGATTTCATACTTTGCTCTCCAAGTACCCATCTTATACTATCAGATATATTACTTTTTCCTGAACCATTAGGCCCGATAACTACTGTTATTCCTGGCATAAATTCTAAAACTGTTTTATCTGCAAACGATTTAAATCCATGTAATTCTAGTCTTTTTAAATACATTATCCTCACCTTTTTACTATATCAATATATATAATATAGTAAAAAATAAATTTTATCAATATTTTATAGGCAAAATCTTTGATTTTGAGCCTGAAGAATAGCTGCAATTTTCAGTTGCAATGAATAGTGAATGGTGAATAATTTATCTTGTAGAGTAGGTAGAAAAATTAATGTATTATTATTGAATAAATTTTGAATGTGATTGGAGATGTTTTTAGAATTTGTTATATAATTTAATGAGGAATGTTCATGGGCAAAATCTTTGATTTTGAGCCTGAATGAAAGAGGCGCATTAAATTATATTACAAATTCTTAAACATCGTATTGAACCGAAAAATTTATGAAATATAATACATTCATTTTCCTACTGGATAATTTAATATTATTTAAATAAATAGAGAAGTACAAAAAGGATATATATAATAATTTAGAAGTCAAAGGCATTTAGGAAGACCACAGCTATCATTTTGACGATAAATTATTATATATATCCTTTTTGTACGGTTTATTTTTTATACAAATTTTTATTTAGAGATATTTCTTCGGAGCACCGGGCGAACACTGTTCGCCCCTACGTTTGCATGATTTTTTATTATGGTGGATTTTTATTTTGTAGAGTAAGTAGAAAAATTAATGTAGCTTAAGAAGATAATATATTAACTATTTTCTTCTCGTTCTTGTTTTTGTATTTCAAATATCGCTTTTTGACTTTCTATTTCAGCTCTAAGTTCTTCTTCAGTTGGTAAATATGTTTTATATTTTGTTGCAAATAATTGCTCATTCCCATTCAATATAGAATATCTAGCTACATCTGCATCTGTATCTGTACAAAGTAAAATACCTATTGTTGGATTATCATCTTTAGACTTTTTTAGTTCATCATACATTCTTACATACATATCCATTTGCCCTATGTCCTGATGCGTTACTTGATTAGTCTTTAAATCTATTAATACAAAACATTTTAAAATATAGTTATAGAAAACCAAATCTATATAATAATCTCCTTTTTCTGTACGAATATGTTGCTGTCTTTCTACAAATGCATAACCCTTTCCGAAGTTCCATTAAAAACTTTTGTAAATTATTTATAATACTTGTTTCTAATTCTGTTTCCGTATATGTATCCTCTAATGAAAATCCTAAAAATTCTGCTATCACTGGATTCTTTATAAATTCCAGTTTATCCATTAAATAATGTCCTTTATTTTTTTCTTTCATTTCTTCAATTACAGGTTCTTTTACTTGTGATTTTAATAGTCTATAATAATATTGTGAAGATATATTTCTTTGTAAAGTTCTAACACTCCAAGTCTGTTCAGCTGTCTCTCTTTCATACCATTCTCTTGCTTTTACATCTTCTACTTGTAATAAAATTTTATAATGAGTCCAAGAAAGTAACATATCAGATTTTGCATTCATTGAATGCAAAATGTTTGGAAATGTTTTGTAAAATTGTAAAAAGTAGTATAAATTTCTTAATTCAAATCCTTTTCCATATTCCTTTTTTAATTCTTTAGATAACTTTTTTAATACTTCTGTACCATAGTTTGCTCTATTTTCTCCCTTTAATTCTTCTTCAGCAATTCTATAACCTATAAGCCAATTTCTTTCTACTAATGCAATATTTACCGATTGAAATGTATTATATTGAATAAAATGACGATATGTTAGAGCAAAAAACTGTGTGAAATTAGAAGTTTTTGTTAGTTTGAGCAAAAACTTTACAAAATATAAAAAAAGAATTAAAATATATTTAGGTGATGTAAATGAAAAAAAATTTTATATATCGTGAAGAATATATGAATAAACTAAATTCATATAAAGATAAACAAATAATAAAAGTAATAACTGGAATAAGGCGTTCAGGAAAATCAACTATTTTAAATGAATTTAAAAAGGAATTAATTGATAATGGAGTACTTGAAAAAAATATTATATCAATTAATTTCGAAGATAATGATAATAGAAAATTACTAGATTTTCAAAAATTGCATGATTATATTATAGAAAAAGCAGATAAAAAATCTATGAATTATGTTTTCTTAGATGAAATACAAAATGTAAATGAATTTCAAAAATGCATAGATAGTTTATTATTAAGAGATTATTTAGATATATATATAACAGGTTCAAATTCATATATGTTGTCAGGAGAACTCGCAACATACTTGACTGGAAGATATATCCAAATACATATATTACCATTATCATTTAAAGAATATTTAAGTTATTATGGTGAAGATAATGAGTTAAGAAAATATAATGAATATAGTATGTATGGTGGATTTCCATATCTTATAAATTTAGAAAATCCTAAAGAAAAACTAGAATATTTAGATAGTATTTACAATACAGTAATTGTAAAAGATGTGATAAATAGAAAAAAAGTAAATGATATTATGATACTTGAAAGTATATGTAGATTTTTATTTGATAGTATTGGTTCTAACATTTCAACTAAAAAGATAAGTGATACTTTAGCATCTAATGGCAGAAAAAATTCTGTTCACACAGTTGAAGAATATGTAAATAGTTTATTAGAAAGTTATGTATTGTATAAAGTAAATAGATTTGATATAAAAGGAAAACAACTTTTAAAAACACAAGAAAAATATTATTTATCAGACTTAGGATTAAGGACATATTTGCTTGGAAGAAATAATAATAGAGATTTAGAACATATATTAGAAAATATAATATTTTTAGAATTAAAAAGAAAAGGATATAGAGTATATATAGGAAAAAATGACGATAAAGAAGTAGATTTTGTAGTAGAAACAGAAGATGAATATATATATATACAAGTAGCACTATCTGTTAGAGAAGAACTAACATTACAAAGAGAACTAAAATCATTAGAATCAATATCTAATCATTATAAAAAATACATAATTACATTAGATTATGATACAAACAATTATAATGGAATAAAACAAATAAGTGCAATAGACTTTCTATTAGGTAGAATCGAATTATAAAAACATCTCCAATCTCATTCAAAATTTATTCAATATTATTATATCAAATTCTATAGAACATAATATAAAAAAATGATATTTAACAAATACAACATTTATAAATTACAAAAAATTTAATATAATAGTCGTAGGGGCGAACATTGTTCGCCCGCGCTACAAAGTTATTTCTCAAAAAATTCAATATATAATTTTAGCTGTGAATTGTAACAAACAGTTACGAATTTACCTTAAATTTTTTATAATAAAATTGACACTATCAAATTTACATTATAAAATATAAGTACTTAGATTTAAAATATTTTGGAGGAAACATGAAAGAAAAATTTGATTTTTATAGTCCTACTAATCTAAAATCATATAATTTAAATGAAAGCATGAGATATCAATTAAGTGTACTATCAACACTGGATGTATTTACAAGACAGCATTCTGAAAATGTTGCACATTTAACTACAAAGCTATGTGAAAAATTACATTTAAGCAAAGAATTCATAATATATTGTACAATGTGTGCGTATTTACATGATATAGGTAAAACTTTTATTCCACCAAATATCCTTCAAAAAAATGGTAAACTTACTGATGAAGAATATGAAATAATGAAAACACATACAACAATCGGTTATAAGATGTGTATGCAAGATAATAGACTTATGCCATATGCTGCAGGTCCTTTATATCATCATGAAGGATTAGATGGTTCTGGATATCCTAATGGTCTTACTAAAAAAGAAATTCCTTTAGAAGGTCAAATTATTAGAGTAGCTGATGAGTATGATGCAATAACAAGTAAAAGACAATATAAAACTCATATCGATATATCAGATACTTTACAAATCCTCGCAAATAAAACACGTCCAGATGATGATCCTAAAGCTAAAATACATTCATGTGGAAAAATGAAACCTGCAATTGTAAAAGTTCTTTTTAAAGTTGTTTTAGAAGATATTGAATATGAAATAACATGTATATATGAATATATAGATTATTTAAAATCTCAAATAAAAAGACTTGAAGATGTTGAAGAAATTGTACAGGAAATGTATACATTAAAAGATGAACGTGATAAAGAAGAATACTTAAAATCTATAAATGAAATATTTGAAAAAGGAGAAAATTTAGATAACTATATTGATGTAAAAGAACAATATGAAAAAGCTTATATTATACGTAAAGAAAAAATAGATAAATTATATAATGAAATTAAAAAAATTAAAAAAATTAAAATTTAAATATTATTTTTTCAAAAAAGATATCATATACATTTTATATGATATCTTTTTTTTGGAGGGAAGTTGAAAAAGAATTAATTCTTTTTCAACCAATTTGTGCCTTGAGGAAGGAATGATAATAATTATGGAAAAAAAATTAAAATTCGCGCTTATTGGTGCCACTGGTCTAGTAGGCAGAACTGTTATTAAAATATTAGAAGAGCAAAATTTACCAATATCTGAATACTCATTTTTTGCTTCTTCAAAATCAAAAGACAAAATTATAAATTTTATGAACAAAGATTATAAAGTAAAAGAATTAACAGAAAACTCTTTTGATGATAATTTTGATTATTCAATATTCTGTGCTG
The DNA here is from genome assembly GCA_944386325.1 of uncultured Clostridia bacterium. Taxonomy (GTDB): domain Bacteria; phylum Bacillota; class Clostridia; order TANB77; family CAG-508; genus CAMCHB01. The sequence goes on from CALXAP010000013.1 coordinate 12,158, forward strand.
GTAATAACATAGCACAAAAATTTGCTCCTATTGCTAAAGCTCATGGAACTATTGTTATTGATAATAGCAGTGCTTTTAGAATGGATGATGATGTTCCACTAATAGTACCAGAAGTAAATATTAGTAGTGCTTATAATAATAAAGGAATTATAGCAAATCCTAATTGTTCTACAATACAAGCTGTTGTTGCTTTAAAACCACTTGATACAAAATATAAAATAAAAAGAATTGTTTATTCTACATATCAAGCGGTTTCTGGAGCAGGTAGATATGGTATAGAAGATTTAGAAAATGGTATTAAAGGAATACCTCCTAAAAAATTCCCATATCCTATTTTCAATAATTGCTTGCCACATATTGATACATTTTTAGAAAATAACTATACAAAAGAAGAAATGAAAATGATTAATGAAACACGTAAAATTTTAGACAATCCCGATTTAGAAATAACTGCAACTGCTGTTAGAGTCCCTGTTTTTAATTGTCATTGTGAATCTATAAATATTGAATTTTATGATAATTTTATTTTAAAAGATTTAATAGACTTACTTAAAAATTCTCCTGGAATTGTTATTATGAATGATACTATAAATAATATATACCCTATTCCAACTAGTGTATCAGGAACTGACAATGTTTATGTTGGAAGAATAAGAAGAGATTTTAGTGTTAAATCTGGCATTAATCTTTGGGTTGTAGCAGATAATGTTAGAAAAGGTGCAGCTACAAATGCTGTTCAAATTTTAAAAGAATTAATTAAAAAGGAGGAAAATTAGATGAAAGATATTATTTTTAAAGGAATAGGAACAGCATTAGTTACTCCATTTTTAGATAATACAATTAATTTTGATGAGTTTAAAAAATTAATGGAATTTCAAATATCTCAAGGTGCAGATAGTTTAATAGTTGGTGGTACTACTGGTGAATCTGCAACAATGACAATGAATGAAAAGAAATATTTAATAAGATTTGCTTGTAATATAGCTAATAAAAGAATTCCTATTATTGCAGGAACAGGTACAAATTGTACTAAAACATCTATCGAACTTTCTGAATATGCTGAAAGTGTTGGAGCAGATGCACTTTTAGTTGTAACACCTTATTACAATAAAACAACACAAGAAGGCTTAATAGAGCATTATAAATCAATAGCAGAATCTGTTGATATTCCTATTATTTTATATAATGTACCAAGTAGAACAGGATTAAATATTACTCCAGAGACATGTTATGAATTATCGAAAATTAATAATATTGTAGCAATTAAAGAAGCTAGTGGTAATATATCACAAGTCGCAAAAATCGCATCACTATGTAAAGATGATTTATATATATATTCTGGAAATGATGATCAAATAATACCAATTTTGTCTTTAGGTGGAATTGGAGCAATTTCTGTTGTTTCAAATATACTTCCTAAAGAAACACATGATATGATACATTCTTTCTTTAATAAAAAATTTATGGCAGCACGAGATTATCAATTAAAATTAATTCCTCTAATTGAAAAACTATTTGTTGAAGTAAATCCAATTCCTATAAAAGAAGCTTTAAATATTATTGGTTATGATGTTGGAATTCCTAGATTACCTCTTGTACGATGCAGTCAGAAAAATATAGAGATATTAAAGGATGAACTTAAAAATTACAATTTAAAAATTCCTGTAAATTAATTGTTGTTACTATTCACGGCATACGATTTTGATATGATAATATTTCATAAATTTTTCGGCTCAATACGATATTTAAGAATTTGTAAAATAATTTAATGAGCCTCTTTCATTCAGGCTCAAAATCAAAGATTTTGCCCATGAACATTCCTCATTAAATTATATAACAAATTCTATAAACATCTCCAATCGCATTCAAAATTTATTCAATATTATTATATCAAAATCTTTATATATTTTATTAGCTGTGAATTGTAACTAATTGTTAAATGAAAATATTAACATTTTATTAAATTTGTTCAAAAAATTTGTCACATATGTTATAATATTTTCATATAATGAATAAAAAATACAGGATGTGTGTATATGAATATTTATAAATTGCAAAAGAAAAATGAAAACTATATGGAATTTGAAGAAATTATAAGAGATATTGTTAATGATCCTATAGTGCAAAAAATGGATACATTTAGGCAGCATTACGATACTTCTTGTTTTGACCACTGTAAAAATGTTGCATTTTATAATTACATCATATGTAAAAAATTAGGTTTAGATTATATTTCAGCAACCAGAGCTGGTATGCTACATGATTTGTTTTTATATGATTGGAGAATTAATGACCCATCACGAAAAGGTTTACATGCATTTCGTCATCCACGTATAGCATTTAATAACTCATCTGAAATATTTGATTTAAATGAAAAAGAAAAAGATATCATTTTAAAACACATGTGGCCACTTACAGTAATTCCTCCAAAATATATAGAAAGTTTCATTATAACTTTAGTTGATAAATTTTGTGCAATTCAAGAATCATATATATATTATAATAATAGATTGAAATTTAAAAAATCTTATAAATATGCTTATGTTTTTCTTAGTCTTATATTTCTTAGAGTTTTTTAAAATAGTGCAAAATATTTGCACTATTTTTCTATTTTCTCACCACAGTTTCCACAAAATTCATCCTCATCATCACAAATTGCATTACATTTATTACAAACTTTTTTATTTGCTATTTCATCACTTCTTAAAATTTGCACTTCTGATTGTTCAGTTCCACATTTAGGACAAAAATGGCTATCTGCAGGAATTATTTTTCCACAACTACAACATTCTTTAAGACCTTTATTAGATAATATCTTTTTTTCCATTTCTTCTATTTCTTTATTTAAATTATCTATTTTTTCAGCATCTTGTTCTAATGTTTCACCTATATTCTCACCTTTTTTATACATTTCGTATACTGTTCTACCCATACTTAAAAATATTTCTTCTATTTTATCTTCCTTTTCAGATATTTCAAATTTTGATTTAGTACCTTCTATTATTTTTCCAGACTTATTTATAACTGCATTATATGTCTCACTAGCTGTTGTTCCAACTTTTTTTGAAAATGAACCCATTTTTTTCATAAAATCCATTTTATCACCTTCCTTTTATATTTTAATATTTTCATATATATTATATTTTTTATTATACAAGTTGTCAAAATTAATTTTATAATTACCCAATTTTCTCTATATCAATTCTTGCTCTTTCATATATTATATCTTCTAATGATGCTCCTCCTAAGTTCAAAACATCGCCAGCATTTAATCTTAATATAACAGTACTTGTTAATGTCATTCTATTTGAAAAATCTTCTCTAATTACAGGTCCTTCATTCAGTGTATCCTCTAATACTGCACCATTTACCAATAATATTGCATTAAAATTAAAAGTACCTATAGTTTGACCAACGCCTTCTAATTGATATGATATTTGATATATTCCTGATTCATTAACTATAATGTCCGCACTGCCTGGCTCATGACTTAATGCATTCCCTACTACAATATCATTTATACTAAATTTTATTATTGCATTTCCAACTTCAGTGTTATCTCCTGTTCTTGCTATAGCAACTAAAATATCTCTATTTTGTGTATTATTAAAAAATATATTTATAAAAACTAAAACAATCATCAGTAAAATAAGAATTACTATTGATACCTTACAAAAAATATCTACTTTTGAATCACAACACATAATTTTCACCCCTTATCTTTATATTATGTTAATTTGTTCAGGAAAGTGTTTTTTATTAATTGTGCTATTTTTTCAAAATATATAGATTTATATTTATTTATATGGTATTATTTATAAAAACACGAAAGGAAGAATATAATGAAAAAGAAAGTATTAATTATTATTGTAATTTTAGCAATTATTATTTTAGGATTAATAGCTTATTTTGTCGTATCTGATTTTATGCAAGAAGATAAACTAAAAGCTGAATTAAACGAATTAAGTCAGTTAAGTAATGCTGAAAATATTGATATTGATAAAATAAATCAAAAATTAGATACTATTGTAACAAAAGATGATTATGCAATTGTAGAAAGAGCTTTTAAAGATTATTTATCAGATAGTTTTGAAAACAGTCTTGAAATAGCTAGTATTTTAAATGATGAAAGAATTACAGAATCTTTAACACCTGAAAATTATAAAAATGACGGTCCAGAATTCACAAGTACTAAAGAATATCTTACAAAAACAATAGAACAATTAGAATATTGTAAAAATAAATATAATGAATTTTTTACAGATGAAAAAGCTATGTCTTATATAAATGATAAAAATCTAGATGAATACTATGTTAATTTATATAAAGAAGAAATCGTTGGAGATTTAAGCAATACTGATAAAACTGTTGAAAATTCTATTGACGAAGTTATTTCAATGTTAGACAAATCTGAAAAAATTATAGATTTTTTAATTGAAAATAAAGATAGTTGGGAAATTGAAAATGATAATATTATATTTGATGACACTGATTTATCACGAGAATATGATGATTTAATTTCTCAATTATAGTTTAATGAATTTACAAAAAAATTTCTAATACTATTTGACAAATTCACTTAATTTGAATATAATAATTATAGGAAATGGAAGCCACAGAAATGTGTGCTACCATATATTTGTAGTAAACACCACATAGCTTGGCTGAGCATAATGTGGTGCTTTTTTATTTGCTCAAAATAATAACCAAAGTTATGATTAAGGCAACTGCTATGATAGTTACACCTATTAATCCGAAGAATAATAGATTTATTAATTGAATTAATAATGTTTCCATAGCACCACCTCCATTCTCACAGTATATACTGTATATGTAAAGTGGTAGCACCCACATCTGCTTATTCCCATTTCCTATGTTATTTAGTATATTATATTTTTGTCTTTTTATCTAGTAGTTTCTGTATTAAATAATTTTTTAATTAATAATATTTTAGATACTATACAATCAATAATTACTAAAAATAAATATTACTCTAATTCTTTTAAAATAAGGAAAAAACATAAAAAATCATTTGACAAATTCATTTAATTTGAATATAATAATTATAGGAAATGGAGAAACCACAAACGTGGTTTACCAAGTTAAATGTTTTAACACATCTGACTCTTCAAAGTTAACAGATGTGTTTTTTTATTGGTTTATTAGCTTTTGCTCAAAATTACTGCTAATGCTATAACTAAGGCAATTGCTATGATAGTTACTCCAATTAATGAATAATATAATATGTATATTGTTGCAATTAATGCTTGTATTTCTACCATAAGCCTCACCTCCTTGTTGGAGGCAAACCACATCTGCTTATTCCCATTTCCTATGTTATTTAGTATATTATATTTTTGTCTTTTTGTCTAGTAGTTTAGGATAATTTTAACATATAAAACTTCCAAAATTTATTGATTAAATATAAATCAATAAGTTTTGGAAGTTTTTATATTATATATTTATATATTCTTTTATGCTGTTTTTAATTCAAGCCTTAATTTATCAGCAATCATTGCTATAAACTCACTATTTGTAGGTTTTCCCTTTGTTGCTGATACTGTATATCCAAATATTCTCTCTACTGTATCTGATTGTCCTCTTCCCCATGCTACTTCTATTGCGTGACGAATGGCTCTTTCTACTCTACTTGGTGTTGTATGATACTTTCTTGCTATTTCTGGATATAATTGTTTTGTTATTTGATTTATAACTTCTATATTATTTACAACCATCATAATTGCTTCTCTTAAATATTGATATCCTTTTATATGTGCAGGCACTCCAACTTCATGAATTATATTTGTTACTAATGCCTCTAACTTACTTTTATCATTTTTTGATGAAGGCTCAATCTCTATGTATGAAGGTCTTGGTTCACGAGATATAAAATTACCTCTTGAAGGTAAACTTTGATTAAATTTAACATCTCTTATTCTCTTTACTAATAATTCTATATCAAAAGGTTTTACAACATAATATTGTGCACCTAAATTTATAGCTCTTTGTGTTATTTTATCTTGTCCTACTGCTGATAACATTATAAATATTGGTATTTTTTCTAATTCTGTATTACCTACTTTCTCTAAAACTCCTAATCCATCTAAATGTGGCATAATTATATCTAATAATACAACATCTGGTTTAGTATTTATAATCATTTGGTAAGCTTCATTGCCATCTTTGGCTACTCCTATAACTTCTATATCCTCTTGTTTTTCTAAATATGCTGTTAGTGTATTTGTGAATTCTACATTATCATCTGACAATAAAATTGATATTTTTTCCTTCAAAACAATTCCTCCTAAATTTTATTTTGTAAATTTTTTACATTTGTAATTATATTACTTTTTTGACACTAATGCAATACTTTTTTGGAAATTTTTTCTATTTTTTATAATTTTATTGTTTTTATTTAATTTTTTTCTATGTATTTTTCACCTATAATTACAACATTAAATATATTACTTGAAATTTCGCAACTATTATTTTCTATATCTTTTGCTATTTTTTGCGTTACATCAACTGTAATATCTATAAATTGACCATAAAAAATATTTACTATATTGCATTTATTTACAGTAAAATAATACTTAATTTTACTAAAATCATTATAATTTATACTTAATTTTAATTGCATTCCTTTTTGCATATGTATAATTTTAGAATTATTTATAACTTCAACAGCTGAATTTGTATATGCTCTTACTAATCCGCCTGTTCCAAGTAATATTCCTCCAAAATACCTTGTAACTATAATTAAAACATTATATAATTTTTTATTCACAATTACATTTAATATAGGTACTCCTGCTGTTCCAGATGGTTCCCCATCATCACTCGACTTAGTTATATTTGTAGTTTTATCTAATATACTATAAGCATAGCAATTATGTCTTGCATCTGAATACTTTTTTCTTGTTTCTTTTATAATATTTTCTGCTTCATCTCTGGTCTCTACATGAAATATATTTGCTATAAACTTAGATTTTTTTTCAATTAAAGTAAAAGTTTTACTTTCATATATAGTCATAAATTCCACTATAAATTCTCCTTATTAGTTCCAGCTACATAACCAGTACTATATGCTATCTGTAAATTAAATCCTCCAGTATATCCATCAACATCAATTATTTCACCAGCAAAATATAATCCATCAATAATTTTAGATTCCATTGTTTTAGGATTTATTTCCTTTGTACTAATTCCTCCTGCTGTAACTATTGCCTCATTTATATCTCTAAAACTCTTAATTGTTAATTCGAAATTTTTAAGTAAATGAACCAATCTTTTTCTTTCCTCTTTATTTATTTCATTTACTCTTTTATGTTTATCTATATTTGATAAACATACGATTGTATTTATACTTTTATTAGGTAATAATTTATCAAGGCTATTTATAAATTGTTTATTTTTATACTCATTAAAATCTCTTAACAATCTTAAATCTAATTTCTCATCACTAAGTGATGGCTTCCAATCTATTATTAATTTTATTTTTTTATCTTGCAATAATTTGTTTATATTTTTATATCTTAAGATAATAGCTGAAGCACTTAGAATAATAGGACCAGATACTCCAAAATGTGTGAAAAGCATTTCGCCAAAATCTTCATATATTACTTTTTTATTATCTACAACTACAATTTTAACATTTTTTAGACTTAATCCTTGCATTTGTTTACAAATATCGCTCTCATATATATTTAGAGGTACTAAAGATGGTTTTATATCTATAATAGTATGTCCTAATTCTTTAGCCATTTTATATCCATCACCTGTTGAACCTGTTAATTTATAACTATTTCCACCAGTAGCTAATATTACTTTATCTGCTTTAATAATTCTATCATCATCAGTTTTTATTCCTATAACTTTATTATTATGAGCTATTATTTTATCTACTTTTAAATTTTTTATAATTTTAACATTTAAATTATTTAATTTATTTATAAATACATTTAATACATCTGCCGATTTATCTGTTACTGGAAATATTCTATTTCCTCTTTCTACTTTTGTTTGAATACCACCATCATTTAAAAACTTTATAATATCTATATTTGTAAATTTTTTTAAAGCACTATGTAAAAACTTTCCATTTCCAGGAATATTATTTATAAATTCATCTATACTTATTGAGCTAGTTATATTACATCTTCCCTTACCTGTTATAAGTAATTTTTTTCCTAGTGAATTCATTTTTTCTATAAGCATTACATCATTTTTCTCTTCTTTTGCTTTGATTGCAGCCATCATTCCAGCTGGTCCACCACCGTATAACAATTACTTTCATATATTACCTCTATATTATAATATTTTGTAAAGCCTTAATAACTCCTAATTTTCCATATTCATATGTAAGTCCACCTTGTAAATATGCTATATAAGGTTTTCTAATTGGTGCATCACAACTTAGCTCTATTGAAGAACCCGCTGTAAAAGCACCTGATGCCATTATTACTTTATCTTCATAACCTGGCATATCCCATGGTTCTGGTATTGAATTTGAATCTATAGGAGAACCCATTTGAATACCTTGGCAAAATTTTATAAGTTCATCTGGATTTCCAAACTCTATAGTTTGCACAATATCTGCTCTTAATTCATCAAATTTTGGATCTACTTTATATCCTAAATTCTCTAAAACCTTACTTGCCAATACTGCTGTTTTAAGACTTGATTTTACAACACTTGGTGCTAAAAACAATCCTTGTAATATATTTTTATTTATTCCTAAAGTTGGACCTACTTCTTTTCCTTGCCCTGGTACTGTTAACCTTTCTGCAACTAGTTCTATCAAATCTTTTTTTCCAACAACATATGCTCCATTTGGTGCAATTCCTCCACCTAAATTTTTAATTAAAGATCCAACAGCAATATCTGCACCTATTTCAATAGGCTCTTTTTCTCCTACAAATTCACAATAGCAATTATCTATCATTATTATTACTTCATTATCAATCTTCTTTATTTTTTTTATAACTTCTTCTACTTTATCTAAACAAATACTCTTTCTTGTTGAATATCCTCTTGATCTTTGAATTTCTATAAGTTTTATCTTCTTTTCTTTTAATTTTTTTTCTATTAAATCTATATCAAACTCATTATTAATTAAATCTACTTGTTCATAATTAATATTATAAGATCTTAAAGAGCTTTTGTTATTGTTAAAACCAATAACAGAATCTAGTGTATCATAAGGTTTTCCAGTTATACTCATAAAAGTATCTCCTGGTCTTAATAGTGCAAATAGTGTTACTGTTAAAGCATGACTACCTGATATAAACTGACTTCTTACTATACTATCTTCTGCTTTGAATATATCACAATATATTTTTTCAATAGTATCTCTACCTATATCTCCATATCCATAACCTGTAGTTGATTGAAAATGTACTTCTGCTACTTTATTATTTTGAAATGCATTTAAAACTTTTAAACTATTTTTTTGTGCTATTTTATCAATTTTTTCAAATTGCTTTTTAATTTGCTCTTCTGCAATACTAATTAATTTTTCTATTTTATCATCTATATATATCATACCAATACCTCATTTATTTTGTATAATAATATTTTCCATTATTATTTACTTTATAATATTTTCCTATAAAATCTGGTTTTGAAGTAACTTTGTTCTCTTCATAAATTGGTTCAACTACAATATTTCCTTGTTTATCTATTGCTCCCCATAATCCATCTTTTTGTATAGATGCATAACCATATTTATTAAAATCTAAAACATTGTCATAAATCTGTGTAATTTTTATATTTCCATTTGCATCTTCAAATCCCCATTTTCCGTCTTTTATTATAGGAAAAACTTTATTATCTTTAAATATATCTTTTGATGAAATTATGTTTCCATCAAAATTAATATATTCTAATTTATTTTCAGTTACCACTTTTAAATAATTATCATATTGATACATCTGTGCATTTTCTTCTGAAAGTATTTGCTTCATATTCTCCTTAGAATAAATTTCTAATAATTTATTTTCTAATATGCTTACTTGTATTAAATTACTATTTTCTATTTCTTGAACCACATCATATTTTGGCTCTAAAATAACTGCACCATTTTCATCTATTATTCCAATTTTATTTTCATCACTATATATTGCAAAATAATTATTAGATAAATATTTTAAATATGAATATTTATTTTCTACAACTTCAATCCCTTTACTATTTATAACACCATATTTATTATCTTTTGTTACTGTTATACTGTATTCTGGATTTTCTGTATTAAGAATCATTTTATATTTACTGTCTTTTACTTCATTTCCCTGTAAATCATATTCTATAGTATTATTTGTCTTTTTGGCTGTTATTCTTTTACCTTTAAAAGTAATATCGTTATTTTCGGCTGGAACAATTTCTTTTCCATCTAAATTACATGCTCCGTATTTTCCATTATTCCTAACCCTTAAAAGCTTTGTTTCTTCATTATATTCTATATCGTCATATTTACAATCTATTATTTTTTTATCATTTTTATATAATCCTAATTTATTATTTTCACTAACAATTAAATATATATTATCATTATCTTTTATTTCATTAATTCTTTTAATAGAATCATAAATTTCTGTCTTTATTAATGTTTTTCCATCATAATTTATATATCCATATTTTGTTTTATTATCTATATTATTTTCTATTATATATCCTGCTTTTTTGTAATCTTCATTATAATAACCATCACCTGTAACATTATCATAATAATCTTTTATCATTTTTGTTCCTTTAGGATTCAAAACTGTATATTTATTATCTTTTTTTACCAAAAACTCTCCTTCTTTATTGCTTAAACTTTTTATATCATCATATATTGCCTTTGTTACTTTTTTTCCATCTAAAGTAATAAGCCCATACTTGTTATTTTCTTCATATTTTAAGCATGATGTGTTAAAATTTATCTCTTGTGTATTTTTTTGAATTTCTATTGGTTCTACTTTTTTATACTCAGTAAAAATATTTTCACTTTTTTCATTATATATATTTACTTGGCTTCCATTTGAACAAAAGAATACTGGCTTAGTAGCATTTGGTATTTTAATTTCATTATAATTTGCTTCTATTAAAATATTTCCATTTACATCAATTACCCCATATTTTCCATTATCATATAATAAAAAATACTTTTCGTTTGAAACATCTGGAATATCGTATTCTCTACTATTTTTATATGACATCCATATACCCACAGATACTGCAATTATTGCTACAATTACTAATACTATAATAAATATTTTAAACATATTTTTTTTCATTATAATACCCCTTTTCTTATTTAATCATCTGTATTTTTATTTTGTGTATTATTTCTACAAGCTTTAACCCATAAAATTCTTTTATCTTCATATTCTTCTATTTTATATGTTACTTGATCTGTTTCTATAACAGGTTTTTCATCATCATTTGGTATCCTATCTAATAATTCTACTAGATAACCAGATAAAGTATCATAATCGCCTTCTGGTATATCTACATTTAATATTTTCTTTAAATCATATATAGATATACTTCCACTTATTCTATAAGTATTTTCGTCTATTTTTTCATATTCATTTTCAACATCATCATACTCATCAAATATATTTCCAACTAATTCTTCAATTATATCTTCCATTGTTACAATTCCAGCAGTTCCACCATATTCATCTACTACAATAGCCATTTGTTTATTGTTTCTTTGCATTTCTTTAAATAAATCATTTATCATTTTGTGTTGTGAAACAAAATATGCTTCTCTCATTACTTCTCTTATATTAATATTTTTTTGTCCCATACTTATATATTTAAATAAATCTTTAATATACAAAATACCTTTTATATCATCAATTGTTTCTTCATAAATTGGTATTCTACTATATTTATATTCATCAAGTTCATCTAACATTTCCATAATATTATCATTAATGTTAATAGCATACATATCTGTTCTATGTGTCATTATTTCAGAAACTGCTATATCATTAAATTCAAAAACATTATTTATTAACTCTTTTTCTTCCTCTTCTATAGTTCCTTTTTCTTCTCCAACATCTACCATCATTCTTATTTCTTCTTCTGTAACAGTTTCTTCTTCGTTTTCATTAACACCAAATATTTTAGATACAAAATTTGTTGAAGCTGTAAGTAATTTAACAAATGGAGCTGTTACAATTGAAATAAATCTTACAATTCCTATTGTTAAATCAGCTACTTTTTCATGATTCTTCATTGCAATTCTTTTTGGCACCAATTCTCCAAACACTAATGTAAAATAAGAAAGAATAATTGTTATAATTACGATAGAAATTCCTTTCCATACAGAAATTCCTATTGGAATTATGTTTTCTAACATCGGAGCTAATTTATCTGCAAATGCATCAGAAGCAAAAGCACTAGATAAAAATCCTGCAAGTGTAATTCCTATTTGAATTGTAGCAAGAAATTTACTTGGTTCTTTTAGCATTTTATTTATCTGTTTTGCTTTTTTATCTCCTTCTTTTGCTCTTTTTTCAATTTTTGCATCATTTAATGAAATAAAAGCTATTTCTGTAGCTGCAAAAAATGCATTTAATAATATTAATATAATTAAAATCAAAATTTGTACAAACAATAATATTCAACCTTTCACTCAATATTTATTGATATTATATATTTTATACATTTATATGTCAATTATCCGAAAAGCTGAATTTAGTTTAATTTGTAACTCTTTGTTACTATTAACAGCTAATAAAATAATATAAAGATTTTGAAATAATAATATTGAATATTCACATCTAATCTAAAAATTATATGTTCAATATATTGAGAAATAGCTTTGTAGTGCGGGCGAACACTGTTCGCCCCTACAATAGATTTTTATATATTATGTTTTATAAATTTTAGATGTGAATAGTTACTTTAATTTTACATTCCTGTTTTTGGCAACTCTTTTATAATTATTAACTTTTTTATTTTTTTATTTTCAATTTGTATATTAGATATTTCGTCTTGCTTAACTTCTATTTCTACTATTTCATCATTTAATATATAATTAACATTTGTTCTAGTTTCTTTTATTGTGTATTTTCCTATTGGTAATCTCGATGTTATTGCATTTCCCTTTTCATCTGTTATTAGAGTTTCTATAACTTCTCCTTCTTCATTCATTATTACAAATTCTACGTTTTTTATTCCATATTCATTATTATCTGCATCTACTTTATGTATTTGTATCTGCCCTTTTTTCTTTTCATTTTCTATTTGCAATTTACTTATTTTGTCTTCTTTTACTTCAACTTTTACAACTTCTTCATTTAGCACATATTTTTCATTTGCTTTTGTTTCTTTTATAGTATAATTTCCTATTGGTAATCTCGATGTTATTGCATACCCATCTTCATTTGTTATTAGACTTTCTACAATTTCTCCTTCATCATTTATTACTACAAATTCTACATCTTTTATTTTGTATTTATTATTATCTTTATCTACTTTATATACTTCTATTTGACCTTTTTTCTTTTCATTTTCTATTTGCAATTTACTTGTTTTGTCTTCTTTTACCTCAACTTTTACTATGTCATCATTTAGTACATATTTTTCATCTGTTTTTGTTTCCTTTATAGTATAATTTCCTATTGGTAATCTCGATGTTACTGCATACCCTTTTTCATTTGTTATTAACTTTTCTACAACTTCATCTTTTTCATTCATAACTATAAATTCTACGCCTTTTATTCCATATGTATTATCATCTAAGTCTACTTTATATATCTCTATTTTACCTTTTTTCTTCTCATTTTCTATTTGTACCTCTATTAATTTATTCCATTCTACAGTTACATTTTTATCCGCACATATTTTATATAAACTATTTGTCTTAGTTTCTTTTAAAACATATTTACCAATATCTATATTATTTATTACCGCTTCTCCATTGGAATCTGTTTTAAACCTTTGTACAATATTTCCTCTTGAATCTATCAGTTCAAATTCTACATTTGGCAATCTAATATTATTATTATCTTTATCTACTTTTATTAATTTCAAACTTCCTTTTTTTCTTTCATTAAATATTTCTAATGTATAATTTTTATTATATTCTAATACAACTTCTTTTGGTGTACTATCTAATATATATGCCTCATTAGTTTCTATTTCTTTTATAATTATTTTTCCTGGTTTTAATCCATTTATATTTATTTCACCTTCTTCATTTGTTTTATATTCTCCTATTTTTTCTCCATTTTCATAAAACACTTCAAATTTTACATCTTTAATAGGAGTATTTTTTTCTTTATCTTTTTTTATAATTGTAATTCCAGATTTATATACATCTATATTAATTTGAAAAATACTACTTACATAACCATATTTATCAAATGATAAAATATAGTCTTGTAATTGTTCATTGTTTGAATCACCATAAAAAACTGGATATGTTTCACATTTTGCATCTACACCTATAGTTAAATTAATATCATAAATCAATTCTGATTTTGGTATCATAACTTTAAATTCTTCATTTGCTGGAAAAACCTGTCTTTCATTATTATTCAAATCCACAATCTTTGTATTTTCTGTAAACCCATCTAATAATCTTACATTAAATAGTTCCATATTTACTGGACAATCTATAATAAATCTTTGTGAACAATAATTTGGATCTATTTCATCTTCTTTAAATTCACTTGTCTTGTGTACTCTCATATCTATTTGTCTATATTCTTCTGTTCCATTTCTACCTATATTAACTAATCTATCTATTGTATCAACTATTTTTACACCCCTTTCATCACCACCTCTATAATATGAACGTACATCTATATCATACAATATAGAATATATAGCATGTTTTGTTGCAACAAATGCATCATCATCATTTTCTACTCCCATTTGGCTTGCACTTTTATATGGATATCCATTTATTACAACTCTCCATATTCTATTATCTTCTAAATAATCTAATATATTTACATCATAACTTCCTGCAACTTCTGCTCCCATTCTATCCCTGTTTGCACAATATGCAGGATATCTTTTTCCATTATACTCATATTCTATATATGATGTTTTTACATATGACCAATCATTTATACTACTTTTCCAATATTGTAAATGATAGCCTGTATCATGACTATAACTAACAGTTGCACTTGATATTTCTGCTATTCCAAATGATATATTTTTAAAACTCATTAGTACAATTATTATTAACATAAATATTGATATTAATTTCTTCATTACTATATTCCTCCATTATTTATTTCTATACCTTGAACACACAATCTTTTTTTAGGTTCGTTTTCTATACATGTTATTAATGTAATTTTATTTTCTCTTGAAACATCTAATAATGACCAATCATCACTATTTATTTCTTCAATTTTACTCACTTTGTACACCTTTTCAATATTTTTGTAATTATAAATTATTTCATCATTTAGTTCTAATTTTTTTATATCTTTAAAATAATTTTTCTCATAACCTCTATTATGAGCTGCTAAACCAACATTTCCATTTATAATTCCTGTATTAGAAAAATGACCAATATAATTACATAAAACATCATCTTCTGTTCCTTCTGCTATTAAAGCTTTTAAATTAATTTTTGGAATTTTTAAAGACCATATTGTTTCTCCATTTTGTAATGTGTAATTTTTAATATTATCTATTTTTACGCTATCTATTAATATTGTATTTTGCCCATTACTTTCTAGTTTATTGTTATTTAAACTTGTACTATTTAAAAAATTAATACAAACTAAATCCATTATCAGAAAAATTACAAAAGTAATAAAAACACTTATAGCATTTATATTTCTTCTAGTGCAATTAATAAACACTATTTTTCCTCCTATTAAATTTTAAATATTGATTTGGGTTTTTTTCGAAAAAATAAAATTTGAAATAAAAATTATTTCGACATAAATTTAAATAAAAATTGCAACTTTTGATTTAATATAAAGTATTTTACAACATTTTACATGTGTTGTAAAGCATTTTTCATCGACTATATTCTACAATTTGTAACATTTTACTTTATATAACCATAATATATATTAGGCTATTGCTTAAAAATTAAAATAAAGGAATGATTTAAATGGATTTTGATAAAAAAATATGCCCAATAGTAAGTGTTGATGGTTTAGTTACAAGTGGTAAACAATTCGATATCGACATAATGATACCAGAAGATAATAGAAATGTTATTTATGGAGTAATAAAAGATTGTTACAAAGAACCAATATGCAATGCTGTTGTAAAACTTATAGAAGTTGATTGTAAATGTGGAAAAGAAGAAAGGAAACCAGTTGCTCATACTTTTACAAATGAAGATGGTGAATTTGTATTTGGACCTTTATGTCCTAATAAATCTTATGAAGTTAATATATGGGTTAACAAAGTAAAACATGTAAAAATATGTGCAAAATGTAAACATGAAGGTGAATGTCTTAAAGGTGTAGATATAGATTGTTGTGACTTTACAATAGAATCAAAAGAACATTGTTGTAATAAATGTGATAAAAAATCAGAGCATAAAGATGAATATAAATGTGAACACAAATATGAAGAAAAATGTGATTGTAAATCTGATTATAAACCAGAATACAAGCCAGAACACAAACCTGATTGTAAGCCTGATTATAAACCTGAATGCAAGCCAGAACACAAACCTGATTGTAAGCCTGATTATAAACCTGAATACAAGCCAGAACACAAACCTGATTGTAAACCAGATTATAAGCCAGAATGCAAACCAGAGCATAAACCTGATTGCAATCAAGATTACAGACCCAATTGTAAAAATTTTTACAGATAATTATTTAATTATTATAAGAAAAGAGGATATAACGAAATCAAAGATTTCTATATCCTCACATGTGCAAAATTGCTTCGCAATTTTACACAAATAAATGAACTTAACCTTGTTGTATAGGAAATTTCTTTTGTTCTTTTTTATTGCTTACGCTTGCTAAAACGCAAGCTATCAATAAAAAAGTCGATTTTTCCTATACAATAAAATAAGTAAAACAAGTCAGAAATGACAAATCTAGCTTTGCTATACCTCTTCTCTAATTTTTTAAATGTGTAGCAAGAAGATATAATATTTTTCTTTTGCATTATAGAAAATGTAATTTCCTATAATGCAAAATCCTGGCTTGTTTTACTTATTCTTTGTTTTGTATTCTTTAATGTACTTTTATAATGTTTTACATCATACCTAATTTTCTAACTAATTGTTTTCCTTTTTTCATTATTTTCTTTTTATTTTTATCCATTCCATCATTATACATCATAACAATTCCTGCAGATAATAATGTACCTACAACCATGCCTTTAACAAATTTCATATCCATAATCTCCTCCTATAAATTTTTATCAATAGTATTATTTGTATTTTTTTCTTTTTTATACTTATAAAAAGTATTATATATTTCATAAATCGCAATTATAAGCAAAAAAATTCCAAAATACTTTTTTAAATCTGCAGAATTTATATTAAGAGCTAATTTTGCACCTATAAAAGCACCTATTGCTCCTACTATTGCAATAATAATTCCTAATTTATAATCAATTAATTTTTGTTTAAAATTAATAATAATTGCAACTATAGAAGTTGGTATAAAAAATATCAAATTTGTAGCTTGTGCTATATGTTGATCTACTCCCATAAAATTACTTAAAATTAAAATAAGAATAGTTCCTCCTCCCATACCAGCACCACTAACTACTCCAGAAACTATCCCTGCTATTATTTCTACCATATTTTCTCCTAAAAAATTACTTAATTATCATTCTTATTGCTGTATATAATAAAAAAATTATAAATAAAATTTTCAAAGTAATTGGAGAAGTCTTATTTAACAATTTAGCACCTATAAAACCTCCTATAATTCCACCTATTGCACACTTTATTCCCATTATCCAATCAAAATCTGTATTACTGTTATATAAAATTCCACTTATAATAACCATAGGTAAGACTGCAAAAATAGAAGTTGCTCTTGATTCTTTTTCATTTAATTTAAAAAAGTAAACAAAAGCAGGTACTAAAATTAGTCCACCACCTGATGCAAAAAAGCCACTTATAATACCTGCTATAAAACCTATTATAATTTTTTTAAACATAGAATAAAAATGACTCCATTAATATAATATAATTATATTTTTACAAATTTATCATATTTTATTCCTATATCTGTAAGTATTAAATTAATTTTCAAATAATTCTTTAACATATAATTGTCTATTTTTTAACTTATTATCTTTACCTTGTAATAAGTTTTCAAAAAACATTATTAAATAATCAAAAGTAGGATAAACTCCCTTTGGAATATTTCCATAATTGCTCCTAACTAAAGCATTTCTAAAATATAAACTATAATTTTTGAACATATCATTATTAACATCAAATCCCATATTATTAAGATATTTCTTAATAAATACAGCAGTTGTTCTTGTATTTCCTTCTCCAAAAGGATGTACTTGCCAAATACTTGAAGTGAATTTTGCAATATGTTTTATTAATTCATCATTATTTAGTTTTGAATAATCAAAATTCTTCTCTTCTTTAAAGTCATAATCGAAATAGCTTTCTATATCTTGATAATTTACATATTTAACAGTATCCCCATTTAAGATTTCTTCTTTTTTAGTAATATTATATTTTCTATAATTACCTGCAAAATCATAAATATCTTTAAATAAATATTTATGAATATTTTTTAAAGTAATAGGGCTAAATCCAAAACTCTTGTCTTCTAATAATTGTGCTATTCTTAAAGATACTAAATCGCATTCTCTTTCATTTTGAATTTTTATATCGCTAGAATTTTGTGTCTCATAATATGTCTTTAATAAATTTTCTATTTCTTTATATTTTAATTCACCATTAATATTTTTTTGAGATAGGTCTAACAAATATTTAGATGGCTCTAAATTATCTACTTTATTTAATCCAATACCTGTATCCCAAAGCTCTTGCTTTTTTTCAGTATCAGTTATTTCATTTTCTATTTCGTAATTTTCTTCATTAGACATATATAAACCTCCTAAATACTTATTATTCATTATACATTGAAACATCTCTAATCTTCCTTATAATAAACTGTCCCTAACATTTCATCAGGTAAATATTGTTGTTCTACATAATGACCAGGATAATCATGTGGATATTTATACCCTTCATGATATCCATGTGCTTTCATTCCTTCTACAGGTGCATTTCTAATATGCATTGGAATAGTTCCAGTATTTTTAGAATTAACATCTGCTATGGCATTATTTATAGCCATATATGCAGCATTTGATTTTTTAGATTTTGCAACATAAATTGCCGCTTCTGACAATATAATTCTAGCTTCTGGCATTCCAATATACCTAACCGCTTGCATTGCAGAATTTGCTACAACTAATGCATTTGGATTTGCAAGCCCAACATCTTCTGAAGCACAAATAACAATTCTCCTTGCAAGAAAAACAGGATCTTCTCCACCTGCTATAGCTCTTGCTAAATAAAATACAGTAGCATCTGGGTCACTACCTCTCATAGATTTTATGAAAGCACTAATATTATCATAATGACTATCTCCACTTTTATCAAATTGAATTTTCTTTTTATTAAAACACTCTGCAATAATATCATTTGTTATATTAATTATCCCATTTTCATCACAATCTGTAGTTAAAACAGCAACTTCTAATCCATTTAATGCAGTTCGTACATCTCCACCTGAAATTTCAGCAATTGCTTCAAGACAGTCATCTGAAATATTAATATTATAACTTTTTAAACCATCTTCACTACTAATAGCATTTTTTAAAATTTTAACTATATCTTTATTTTGAAGTGGCTCTAACTTAATAACCATTGACCTTGATATTAAAGCTTTATTTACCTCAAAATATGGATTTTCTGTTGTAGCTCCAATTAAAATTATAGTACCATCTTCTACATATGGTAATAATGCATCTTGTTGTAATTTATTAAATCTATGTATCTCATCTATAAATAAAATACATTTTCCATTAGGATTTATAAATAGATTTTTAGCCTCTTCAATACAATTTTTTATATCTGCAATACCTGCTGTAACAGCATTTATTTGATAAAATTTATATTTTGTAGTCTCACTTATAACCTTTGCAAGTGATGTTTTACCACAGCCTGTTGGTCCCCATAATATAATACTAGATAATCTATCTGCTTTTATCGTTCTATATAGTATTTTATCTTTTCCTAAAACATGCTCTTGTCCAATAAAATCTTCCATTTTTTTTGGTCTTACTCTATATGCTAGTGGCTTACTTAAATCCATAATTCACCTCTAATTTGATAATTTTTTTAATGCTTCTTTTATTATATCTTCTACAGACAATTTACTAAAATCACTATTTGATAAGACTTTATCTACTTCCCTTTTTGTATATCCTAATAC
Source organism: uncultured Clostridia bacterium (assembly GCA_944386325.1). Lineage (GTDB taxonomy): Bacteria > Bacillota > Clostridia > TANB77 > CAG-508 > CAMCHB01. The sequence goes on from CALXAP010000013.1 coordinate 32,584, forward strand.
CTGAAGAGCAGATGATGCCTCTGATATATTATCATTACTATTGCTATATCCTATATCAATATTTTCCATGCTATTTTTTGTTATAGCTTGCTCTGTTTTAAATTTATCTTTTAATTCCAAAATCATTCTCTGTGCAGTCTTATTACCTATACCTGGAATTTTAACTAATGAAGATACATCACCAGAAATTACAGATAATGCAAAAGAAGATGGACTTATCTCTGATAAAATTGCTAATGCTGATTTTGTACCAATTCCACTTACAGATATTAATAATTCAAACATTTTCAATTCTTCTTGTGTATTAAATCCATAAAGACTTATATTATCTTCTCTTACATAATAATATGTATGTACTTTTACCATATCACCTATTTCTGGTAATTTACTAATTCCTCTATTAGGCATAAAAATCTTATATCCTATACCATTTACATCAACAACTACATAATTTTCATTTTTGCTTTCTAAAACACCTTTTATATATGCAAACATATTTTACCACCTTTATTATCCTTTTACTTTATTTTTTAATATAAATGTTATGAAATAAATTATTCCAGATAAAATTACAATTGCAGGTCCTGTTGGAATATTAACATAATAAGATACTAAAACTCCTGCTATACCTGATATTAATGATATAATAATTGCAAACAAATGATATTGCCTCATGTTTTTTGCAATATTTCTACTGCTTGCAGCAGGTAATATTAATAATGAATTAATTAATAAGATTCCTATCCATTTTATTGATAACATAACAATTATTGCAATTGATATTACAAAAATATTATCTATTAATAATACATTAATTCCCTTACTTTTTGCAATACTTGTGTTTATACTAATTGTATGAATTTTATTAAATAAGAAAATCCAGACTAACAATATAATAACAAAAGCAATAGTAAGATAAACAATTTCTTCTTGACTTATTCCTAAAATATCTCCTATTAAATATGAAGAATATTTATTAAAATTACCAACACTTGCTAAAATAGCTAATCCTAATGCAATTGCTATTGAAGAAAACACACTAATTATTGTATCTGCACCATAAGTTGTTTTATGTTTTACTAAGTTTAATAATATAGAAAAAATAATTGCAAAAATGACCATTGCTATATTATTAGATATTCCAAAAAGCATTCCTATTGCTATACCTGTAAGTGCTGAATGTCCGAGAGCATCAGAAAAAAATGCCATCTTATTATTAACAATCATTGTACCCAAAATAGCAAATAATGGGCATAATAAAACTATTGCAATAAGAGCATTTTTCATAAAATCATAAGTTATAAAATCAAATGGTAATATTGTCTCAAGTATATTATATATCACTTCCATAATTTCACCTTATTTTTTAATCTTCAAATCTTTCCTTATATTCTTTACTTGAAAAAATCTCTTCTGGTGTACCTTGTTTTATAATTGTTTTATCTAAAAGAACTACTTTATCAGCAAATTTTTTTACCAGATTAAAATCGTGAGAAACTAATATTATTGCCATATCATATTCTTTTTTTAGTATATCTACTAAATTAAAAAACTCTTTAATTCCATTTCTATCAATTCCAGAAACAGGCTCATCTAAAATTAATAAATTAGGATTATCAATAGTTGCTATAGATAATAAAACTCTTTGCAATTCTCCTCCAGATAAATCTCCAATACTTTTATCTATCAAATTTTCTGCCTGAAATACTTTTAAATTTTCTTTTATTTTTTCATAAACATCTTTATATTTTTTTACCCAAATTGGTTTATTTGATATAATCGCTGCCATAAAATCGTATACTGTTGTAGGCATGTGTTTTTCTACATTTATACTTTGTGGAACATACCCTATCTTTAAATTTTGGTATTTCTCCTGTTTTATATCAAAAAATTCTATTGTTCCAGTATGTTTAACTTCTCCTAATATAGCCTTTAATAAAGTACTTTTACCAGCACCATTTCGCCCTATAATAACAGTTAATTCTCCGCAATGAATATGTATACTTACATTTTTTAAAATCTCATCTTTTCCTAATTTCACACCAATATCTTTTATTTTTATACAATGAAACCCACATGATGAACTCTTTTCCAAAACATTCACCTCTTGCCTTAAATTATTTTATTGCTTCTTTTAATATATCATAATTTTTATTCATTGTTTCAATATATGCATTTTTATCTAAATCACCTGAAAGACCAGAATCTAATACATATATTTGTGCACCTGTTTCTTTTGCTATTAATTCAGCATTTGTTCTATTATCATTTTTATCAATAAAAATTGCATTAATATTTTTATCTTTTACCTCATTTATAATATCTGATAACATATTACCAGATAAAGTACTTTCTTCATGCTCTGTATATACTGGTATTACTTCTAGATTTGCTTCATCTAATATATACTCTAATGCTTCATTGCAAGAAACTACATATTTTGTTTCTTGTGATATAAATCTATTATTTTCTAATTCTTTTATTTTAGTAATATAATTTTTTGCATTTTGTTCATACTTATCTGTGTTTTCAGAATTATTTTTAATTAAATCCTCTTTTACTATTTCTATTTGTTTAATATAATTTTCTGTATTATTCCATACATGTCCATTTGTTTCATTTTCATCTTTAATTAAATACAAATCTGCTTTTGAGGTATCTGAAATATATAAATTTTCTCTATTTTCTGTAATTTTATCTATAAAATTTTCAACACCTAGTCCATTTATAATAAACATATCTGCATTTTCTACTTTTCTTAAATCCTTAGTTTGCAAAGTATAATCATGCAAGCATCCAACAGCAGTATCTGTCATATTTTCTACATTAACATCAATACCATCACATAAATTAATTGCTATTATATACATTGGGTAAAAAGATGTAACTATGTTAAATGAATTATTTTCCTCTTTTTTATTTCCACATCCAGTTAATATCAAAAGCAATAATATCATTACAATACTTGTAAATATGATTTTCTTCAAAACTTCTTCTCCTTTAAATATAATTTTACTTATTTATAATACACACTATATGAATTTGATATAATAATATTGAATAAATTTTGAATGCGATTGGAGATGTTTATAGAATTTGTTATATAATTTAATGAGGAATGTTCATGGGCAAAATCTTTGATTTTGAGCCTGAATGAAAGAGGCTCATTAAATTATTTTACAAATTCTTAAATATCGTATTGAGCCGAAAAATTTATGAAAGATTATTATTTCAAATTCTTTATTTTATTAACTGTGAATAATAATTTTACTTTATAATACTACTTTTTTTCAAAAATTTCAAGTTGACAAAAGAACAAGCATGTAAAACTTGTTCTTTTATTTGCACTTATAAATACCTATATGGAATTACTCTATTTTTTTCATCTAAATTAATTATTTTATCATACACACAAATAATTGCGCCTTCACCAACTTCTTTTACCATTTCTAATACTTTAAAATTTTCTATCATATTTTTATTTGGATTAGCTGTTTTCTTAATTTCTATTGGATATAATTTACCATTTTGTTCAATAATTAAATCGATTTCTCTTTTTTCTTTATCTCTATAAAAATATACTGGTGGTCTTAATTCCCCACTGTTATTATAACTTTTAATAATTTCTACTATTACATAATTTTCAAAAAAACTTCCAGCCATTGTTCCTTTTTCCAACACTTCACTAGTTTTCCATTTTGTTAAATATGCAGCTAATCCTGTATCTAAAAAATATACTTTTGGTGTTTTTACTGCTCTTTTCATAATATTGTTATAGTATGGTTCAAGTATATATACAATATTAGAAGCTACCAAAATAGATAACCATCTTTGTGCTGTTGGTATTGTAATTCCTACTTCATTTGCTATACTATTTAAATTTAATAACTGTCCAATTCTACTAGCTAATGCTGTCATAAATTTTAGAAAACTAAGTGTATCCCCAACCTGTGTTAAGTTTCTTACGTCTCTTTCAATATATGTGCTTACATACATTGCATAAAACATATCTACATCGCTTTTTTCTTGATATAGAGCTGGCATTGAACCTTTATGAATAATATTCCAGATTTCTTCATAAGTAATGTTTTTCTCATATTTTTTTCTTTTATTTAAGTATTCTTCTGTTGGAATAAATGGATCATTAAAATCTATATCTTTTATTTCTCTAAGACTTAATCCTAATAAATTTAAAATTCCTACTCTTCCAGCTAAACTTTCAGTTATATTTTCCATTAGATTAAATTGTTGAGAGCCAGTTAAATAATACATTGCTTTTTTATCACTATTATCTACCTCTATTTTTATATATCTTAATAAATTTGGTGCATATTGTATTTCATCAATTATAATTGGTGGCTTATTTGCCTTCAAAAATAACTCTGGATCCTCAACTGCTAATTGATTTAAGAGCATATCATCTAATGTAATATAATTAATGTCGGGTTTTATATTTTTCAACATTGTGGTTTTTCCTACTTGCCTTGCTCCTGTTACCAATATTGTTTTAAACATCTTCTCTTGTTTTTGAATTACACTTTCAGCTAATCTTTTATAATATTTCATTCTGCACCTCCGACTATAATAATATTTAATATTATTATAGTCAAGTAGTTACATTTTGTCAATATATTTTCTACTCCCTTATTCCTTACAATTTAAATTTTTCTTTAATTGATTTTGCCACATCTGTAGGATTAATATATGTATTATTTATTTTTATATAATTTTTCTTTTTTATTTCATCTGGATATGAATTAAATCTATGTCTAGATTCTATATCCTTAAATAATATTTGTGATTTTTCTATATTTCTTTTAGATGGTTTATTTAAAAGTCTATTCTCTGTTGTATTTCTTTCAAATCTTGTTTCATAATCCGCTTCTAATTCAACATAATAAACGTCTGCTCCTTTACTTTTAAACATTTCCTCCAAATTATTTAAATAATCCCAATCATCTTTCTTATCTAATGCCCACATACATGTAAATATCATTCCATACTCATTACTACTAGCAAAAGATTTAAATATTTCATTTCTAAATAATTCTGTTAGTCTTTGCCTTTCTTGTGGCATATTTTCAAATAAATTCGCAACTATTTCTATTGTCATATGATTATGAAATAACTTTAATTCTGTTATTTTTTCTAGTTCTTGCCCTACTGTCATTTTTCCAACTGCATGTGGTCCAAATATAACTACTAATTTCATATAATTCTCCTTTATTAGAATCTTAAATAATTTCTTTTCTACCTAATACTTTGTCTAACTCTATTTCTGCCTTTTTTATAAAACAATCTGAAAAATCTAATGGAATTTTTTCTTCTATTAATTTCTTTTTTATTTTGTCTATTGTATCATAATTGCTACCATTAATTTGAGTTTCTACTTCAATTAATTTATCACCATCTTTAATATCCTTAGTAGTTAAAGAAAAATTATCTTTTCTGTACTCATAGTCTTCTTCTATTATATTCATTATTTTTTCATATCCAATAGCGGTCATAAATTCTTCAGCATCATCACAATCCAAAATTTTTAACCTTATACTTGTCTGTTCTAATATTTCACCTTTATCATTAAATTTTTTTATTTTATAAACTAAATCTTGCTTTATTTCTCTTTTATCTATAACTTCAACTTTTCTAATTATTACAGCTTTTGAAATAATTTCTCTTGTACTCATTTCTGATATTTTTAGATTATTTGGAATCATAAATATATCATTTAAAATAAAATGTCCAAATTCTTCATATCCTTTTTCAATTAGTTTCTCCTTAAAATTCTCAATATTCCCTTTTATCCTTAATGTTACTTCGTTATTTTTCTTCATAAAAAATCTCCTTCTTATTTATTATTGCTATAAATTTTATAATATTTTTCTCATAATATCATCTAATTTTATAAATAGCAAGATATATATTACTTAACTGTTACCTATTATAAAAATTTCTTGTTCTATTTCTTTTATAAACTCAGGAAGATTTGTATATGTCGCAACAATTCCTCTATTGGCTAATGCAATAACATCTTTAGCTTTATCCAATATTTCACGTTGTATTACTTTAGATACCTTTATTTTTTGCCCCCTTCGTAAATATTCTTGTTGAACATATATTTTACATGTAGGAAATATATTTTGAATTAAAAAAACGCCCTTAATTCCTGCAATATTATTAAAAAACACAAAATTATTTGGCTCCTTGTTTATTTTTTGTTTTTTAGCATTATATACTTTAAAATATTTTTCATACTGTTTTGACATTGGAACAAACCATAATAAATTCTTATTTTTATCATCCCTAAAACAAAAATATGTAGGTCTTTTTGTTCCCTTATTAATTTTATTTTCCATTAAATTATATTTTTGACCATATTTTTCCAAGAATTCATCTTTTATAAAGTAAAGTCTTCCTTCTTTTATTTCCACACAATATACTCCTTAAAAAAAGAGGAGACATTTTAAATCTCCCCCTTCTTTTATATTTTTTCACCAGTACATTTATCTCATCGCCGACTGGGCGGCAGCTTATATCGTTTCACCAGTGTATTTATCTCATCGCCGACTGGGCGGCAGCTTATATTTTTGCAGATTTTATTCTGCTTATTTAGTATATTCATTGTAACATACTTTTATGTTATTTTCAAGCACATTTATAATTTTTTATCCAAACATTTACAATTTATTATTACTATTCACTTCTATAATTTATATATTCATTTTTTGAGAAATAGCTCTGTAGTGCGGGCGAACACTGTTCGCCCATACAGCTGTTTTTTCTACATTATTTTTTATAGAATTTAATATAATAATCGTAAAAAAACTTTACACTACAATTTGTAGTGTAAAGTTTTTTTATTCATTATTCTTTCTTATTTCTTTTTATTACAAATACTGCAACTCCTGCTATTACTACTAAAACAGCGATTGCTGAAACAACATATACTGTTGATTTATTTCCACCTGTTGGAGGTGTTATAATAACTTCTTCTGTAAAGTCTGAATCGTTTTCGTTTTCTCCTGGTATTGTTTCATATGGTGTTTTGTTTCCTGGTATATCATCTTTTCTTCCTACTAAGTTAGTATATTGTATTGTTTCTGCAATATTGTTATAAGATAAATCATCTGCTTCATCTGCTGAAGATATTGTCTTAGTTAATACTAATTCTACACTTGCTGATTGTCCCGGTGTTAATGGATCATCTGCTAATGTTTCATTTACAATTATTTGACTTACTGGTTTTTCTTCATTCTTTATGTTTTTGTAAACTACATTCATATTACTATCTAAATATCCATTTTTCTTCATTTCATCTATGCTCTTCAAATCAGTATTTTCAATTAACTTCCATCCTGGGTTTAAATCTTCTTTAAATACTAAGCTATTATCTACATAATCCATAATCTTATCAATTGAAGTTGTTACGACTCTATCAGAATCATTTGCTTTACCTGTGTAATATGTCTGTCCAACACTGTTGTCACTTGCTCCTGTTACATCTATTTCGCCGATATTTTTTACTGTAATTCTATATTTAATTTCAACATTTGCACCTTGCATTAACTCTTCATCAAGATATATATGAATTTTTCCTTGAGCTCTATCATTATTTGCTACCCAGTTAACATTTTTGTTTATACCTTTTTCAGTATCTATAATTGTATTTCCATCTGCAAGTGTTACCTTAATTCCTGTAATCTCTTTATTCAACTCAACATCATTTACTGGTCTATTTTCAATACCAAAGTCTATATTTCTTACATTGTAATCAAATTTCTCTGCTCCATCTGCCTCTGTTTTATCATATTCAACTTGAATTTTCATTTTAGCAGTATCTGCATACATCCAAGTATTATTTATGAAATCATCATATAAATCTGTTTTATTATTTTCTACTGAATACAATACATCTGCAATATTAAACTTCATTACTTTAGAATAATTTATAACTTGTAACCTTCTAGCCTCATTATCTTTAGCATCTGAAACTCTAGAATCCATTAATTCAGTATTAGATAAATCATACCATTCATCATTAATGTTTTCTCCTCTTTGATATGCTGTTGATTTATAATCTTGTCCATTATATGATTTTCCATTAGTTTCAGGTAACAATGTTTTTTCTGTATCACCATATTTAAATCTTACAATATAATTTCCTGGTATATAATTACTAAATATGTATTGACCTTTATCGTTTTGAACTGAGCCTTCCATAACTTCTCCGCATTGTCCTGATAATACTTGACCTGTACTGTCTACATATTTATATCCATTTTCTCCTGTTGACATTTCTCTCCAAATATATTCATATCTGTTACCATCTGCTGCATCTACAATTTCAACTAATTGAACTGTAACTCCATTTACTTTATTTTCGTTATTATCCATTAATCCATCTCCAACTACTTGACCTGTAGATAATTCCTCTGTTCTATCGTCTTCCCAAACAATACCATTCATTATTCTTTCTGCACCTTCAGCAATTTTTATATTAATAGTTGGTGCTGAATCTGAATCATCTTCAATTGTAGCTGTATCATAAGGATTTAAGTTTCCTGGTGCTGAATCTCTATCTACTTGACCTGTTGGTGTATTTTTACCAGAACCACTTTCAAAAGTTGAGAAACTATTTATTTCAATAAAGTTACTCTTTTCGCCTAACATTATAGCTCTATTTGCATCTTTATTTACTTCAAAAGTAACATATATGTACATATCTTCGCCAGATTGTAATACTACATCTTTCAAATCTGTTGTGTACATTACATTTAATTCTGTTCCAGCTTTGTCTGTATCTGTTTGATATTTTCCTGTGTTACTCCAATTGATTGTTCCAGATTGTCCATTTGTTGTTTCATAATATGATTTTCTTGCAACTAATTTACCTTTTTCCTCAACTCCATCTGAATTTTGTATATCCATATGAACATCTTCTGAAACTAAATTATATGTATTATCATAGTAATCTACCAATTCATTAACAGCAGCTGCTGGTATTCCACTTTGATTTCTTATTGTCATTTTATATGTTACAAAAGTTTTTAACTCTTGCTCTTGTGTTTTTGTTCCTTTTAATTCTGCTCCTGAAACATTTAATGTATTATTTTTGTAATCATCAATTCTGTAGTTATAGTCAGATTTATATATTTCTCTATTATAGTATATATTACTATATTCTGGAGAATTTTTAACAGTTATATCAAAACCATCTAATCCAGCTCTTGAATTATATTTATATGTCATTTGTTTTTTATTGATAGTTAAAGTAGCTGTACTTACATCTTTAGAAACTGCTAAATCTGCCTCTGGTCTTCTCTTTAATCCTAAGTTTATATAATTCATATATTTATAATTTGCTTCATAAACATTGTTATCAATAAGTTTATCTTCCTCATTATTTGTATATCTTTCTTTAAATGGATATGCTAAATCCATTGTAGCTGTAGTAGCTGTTATTGCAAACTCTGGTTTTACATAGCCATTTGAATCTGTTGTTACTAATTTAGACACACCATTTTCTGTAGTATATTCTAAGTCTGCTGTTTTATTTCCATTTACATCTCTAGCTGTACCATAGCTTTTTCCTGAAGTAGTAGCTGTAGTAGTATCACCACTTATTTCATAGAATTTATTATTAAATGTTGTTCTTGCCTCTTGAGTTTCTTCTGTTTTAGAATCTACAACATATTTTGTATCATCTGGATTATTTTTATAATCCTCTACACTTCCATTTGCAAAAGCCTTTGTAGTAGTATATGTCATACCATCATATTCAAATTCTACTTCATATTTTCCCATTGGAACTCTTGTAAAATAATACTCACCATCTTCATTTGTATAAACAGGATTTTGTTTAGCTTCTGCAAGTTCTTTAGTTCCCTTTTTATACAATGTAACTTTTACATTAGGTACACCTTTTTCTGGTGTTCCATCATTTTGATTTCCAATCATTCCATCATATTGGCTTTCTTTACCTGTTTGAGTATCTTCCCAAACAACACCTGATAATTTAATTGTTAAACTTAAATCTGGTTCGTCTGGAGGATTATCATCATCGTCATCATCATCCGGCCAATCTGGATAATCTGGCCAATCAGGCCAATCTGGGTAATCAGGCCAGTCTGGGTAATCAGGCCAGTCTGGCCAATCTGGATAACTTGGATAATATGGATAACTTGGATATCCTGGCCAGTTTATAATTGTTGGAATAGCTGGTAATGGTGTTATTGATGGTGTATATCTTGGTGGTTCTGGTGTAAGTTCAAGAATACCTGTATCTACTGTTTTTTCTACTTTAAGAACCATCATAATTTTCTGTGGTGATAATTCTGTAACATTTGCAACTATTCTATAATTTGTTCTTACTTCATGTGATGAAGTATATCCATGCTTACATGGTATTACTCTATTTGTTCCTGTAAGTGGATCATATTCTGTTTGTGGATTACATATTGAAGAATCATATTGTACATCCCAATACACATCTTTGTAAACACCTGACATATCTTGATAATCTGCAACTATATTAGTATCATATAAAATTACATCTGCTCTAGTAATTTTAGTTATTCCATATTCTTTACACTTAGTTCCATTTAATACAATATTAAACTCCTCACCACTATATGGATAGTTGAAAAATTCACTTCCTGTTGTACCATAATCTTCATCGCCTGCTAGTCTTTCTTTTCTTGTATTTTTATGTTCTGCATCATATGTTATTTTCCATATACTCTTATCTATTTCTCTTCCATCTTGATCATATAATTTTATTTCTTTAATACCACCAAAATCAACCTTTGGTCTATTTCCTATTTTTGCAAAACCTCTTTCATATTTTACAGATAATGGTCCTGCTATAATCTCATCTGCTGTTTCATCAAATGATACTGTACTTAAATCTATTTTATATTCTCCTTTAAATCCACCAGCATTTTGTAATCTTTGTTTATATTCTTGGAAAGCCATTGCTTCCTCTGCTAACTCGTTAAATTCTGCTTGTCCTAAAGTTCCCCACATAGCATTTTGTGTCTCACCATTTAAGTGATCTATATTAGTAGGAAATTTTTCCATTACATATGCCATTGCCCAATCGCTATCAACACCTGCTTTTTTTCTAATAACACTAGTGTATTTTGCAAGTGATTCACTTTTTGTTCCACTTGTTCCTGGGTCTCCATCTAATCTAATTATTTGACCTTGCTGCGGATCAATTACTTTTTGGTCTACACTACCTATTTGAACTCTAGTATTTTCTTCACCAGTTAAACGTTGTCCATGTTCCTTACAAAAAGCTTCTTTTGTTTGATTGTATTCTTCAAAAGATAAGTAATTTCCTGCTGAAAATTCTCTACCATTTAATGTATTACTTTCTGCTACACTAGTAGATGTTAAATCTTTTTGGACATATCCTGGGTCTAATACTTCTTCTTCCAAAGCTTCACTTTTATTTATATTAACTGCTAAAACAATACCTATAACTACAATAGCAATTGCTACTATTGAAACTTTCTTTTTCATACTACTTCCACCTCCCTTAATTATAATATCTCGCAGTTTTCTTTCTTACTATGTATAATCCTGCTAACATTAGTAATAAAACAATTATTGTTCCACATGTATATGCCACAGCTCCTCCTGTAGATACTGTTATAATAACATCTGCACTACTTAAATCATCTTCACCTTGTGCTTTATTTTTAACAGTTGAATCTATATCTTTCATTCCATAGTCATTGTAATCTTCATAAATTTCTGTTCTGTTATTTGATACACCTGCATTAGTTTCTGTCATTTCTTTTGTTAATACTAATTTGATTTCTTTAGTTTCTCCTGGTTTTATTAAAGTATTTGCTAATTCATTACTATATACATTTCCATCATTTCCTGCATACCATGTTGGATTTAAATCTGCTTTAAATTCTAAATCGGTTGGCTTATAGTCTACTATATTCTTAGCATATCCTTCTGTATTACCTTCATTTGTTACTTTTATTCCATATTCTATAATTACAGTTGAACCTGCTATTTTCTTTGCTGTTATATCTACTTTAGCAAGTTTGCTATTGTTATAATTATATGTTTTTACTCCATCTTTATTTTGAACAGTTATTTTTGTAACATATTTATCTATCTTTAAGTCGAATTTATTTTTATAAACTAGACCCATATCTATATTTGCATAACTGCTATCTGTTATTCTAATTGCATTTGTTAAAGCAATTGTTTTTGTTTCACCATTTTCAGTCATAGTACTTTCAATAACATCTGAATTTTGTGACTCATTTACACCTGTTTTATTATAATCTGTTAATCCATAAATATTAGTATCATATTGGAATACAACCATATAATTTCCTGTATCTAAGTTATCAAATACATATGTTCCATCATTTGCTGTTATAATTCTTTTTATATTTCCATTTTCATCTTGTAAAACAGTACCTGTATTTGCATCTACTAACATTACTGTTACTCCACCTAATACTTCTTCAGTATTTTCTCTTGTTCCATTTTCGTTAGAATCTACCCAAACAGTTCCTCTTATTCTATATTTTTTATCTGTTACATTTGTTCCACCTTGGTTATTATCTCCTTGATTATTTCCTCCAGTATTTCCACCTGTTCCAGATTCATCTGGTGGGTTTGGCAATGTAGCTGATTGTTCTATAATATTTGTTAGCTCAGCTGTTTTTACTGTTTCGAAATTATCACCTGACACTGTTGCATAATTTACAATTTGTCTTTCATCAACATCATTTGGTAAATTTTTAGCCTCTGCTACTATTGTTAAATTAATTTCTCCTCCTGCTAAAATATTAGCATATAATTCAACTTTATTATTATACTCATTTAAATTTCCATTTTGTCCATTATTAATTTCATAAGAACCACTTATAAATCTCAAATCATCTGGTAATATATCTTCAATTTTTAAATTTCCTGCATCCAATCTACCAGTATTTTTTACTGTAATTGTATATGTAATTCTATCTCCTTCTGCCATATATTCTTTTGAAATATCACTTGTAATATTTGTTTCAATAACAGGTTTTGCCACAGTATTTTTTATTTCTTCTGAAACATGATTACTTATACCATCTGCATAAACTGTTGTAGTAGTAATTATATCTTTATATGATGATCCATCTGGTAATTTTGCTGCTATAACTACTAATCTAATTCTTTTTGATTCTTGGCTATTTATTGTTCCTAAGTTCCAAACTATTTGTCTTGTACTTTCATTATATTCTGCACTTGTTTTATTTTCCCAAGCTAGTGTTTCATTATTATATTCTTGTATAAAAGCTTCTTTAAAATCTGTTCCATCTGGTAAAACTTTTGTAGCAACAACATTATTTTCTACATCTCCACTTGTATTTTTAATATCTATAGTATAAATTAATTCTTCGCCTTCTTTAATAAGTGTATTTTTATCTATATTAGTTCTTTCATTTATATCAAAATAAGATTTTTCAATAGGATTTCCTGTAGTAGAATTTGTTAATTCTTTTGCTAAATCTGTAGCAGTTAATGTTACAGTATTAATAGCATTTGTTCCAGGAACTTCAGTTACTTTTTCTGAATTAATAATATTTGCATTTTCATCAATTTCACATAAGTAATATTCTCCATTTTCTTGTATTAAAGAATGTCCTGGTGTTTTTCCGAAATCTTCTAAATTATCTTCATAATATTTTTGTAATGTTGGTAATTTTTCAACTAGTAATTCAAACTCTTGTGTTACAGTTTCACCAATTTCAATTTTATCTATATTCCAATCTATATATTTTTTTCCATTTTCAAGTTTCATTTCTGGATAAATATATCCACTTTGTACTTCACCATAGCTTCCTGAACCTTCTTGATATACTGCATATGTTGTAAAGTCTGGAATATAATCTTTTATATAAACATTTTCTGCAACACTTTTACCTGTATTAGTTACACTTACAGTATATTTTACTATTTGTCCTTCTTGAATAGGTTGTCCATCTCCAACTGAAATTTTTTGTTCAACATTTAATTTTGGTCCCTCACCTGTTGTTAAACCAACTATATCTGCCTCGTTAAATATTTCTATTGACCCAACACTTGAATTTTCTATACCTTTTACTGCAAATGTTCCATATAAGCTATTTTGATGTTCCAAATTTGCAGGTATTTCAAAATCATATGATAATTCAATCATATCTCCTGCTTTCATTTCATAATCTTCTAAAACTATCATATATGATTTTATCTTTGTATAATCTGTAGGATTTTCTTGCCATCCATTTTGTGCATTATTTAAATCTTCTGTTGCCTCTCCATTTTCTGAATAATATATTTTCATTCCATCAATACTATTTCCTACTGTAGTAATTGGACTTTTTAAAACTGTATCTAGAGTTGTTCCTAAATCTGTATTATCTTTTATAGTTTTATTTCCTTTAAAAGGTATTCTTCCTATTGCAATTATATTATTTGCTGTATTTTCAGTATTATTTATAATCATCATATTCATTTTTGCAATTTTAGCTTCATCAAAAATTTCTATTTTATCTTCTATTTTTCCTTGCTCTACTGAAATTATACTTTTACCTGTATCTTCATAATTTGTTATACTATTTACAGCAAGCATTCCAACTGGTGCTGAAAATCCTATTTCTGTTTTAGATGTTCCTAATTCTTGATTCCACATTTGTGTTTTTTCTTCATAACTTATTGCATTTGGATTATAATAGTACAATTTTACTTCTTCTGTTTTATTTGGTGTTAATAGTTTTGCTTTTATATCTGTATTTAAAACTATATTTGTACCATTTGTAAATGTACCATTACTAAATCCATCTTGCATTCCTTCTAATGCTATTTCTAGTATTATTCTTCCATTATCATTATATTTTTGTATATTGCTTATTTTTAAGTTATTATCAAAAACTACATTTGCTTCTTTAACATTTATATCCTCTATATATTCTGGTAATTCTATTCTAAATACTGGATTTATATAAAGGTCTGTATTTTCTCTATTATTGTCTAACTCTATTTTTATTTCTACATTTTCATTATTTACTATTGTTGATAATGTATCTTTTCCTATTTGTATATTTGCTTTTGTGTTTGTCTCTTCAAGTTCTATTTGACTTGTTTCATTTTCAATTTGAATATAATTTTCACCTTGTTTTTCCACAATGTTTGCACTTACATTGAATTTAACAAAATTTCTTAGTTGTTCTTTTGAATATGGCAAATCTTTTCTTATAGCTTTTTCATATTCAATACTAATAGTTCCTTCTTTTACTGGTTTTGTTGTTTCCAATGTTATATGACCTACATTTTCTTGTAATCCTTCAAATACATATCTTTCATTTTCTACTTTTGTATTTTTATTAATTTCTCCTAATATATTTCCATTTGAATCATATACTGTTATTTTTCCATCTGTTCCTAATATCTCATCAAAATTTGTCTTACTTACTTTTATCTTTTTATAATATGTATATGTTTGATTTCCTATTGTTGTAGCATATTTAGTACCATTTACATCTTCAAAACTTTCTCCTAAATCGCTTATTCTTATTCCATCTATAAAATCATTTTCTTTAATATTTGCTTTTATTTCCATATTATAGATTGTTTCATATTCTTTTTCTTCTCTTTGTGAATTTGCATACATTTTACCTTTATTTAATTTATCTTCTATTGTATTCAAATTTAATGAAACCATTTGTCCAAATTGTTCTTTTAATAATATATTTCCTTGTGTTTGAGCTTGCAATTTATTTCCATTATACATATTAATTTCAGAATTTATTTTCATATCTAATGAATTTGTTTCACTTATTGCATTTATTGGATATATGTATGTAATTATATATTCATCTATTCCTTTGCCATTCCAAACTTTTCCTTCTACTTCCTTATTTTCTGTAATTATTGTTAAAATACCTTTATCTTTATCATAATTTATATTGTTTTCATCTTGTTTTATATCTTCTATTGTTTTTCCATTAGTTAAACCAGTACTATTTGCTAATACTCTCACATCCTCTGGTTTTACTCCATTTAATTGTGGTACTTGAATCTCTATTTTTGAATCTTTAATAGGTAATCTATTTTCAGTTTCTTTTAAAACAGAATCAACTTTTACACTAACTAATGCTTTTTCGCCATTTCCATCATTATATGTAACATATGAATTAGGTTCTTGAGTTATCTGTAATTCATAATCTCCAGTCAATTTTACATTTACTGCAATCTCTTTTTCTATATTTTTTTCTTCACCTTCATTATCTACATATGTTCCCTTTAATAATACAGTACTATTTCTATCTAAACTACTTAATTCAATTTTATCTGATAAATTATCACTTATTGTTAACATTAATTTTGCATTAGTATTTGCATTTATTTGTCTTAATACTAAAGTATTATTTTTATTTTCTTGCACAATACCAGATTCATCCTTAACATCAGCAATCATATAATTCATATCTTTAAATTCAATAGTAGCATCCTTTAAATAACCTTCTTCAACAGATAAATCTATATACATTTGCTTTTCTGTATTATTTACATCATAAACAAGATAATGTGTATTTCCATTACCTTCATCAAAAAAAGTATCAAATTTAACATTCTTATTTACAGTATTATTCTGCGAATCTAAATTTGAATCCATTGCATATGAAATTAAAGCATTTCCTACTACAATGAAATTAGTCAATGTTAATGACAATATTATTACAATTACTAATATTGTATTTATTAACTTTGACTTATGTAAATTATTATAACCAAGCATAATTACTCCTCCTATATTTATATTAATTTATAATTATTACTTTCACTATATTGTAAACTACACTACTATTATATTATCTCACATTTTTTGGTATATTTCCACTGTTTTGTAATATTTTCTGTAATTTTTGTATTATTTTTGTTACATTATCGTAATATTTATAATAAAGAAGTACATATCTGCAACCGGTGGTTGCGGTGAATAATAAATTTAACTGCAACCGATGGTTGCAATGAATAGTGAATTTAACTGCAACTGATAGTTGCAATGAATAGTGAATGGTGAAAAATGAATAATTTATTTTGTAGAGTAAGTAGGAAAATTAATGTATTATTATTGAATAAATTTTGAATGTGATTGGAGATGTTTTTAGAATTTGTTATATAATTTAATGAGGAATGTTCATGGGCAAAATCTTTGATTTTGAGCCTGAATGAAAGAGGCGCATTAAATTATATTACAAATTCTTAAACATCGTATTGAACCGAAAAATTTATGAAATATAATACATTAATTTTTCTACTGGATAATTTAATATTATTTAAATAGATAGAGAAGTATAAGAAGGATATATATAATAATTTAGAAGTCAAAGGCATTTAGGAAGACCCCAGCTATCATTTTGA
>CALXAP010000014.1 GCA_944386325.1 uncultured Clostridia bacterium
GACAAAATAGAATATATTTCACTTTAATAGGAATAGTATTAATCACAATAGCTGGAGGAATTGTATTAATTAAAAGAAATATCTTGTAAGGATATTTATTAAATAGAACACTATTATATAGATAATAGTGTTCTATTTACATTACAATTCACGACATAAGAATTTGATATAATAATATTGAATAAATTTTTCGGCTCAATACGATATTTAAGAATTTGTAAAATAATTTAATGAGCCTCTTTCATTCAGGCTCAAAATCAAAGATTTTGCCCATGAACATTCCTCATTAAATTATATAACAAATTCTAAAAATATCTCCAATCGCATTCAAAATTTATTCAATATTATTATATCAAATTCTTTAAAAAATAATATAGAAAAAGTCTAATAGAATAAACGTAGGGGCGAACAGTGTTCGCCAGCGCTACAAAGTTATTTCTCAAAAAATTGAATATACAATTATATAAGCCGTGAATTGTAACATACTTACATTATAAGTAAAAAATATTATTAAAAAATTTATTTACAATAAAAAATGCTTATGATATAATTTTTTACATTATAGGAGTTGTATTTTCTATAATTAAAAAAACATAGATGCACAGAAAATTGATTTGAAATTTTTAGAGTTGACAAATCTTAAATGCTTCTTAATAGATCTTAAATTAATATGCTAAAGAGAAAAGATTCAACAAAGATAGATTTGTCCATGTATTAGAGGAGATAAATATGAATCAAATTTTGTATATAGATAAAAGTAAAAGAACAAAAACTGTAGAAATAAAAAAAGTTATAAAATTTTTTGGTATTTCGCTTATAGCTTTTGGAGTAGTTATGATTGGACATGGAACATATGCAAAAATAAAAAATTCAGAATATGAGAAAACTATAATGAACGCAGTTCCTGTTGCAAGTATAGAAAGAAATGGGCAAAATTTAGTAATAAAGATAAATCATTCAAAAGCTATTGATAAAATAGAGTATAATTGGAATGGTGAATCAAACAAAGTAATAAATGGAAATAATAGAAATAATATAGAAGAAACAATAGAATTACCTGCAGGAAATAATATTTTTAATTTAGTTATTACAGATATAGCTGGAAAAACTACAACATATAATAAAGAATTTTCTGTTGAAAATGGAAGAGATATAACAAAACCAAATATTACATTAAGTATAGAAGGAAATTATATAAAAATTACAGCAACAGATGAAACAGCTCTTTCATATGTAACATATAGATGGAACGATGAAGAGGAAAAGCAATTAACACCAAATACAACTGATAATGCAAAAATAGAAGAGAGTGTAGAGATATTAAAAGGACAAAACAAGTTGACTGTAATAGCTGTAGATTCAAGTAATAATACTTCAACAAAAGAAGAAACTTTTGAAGGAAGAGTTAAACCAACTGTAGAAGTTTATGTAGATGGTGATAGTTTCTTAATTATTGCAAGAAGTGAGGTAAAAATACAAAAAATAGATTATAATTTAAATGGACAGGATTATAGTGTACAGTATGAACCTAGTGAAGTAATGCAATATCGCCAACCAATTGCTGAGGGATATAATAAAATTCAAGTAAAGGCTTATAGTACAGAGGGTACTATAGGTGAATATGAAGGTGAATATACATATACTCCTCAAAATTAATAATAAATAGGAGAGACAATATGATACAAGATATTTTTATAATAGAAAACGAAGAAAGTGAACTAAAATTATTAAAAGAATTATTCAAGGAAGAGAGAAATTTTAGGTTTAAAAATGTAAAAACATCTGAATTAGAAATAGCATTAAATAGTATACCTTCAGTAATAATAATAAATGAGGATAGAATTGATGTTGATATTTTAGAAATATGTGATAAAATTCGTAGTGATGATGATAATACGATTACTCCAGTAATAGTATGTTCATCTAATATAGAAAAAAAACATATATTAGATGTTTTAAATAAATCAATTGAATATTATATAAAAAAGCCAATAGATACAGATATACTGTATTATACGATAAAAAATATTACAAGACTAATGTATATGAACAGAAGGGTGAGCCCATTGACTGGCTTGCCTGGAAATGTGCAAATACATGCAGAACTTAAAAAAAGGTTATTAAATGGAGATGAATTTGCAGTTTTATATTTTGATCTTGATAATTTTAAAGCTTATAACGATATTTATGGTTTTGTGAAAGGTGATGAAATAATAAAATTCACAGCTAGAACTATATTAAATTCTATACATAAAAAATGTTGTTCTAATAGTTTTGTTGGTCATATTGGTGGGGACGATTTTGTAGGTATAGTGAGCATGGCATGTGATTTTGAAGAGATATGTCAAGATATTATTGCTAATTTTGATGTTCAAGTTTTACAATATTTCAATAATTTGGATAAAGAAAGAGGATATATCGAAGTAGCAAATAGAAGAAATGTAATAGAACAATTTCCACTTACTTCAATATCAATAGGAGTTGTAGAAGTAAATAGAGGGAGATTTAAAAATATATTAGAAATAGGAGAAATAGGAGCACAAGTGAAACATTTAGCTAAAATAACTCCAGGTAGTGCTTATGCGATAAATAGAAGGAAGGCTTAAAAAGGCTATCCTTCTTTTTATTATTGTGTGTTATTATATATTTAAATTAAAATAGCTAAAATTTGATATTATTAAATATGTATAAAATGCAGCTATAACTCCATGAAGAAGTTTACCTATTATATATGGCTTTATAGAAATATTACTTTTAGAAGTAATACTTAAAACTTGTAACATTACAGATATACCGCCAAAACCTAGCAAAAATGCACATATTATAATTGTGGTACTTATAGTTTTAGTAGGAATATTGCATATATATTGAACACCATTTGTAAGTTCAATTAGGCCTGTGTAAATACCTTGTAAAAAGTTATTATCTATGCCAATTGAATTAAATAATGGAGATGTAATGTTTATAATAACATTATAGAAATTACTGTTACTAAGCATAGAATTAATAACTGAAAATAATACAACAAAGCCACCAATCATAACAACAGTATTTGTGGCGCTTTTTATACTGTCACCAATAACATCACCTAAATTATTAAAAGTCACTCTAGGTTTTTGATTTGGTTTATACCTTGTATATGGATCGCTTTCTTTATATTTCCAAAATCTAAAAATTATACCTACTGTTATACATGCTAAAATATGAGTAAACAATAAAAGAAAACCTATAGAAGTATCAAATAACAAGCTAGTTCCAACAGTTCCTATTATAAAAAGAGGACCAGAATTATTTGTAAAAGCTATTAATCTTTCGCATTCTGCTTTAGTACAAATATTATTTTCTTTTAAATTAGAAACTATTTTTGCACCTGTAGGATATCCACTAATAATTCCCATAAGGAATGCAAAAGCACCTTCACCAGGAACATTAAATAGTGGACGCATTATATTATTTAAAAATCTTCCAATATAGTAAATGATATTTGTATAACTTAGTAATTCAGTTGCTATAAAAAACGGTAAAAGAGATGGAACAACTGAATTTAACCATAAATTAATACCTTTTTTAGCAGCTTCAAAATTTGAACCAGAGAAAATTATTAATAAAAAAGTAAAACAAATAAACATAAAAGGTAATATGATTTTTTTTGTATTAATGAACAGAAATTTAAATTTAGATAAAAGCATTTAAATCACCTTACACTATTATAATGATTGAAAAATATTTTTATGATAATAATGGAAAAATATATTGTTTTATATATAAAAATATGATAGAATTATTAACGTTATAGTAAATGGATAAAATCCTTACTCATATAGAAAGTATGGGTTATAAGCCAAAAGGAGGTGGAATAATGAATAAATACGAAAGTGTTATCATTATTAATCCAACAGTAGAAGAGCAAACTATTAAATCTTTAATAGCTAAGTTTTCAGATTTGATTAATAGTGATGGAAAATTAGAGAAAGTTGATGAGCTAGGAAAAAAAAGATTAGCATATGAGGTAAAGAAAAACACAGAAGGATATTATATTGTATTTAATTTTGAAGCTAATCCAGAATTCATAGCTGAACTAGAGAGAATATATAGAATAACAGATGAAGTTATAAAATTTATAGTTGTAAAAAAAGATGAATAACCTAATAGAAAGGTGAAATGTATGAATAAAGTAATATTAATGGGTCGTCTAACAAGAGATCCAGAGGTGAGATATACTCAAACAAGTAATACATTGGTAGCTTCATTTAGTCTTGCAGTAAATAGAAGATTTGTAAGACAAGGTGAAGAAAGACAAGCAGATTTTATAAATATTGTAGCATGGAGTAAATTAGGAGAGTTTTGTAGTAAATACTTTAAGAAAGGACAACAAGTTGGAATTATTGGTAGAATACAAACAAGAACATGGGATGATGACAATGGAGTAAAGCACTATGTTACAGAAGTGGTAGCTGAAGAGGCATATTTTGCAGATAGCAAAAAAGACGGAGAATCATCATCAAGTAGTTTTGAAAATACTTTCGGAACAACAGTTTCTAATGCAACTCCTGAATTTACAGTTGCATCAGATGATGATTTACCATTCTAATATAGTAAAGAATAGGGGGGATATAAAAAATGTCAGACAAAAAACAAAATAATAGAAGAAATAGAAATAATAATGATGACGATTACAATCCAAGATTTAGAAAAATAAGAAAAAAAGTTTGTCCATTATGTAGTGATAAAAATCTAGTATTAGATTATAAAAATGGAGAACAATTAAGAAAATTTATTAGTGATAAAGGTAAAATATTGCCAAGAAGAGCAACAGGAGCTTGTGCAAAACATCAAAGAACAATAACTTTAGCAGTAAAAAGAGCAAGACATATAGCTGTATTACCTTTTACACAAAATTAATACATATAAATAAAATAGCTGTAAATATTGAAAAATCAATATTTACAGCTATTTTGCTTAAAAAAACTTACGGTAAATTCGTAAGTTTTTTTAATTTTTCAGTGATATACTTTAAAAGTACATCATCGCAATTTGATTCTTTTTGATTTGCTTCAAAAAGAACTACTCTTAATATGAGCATATCTCTTTTGCTCATTTTTTGAAGTACATTTTTGTTTACCCTTGTCCGAAAATATAATTCATAGATATTTTCTGAATTATATTTTGTTAAGTCTTTTAAAACTTCAATTAATTCTAATTTAAGTTTGTTATCCATAAAGATTCCTCCTGTAAAAAGCTGTATATATTATACAATATTTTCAAAATTATGTCAATCTATTTTTTATAGGAATGTAATTATCTGTTAAAGAATTAATTATATCTGCATCATCTATCTCTTCTAATAAAAGAGTTGTTTTTAAAACTTTACTAACTCCTTTGTGTTTTGGAAAATTAGTTTCTAATATATTTAATAAATCTAGCAAAGTTTCATTATTTTCTAATTTTATATTGTTTTTTATTAAAAAATCTTTAATTATAGAATAATATTCTTTATTTAATACATCTATAATAGCATTGTAGTTTTTTTCTTTTAATAATTTATTAATTAGTATTTTATCTATCATAATAATTTTCCTCCCTTATTGTTTTCATATTATCAGTTCTATCATAAAAGTAATTTAAAATATTATAAGAATTTTCATCTTTTATATTTACTCGTTTAAAATTTTTAATCATTTTATTTTGAGATGGTGTCAATTTATAATGAAAATATTCTGGAAAAGGAGCTTTATCTGGACTTTCTATTAATTTAACATTATATTTTTTCTCATATTCATCAATAAGCATTTTATTTGAGTGAACTTTAAAAACTGTATTATATCCAGAAAGAGAAACCATAAAATCTGAATTGTAATTTTTGCATTTTGAATCTTTATCAATAGATTTTTGAAGTGCAAAATCTTTACTTTTATTTTTAGAATATTCATTAATTAATAATTCAATATTATGTGCTTTAATTTCATATAAATTAATAGAACTTTCTGCACATGCTAAATATTTGAAAAAACTATCAGGAGTTATTTTATAGTTTTTTGTTTCTTTAAAACTATCTATAAAATTTTGAAGTTCTTTGTATGTACTAGAATTTTCAAGTTCTTTTTTAGTTTCAATATCTCCATATATATATCCAGAATATTCATCCATAAAATTAGAGTATAATTCTGGATTTTCTTCATGTAGTAATAATTTATCTCTTAATCTCTCATATATTTTACCACATATTTTAGCATGATAATCACTATTTTTATTTTTACAACTATTAGATATAATATTTCTTTTTACAATATCGGAAATTTTAGCAAGTCTACTAGACCAAAGCATATTTTTTGAGTAAATTTCAGGTACTGAATTAGAGCTTACATTAAACTCTCTATCTATTGTTTTTTGATCTACAATAAAAGGATTTTGAAAATCATTAATTTTATGAGAAAAATTTTTAAAATATTCATTATTATTATCTACAAATTTCTCTGTTAATTTTGTTTGTTTTAATAAATTATTACGCATATTATTAAATATTTTTTGTGAAAGTTGTTTTTTTCTATTATAATCATCAGTTTTATCTATTTCTTTATCATATGATAATAAAGCTGAGCTATTATCTAAAAATATACAACTTAAATACATATCTATATCTTTTTTATCAATATTCAATTCTTTCATATCTTTATTAAATTTCTTACTTTTAGAAATATCGTTAATTAGTTCTTTATATAAATGTTTTTGCTTTGGAGAATTAACATAATACTTAGGATTTATCATAGGTATCACTTCTTTCTTAAACATATATAATATATTATAACACAAAAAGACAATAAATCCAAATACGTTCTACGGAGCTATATAGCAAATAATAATTTTTAAAAATATTTGTAGAAAAAATATATAATATGTAGAAAAATGAAAATTAGTTAAAAAATTTATATAAAATAGTTGATATATAAAGAAAAATGAAGTACGAAAAATGCAATAATTTCCATAAAAATATTTACATATTTATCCACTATATATATAATTAGAAAAAACGGAGGGGAAATATGGAAAATAAAATTATAACATTACCAATAAAATCATATAGTGAACAACTTATAGGAACATTAATTGTACCAAGTATAGCAGAAGTTATGAGACATAAATTAGATACAGAGGCAACATTAAGTGTAAATTTATTAGATTCATTTCAAGATAGAGGTAAATATTATGAAGGTTTTTATAATTTAATAAAAGATAATAATATAAAACTAGATAATGTTTGGATTGATTCTAAAAATAAAGAAGAATTAAAAGAATGTATATATAATCTAATACAAAAAGGTTATATACAAGAAAGAAAAAAAGAGATAAAGAAGTGTAAATGTAGTAAAGTAGAAATAAATAGCGACATTTTAGAAAATAAAAAACAGGGAAAATTATATACAAAAATTGGAGAAAATTTAGTATGTAATGAATGTCATTCGATATTAGAAACAAGTATAAAAAATGTATTAATATTTAAAGTACCTGAAAAAATAGGAGAAAATATAAAAATAATACCTTCTAGATTACAGAAAAGTTTAGTAAATATGAATAAATATATGGAAAATAAAGAGATTGTAATATCTAGAAACAGAAATACTGGAATATCTGTGGATTATAATCATACAAAATATAATATAGATGTAGATTTTTTTTGGGCTAATTATCTTGATTTAATAAAAAGTAAGGAGAAATTGGTAATAGGCTGTGAAGAAGTTTTATATCCTATATATTTAACAAGTATATTAGAGAGAATAAGAAATCCTAAAAGTGATACTGTATATTTAGCTGTACCATTTGTAAAAGGATTAGAAAAAGATATTATGGATTATAATAATTTAAAAAGTAAAGAGGCAAAAAAATTAGCTTTAATATTTTCTGCAACTAAATTAAAAAATTCAAAAAGTAAATGGGAAGACAATATATATAAATATTTTAGTAAATTTAATGATAGTAAAATGAGAGATTTTAAGAATGTTTTATATGGAAAAATAGATAGAAAAGAAGATGAAAGTTTTTATGATTATGTAGACAGAGTTGTTTTACAAGAAATGAATTATCAAAAAGTTTTAAAGAAATTTAATCAGAGGGAGGTAGTAAGATAATGGCAGAAAAATTATTAATGTTCAATAGATATGACAAAAAAGACATACAATACATAAGTAAAGTATCTGAATATAAGAGAAATTATGGAAAAATAAAAGATTATTTAAAAAAATCAGAGTATGAGCAATTAAGAAAGTTTGATTTGCCAACATTAAAAAAATTAATGTATGCAGAAAATAATATACAAAAAGATATAATTTGCAATTTAATTAATATGTACGATTTTATTAAAGAGATTCCAGTATGCATTTTTCTATCTGGTAGCTTAGCTAGGCATACAAATAGATTTAATTCAGATGTAGATATAACTTTTTTATATCCAAATAAATATAAAAATATAATGATGTGTGTTGAAGAAGAAATTGCAATATATTTATCATATATTTTTGGATTTAGAGGAAGAGATAGAGTACATAGTATGTGTATATATTTAGATAAAAATGATGAAATATTAAAATATGATAAATGCGTTAAATATACAAATAGTAATATATATTTAAATTATGTATGTAGAGATAATACAGAAACCTTAATGGATGAAATATTTAATACTAGTAGAGAATATGGAGATTTTTTAAGACATATAAGAAAGCATAGTGGTGTGTCTGGTTGTGTTGAATGGGCATATAGTATGGATATATTATATGAAAATAAATATAATATTAAAAATGATATATTAAATATGGATAAAGAGATTTTTTCAAGAAGTGATTTTGAAACAGAAACTATAAATTTAATTGATAAAGTGAGTGATCAAATAAATGAAATTAATGGTTTAGATATTAAAAATGGAGTTAGAATATGTGATTTAAAAATAATATATAAAAAACAAATTTTATCTAAACTATATGACCTATTAGCAATGATAAGAAGGGTTGGAACATATAAAGGTAAAAAAATTGGATTTATTAATTTAAGAAAATATTGTAAAAATAAAGATATATATGATATACTATACATGGTTAACAATGATTTTTTTGATATCATTTATAAATACTTATGGCAATTAATGAGAATAGAGTATGTTTTAGACGATTTAGGTAAGGATTTTAGTTCTCATTGTGAAGAAGAAATAAATATAGATGAATTTAAAAACATAGCAAAGGTAAAATTGAATTCAGATGATATATTTGAAGAGTTAAATGAAAACTTTAACTTACTAAAAAACAATATGATAAGTGTAATAAATGATTTGAAAAAGAATATAAATGATTATGAAAGTATAAAAATTGTAGATTAATAAATTTCTGTTAGTATAGTTTTTATAAAAATCATATATTCTATAAAAATTATATAGGAGATTTATTTAACAGTATGATGGAGGAATTATGTATTATAGTATTTTAGTAAGTCAAGTAGATAAGATTGGAAAAGAGGAAAATGAGGAGATAAAAAAATATATAAAATCTTTTTCAAAAGTTTTAATATTACCATGGGCTTTTGCCAAAGAAATGACAAATGATGAATTTGAAAAAAATTATTTTAATATAAAAGGGGAAAGATATAGAAGATATGTAGATTTTTTAAGTAAATTCGGAATAGAAAAACAAAATATAACATATGCTAATTGTTATAAAGAAACAAAAGAAGAAATAATAGATAAAATTAATAACTCAGATGTTTTACTACTTCCTGGAGGAAACCCAGATATGTTTTTTAATAAAGTGGTTTACGATAAAGAAATATTATATAGTATTAAAAATTATAAAGGGGATATAATAGGAGAAAGTGCAGGAGCTGTTTTGCACTTTAGAAAATATTTTTTAACAATAGAAAATAGTTATAAAAATTGCTTAGAATATTACAATGGATTTGGAATAATTGATGATGATTTTGTTGCTGATGTGCATACAATTAATACAGAAGATTATATAAATAGACTAAAAAACATTGGCAATGAAATGGAAAAAAATATATATGCAATAACAGATAGTGAGGCTATAATTTATAATAGAAAAAATAAAAAAATAGAGTACAATTGTGCAATTAATTTGCCCAAAACTACTGACATTTAAAGCTTTTTGTGGTATAATATTATTATGGGGTTAGTTTTTTTAATGATAAAATTACCCTAAATTTATATTAGGAAGTGTATTATGGAAAAAGAATTTAAATTAAATATAGAAAATATAAAAAGTGATTTAGCAATAGAGGGAATGGGTATAAGCCAAGAAGATGTAAATTTACTTGAAAGATATTCAAATAATGAAATAAATATTGAAGATGTTATAAATACAATTAAAGGTAATACTAGAGTATGAGAGATATATATGAAGTAAGAAATTCTATATACTGTTATAAAGGAACAAATGTATTAATAAATAAATTAGATATAAAAGATACAAAAAAATTATTAGAATATGAAAGTAAAATAACAGCAGCTAAATTACTTGCTTTAAGGAAACAAAAGATAAATGGAAAATTTGATGTAAATCATTTATTAGATATTCATAAATTTTTATTTGAAGATATTTATCCTTTTGCAGGTAAGTTCAGAAATGAAAACATTGCAAAGGATAATTTTATGTTTGCACAATATGAATATATAGAAGAAGAATTAAAAAGAATATTAAATGAATTAGAAAAAGAAGATTTTTTAGAAGGATATGATAAGCAAAAATTAAGTAATAGATTGGCTTATTATATGTCAGAATTAAATGTATTGCATCCTTTTAGAGAAGGAAATGGAAGAACTATAAGAGAATTTATAAGACAATTAGCTTTAAAAAATGGTTATGAATTTAATATTAAAAATGTAAATCCAAAAGAGATGTTAGAAGCTAGTATAAAATCTGTTTATGATACTAGTTCATTAGAAAAAATAATAGGGGAATGTTTAGAAAGTATAGAATCCGTATAAAGGATTCTTTTTTGATATTTTTTACATACTCTGCAAAATAAATTATTCATCATTCACCATTCATTATTCATTGCAACCAAGGTTGTAGATTAGTGTTTGCACGTCACTTTAAAGAATTGCTTTAAATAAAAGTTTAGATCAAAATAAACCGTCCAAGAAGAATATATATAATAATTTATCGTCAAAATGATAGCTGGGGTCTTCCTAAATGCCTTTGACTTCTAAATTATTATATATATTCTTCTTAGACTTCTTTATCTGTTTTTAGCACAGTTCTAGTAGAAAAATGTCTAAAATTGTAAAACGATTCATATAAAAATATTGGAAAAAGTATTGACTAAAAAGTTTTCATTTGTTAATATAAAATAAATTTATTTCAAAGAATTTTATTTCTAAAAAAATTCCAAATATTTAATAATAATTTAATAAGGTGGAGGATTAGTTGTTATCAATTATAAGAAGTATGGCTTTAAATGGTGTAGATGGCTACTTAATTAATGTTCAAGTAGATGTTTCAGGAGGATTGCCAGGATGGGAGATTGTTGGACTTCCAGATACAGCAATAAAAGAGTCAAAAGAAAGGATTAGAATAGCAATTAGAAATTCTGGTATTGAATTTCCAAGTAGAAAAATAACAGTAAATTTAGCTCCAGCAAATACTAAAAAAGAAGGTTCTTTTTTAGATTTGCCTATTGCAATAGGTGTATTACAGGCTATTGGAGTTTTAGATATTGATGATATAGATACAACTGTTTTTATAGGGGAACTTTCATTAGATGGAGTTATAAATAAAGTAAATGGTATTTTGCCAAGATGTATAGAAGCAAAAAAATTAGGTATAAATAGAGTTATAGTTCCAAAAGAAAATGCAAAAGAGGCTGCAATTGTGAAAGATTTAGAAGTAATACCAGTTAGAAATTTACTAGAAACAGTATATTTTTTAAATGGTACAAAAAAGATAGAAAAAGAAATTGTAGATATTGAAAAAATCTTTAGTCATAAGAATAAGTATAAATATGATTTTTCAGAAATCAAAGGACAAGGAAATATAAAAAGAGCTTTAGAAATAGCTGCTGCAGGTGCACATAATTGTTTAATGGTAGGAAGCCCAGGTTCAGGAAAAACAATGATGGCAAGAAGACTTCCAACAATACTTCCAGATTTAACTTTTGAAGAGGCTTTAGAAGTAACTAAAATACATAGTATATCTGGAATTTTAGATAACAATAGCATAATAACACAAAGACCTTTTAGAGCACCACATCATACAGTTTCTTCAGTTGCTTTAATAGGAGGAGGAAAAATTCCTAAACCAGGAGAAATAAGTTTAGCACATTATGGTATATTATTTTTAGATGAATTAACTGAATTTAACAAACATACACTTGAGGTTTTAAGAGTTCCATTAGAAGATAGAAAAGTAAGTATAAGTAGAGTAAATGCAACATTAACATATCCATGTAATTTTATGCTAATTGCTAGTATGAATCCATGTCCATGTGGATATTATGGAACAAAAGAGAAAAAATGTAATTGTAGCGAAAAACAAATAAAAACTTATATGGGAAAAATAAGTGGTCCATTGCTTGATAGATTTGATATACAAATAGAGGTAAAACCTGTGGATTTTGATAAGATAAAATCAAATAAAAAAGAAGAAAAATCTAGTGATATTAAAAAAAGAGTAGATAAAGCAAGAAAAATTCAATATGAAAGATATAAACAATATAATGTTTTTTCAAATTCAGAATTAACCCCTAAATTAATAGAAGAATTTTGTATTTTAGACGAAAAATCTAAAAATTTATTAGAAATGTCATATGAAAAATTAGGATTAAGTGCAAGAGCATATTCTAAAATTTTAAAAGTAAGTAGAACTATTGCAGATTTAGATGGTAAAACAAATATAGAAGTTAAACATGTGGCAGAAGCAATACAATATAGAAATTTAGATCGTAAGTATTTTTAAAAAATTAGCTATTTGCAAAGGAGGAAGATAATATAAAGATAATATATTATGAAGATGAGGAATATCCTGAAAATTTAAGAGAAATAAAAAAACCACCTAAAATATTATATGCTTTAGGAAATATTTCTTTATTAAAAGAAAAAAATATTGCAATAGTAGGATCTAGATGTGCAACTGAATATGGAAAATTGCAAGCTAAAGTATTTGCAAGTCAGTTATGTTTAAATGGATTAAATATTGTAAGTGGTTTAGCAAAAGGGATTGATTCAATTGCACATAAAAGTACAATTGAGCAAAAAGGAAAAACAATAGCAGTTTTAGGAAGTGGATTTCATTATATTTATCCAAAAGAAAATGAGAAGTTGTTTTATGAAATATTAGAAAAAGATGGACTTATCATAAGTGAATATAGTCCAAGTGTAGGTGTTAAAAGTAGTAATTTCCCTGAAAGAAATAGGATAATTAGTGGTATTTCCATGGGAGTATTAGTTGTAGAAGCGGCATATAGAAGTGGTACAAGTATTACAGCAAATTATGCAAAAAATCAAGGTAGAAAGTTATATGCAATACCAAGCAATATTGGAAATAATAAAGGGGTAGGTACTGCAAGGCTAATTTTTAATGGGGCTAAAATTGTAATTAATCCAAAGCAAATAATAGAAGATTTAGATATGGAATATAAACAATATAAAAAACAGAAAGTAGAAGAGAATTGTATAAAAATTCCTGAAAAATTTAAAAAAATATATACAAGTTTAAAAGATGCAGAAATGTCAAGTGATGAAATATCAGTTAAATTGGATATTCCAATTTATGATGTAAACGCACAATTAATTTTAATGGAATTAGAAGGATATGTGAGTAAAAATGAAAATGGAGAATACAAAATAAATAATGTATGAAAGAAGAAAAATTGGTATTTTAGGTGAACAAATAGCTTGCTCATATTTAAAAAATGAAGGATATACAATTATTGAAAGAAATTTTAGGTGTAAAATAGGAGAAATAGATATAATAGCATGGAAAAATAATGAAATTATCTTTATAGAAGTAAAAACTAGAAGTTCTAATTATTTTGGTAAACCTGCAGAATCTGTAACAGAAAGAAAAAGAAAACATATTTATAAGGCAGCTAATTATTATATGATGATAAAAAAAATATTAGAGCAAAATGCAAGAATTGATGTAATAGAGGTTTATATAAAGAAAAATAAATATATAATACATCATATTAAGCAAGTGTATTAGACATATTTATGTTCTATTTTTTAGGAAATGCCTTTGTAGTGCTGGCGAACACTGTTCGCCCCTACAGTTTTTCTACAATTTATATATGTTAAATATTATATTTTGTTGTATTAGGGTTATTAATAATAAAAATCTTTACAATTCCTAGTAACTCAAGTATAATATAGCAAGAATATTGAAGATGGAGGACAGATTATAGTGAAATTGATTTCATGGAATGTAAATGGGTTAAGAGCAGTTTGGAATAAAGGATTTGAAGATATTTTTAAAAATATTGATGCAGATATTTTTTGCATACAAGAAACTAAAATGCAAATAGGACAATTAGATGTAAATTTTGATGGATATTATAATTATTTTAATAGTGCTGTAAAAAAAGGATATTCAGGAACAGCAGTTTTTACTAGGATAAAACCAATTAATGTGTATTATGGTATTGGAATAGAAGAGCATGATCAAGAAGGAAGAGTTATAGCATTAGAATTTAAAGATTTTTACCTTGTAAATGTATATACACCTAATTCACAAAGAGAACTCGTAAGATTATCTTATAGGCAAAAATGGGAAGATGATTTTAGAAAATATTTAAAAAAGTTGGATAAAAATAAACCTGTAATTCTTTGTGGAGATTTAAATGTGGCGCATAAAGAAATAGATTTAAAAAACCCAAAAACTAATAGGAAAAATGCAGGTTTTACAGATGAAGAAAGAGAAAAAATGACAGAGTTATTGAGTGATGGATTTATAGATACTTTTAGATATTTATATCCAGATAAAGAAAACTGCTATACTTGGTGGTCTTATATGATGAAAGCCAGAGAAAAAAATGTAGGATGGAGAATAGATTATTTTATAGTTTCAGATAGAATAAAAGAAAAAATAGAAGATGCAAAAATACTTTCAGAAGTATATGGAAGTGACCATTGTCCAGTAGAATTAGACATTAATATCAAGGAGGAAAATTGATTGTGAACAAAAAGAAATGGAAACAATGGGTATATTGGTTTACTTTTGCTGTAGCTGTTATATTTGTATATAAAACATTAGATAGTTTTGATTCTATTGTAAATTGGCTAGGGGAAGTTATAGATTTACTAATGCCTTTTATACTTGCAATACTAATTGCATATATATTTTATATACCGTCTAAAAAGGTGGAATTGTTTTACCGAAAAGCAAATGTTAATTTTGTAAAAAAAAGAGCAAGAGGTTTATCTGTACTAACAATATACATAATAGCAATATTAATTATTACTATTATAATTAACTTTGTATTACCATCAGTATCAAAAAGTATTGTTGAATTATTTAATAATTTACCAAGTTATTACGAAAGTGCAATAAATTATATAGATAATTTACCACCAGATTCTATACTAAATAAAATAGATATAAAAGGTATAATATCTAATTTACAGCATGTAGATATAAGTCAATTCTTTAAACTTGAAAGTATAACAGGATACGCAAAAGGTGTTATAGATTTTGCTGGAATTATATTTGATTTATTTGTAACTATAATTGTTTCAATATATTTATTATTAGAAAGAACAGAAATATTAAATTTTGCAAAAAAATTAACTAGATCAATATTCAAAAGTAATGTTACTAAAAAAATAAATAATTACTTTAGAAAAACAAATGAAATATTTTATAAATTTATATATAGTCAAGTATTAGATGCTTTTATAATAGGTATTTTAATATCAATTGCATTATCAATAATGAATGTAAAATATGCTGTATTATTAGGACTAATGATAGGTGTATTTAATATTATTCCATATTTCGGAGCAATTGTAGCATCTGGAATAGCAATAGTAATAACTATTTTTACAGGAGGATTTGGGCAAGCACTTATAATGGCTATTGTTGTAATAGTATTACAACAAATAGATGCTAATGTAATAAATCCAAAAATAGTTGGAAGTTCGTTAAAATTAAGTCCAATATTAATAATATTTGCAGTAACAATTGGTGGTGCATATTTTGGAATATTAGGTATGTTTTTATCTGTACCTATAGTTGCTATTATAAAAATATTAGTATTAGATTATATTGAATTAAAAAGTATAAAAAGAATTAGAGAAGATAAACATAATAAAGGATTAAAGATATAAATGAGTATAAATGAATTTATGGATAAATATAAATTGAATTTAAATAATCAACAAAAAGAAGCAGTAGAAAATATTAATGGTAAAATACTGCTTCTTGCTGTACCTGGAAGCGGAAAAACTACTGTTATTGTAAGTAGAATTGGATATATGATTTATTGTAAGAACATATCACCAGAAAATATATTAACACTCACTTATAGTGTATCTGCAACAAAAGATATGAAAAGAAAATATTCTAATATTTTTGGAGAAAATAATAAATTACAGTTTAGAACAATAAATAGTTTTTGTGTATCTGTAATAAGAGAGTTTGAAAGAAATACAGGTAGAAAAGCATTTGAGCTTTTTAGAAATAATGAGGAAATATTATCACATTTATATATAAAATTAAAAAAAGATTTTCCAAATGAAACAGTAATAAAAGATATAAATTCTCAAATAACATATGCAAATAATATGCTTTTAAGTGATGAGCAAATAAAACAAATTAAAAACGATAATATAGATTTTTATAAAATTTATAAAGAATATGAAAATTATAAAATAAAAAATAAGATAATGGATTTTGATGATCAACTAAAATATGCATATAGTATTTTAAAAAATTATAAAAATATAAAAGAAAAATTTATGAATAGATTTACATATATAAATGTTGATGAGGCACAAGATACATCTAAAATACAACATGAGATAATAAAATTACTTGTAAATAAAAATATTTTTATGGTAGGAGATGAAGATCAAAGTATATATAAATTTAGAGCAGCATATCCAAAGGCATTATTAGATTTTGAAAAAGTATATAAAAATTCAAAAGTATTATATATGGAAACTAATTATAGGAGTACACCTGAGATTCTGCAAATAGCTAATAATTTTATAAAACAAAATGTTAATAGAAAAGATAAAAATATTATTCCATATAGGAAAAGTGGACAAACAGTTAAAATTACAGAAATAGAAAATTATGAGGATCAATATAATTATTTATTAAATATATTAAAAGATTCAAATGAACAAACAGCTATATTGTATAGAAATAATGAATCTGCCATACCATTGATTGATATTTTTATGAAAAATAATGTAAATTTTAAAATAAAGGAAGGAGAAACTTTATTTTTTAATCATAAACTAGTAAAAGATATTAAAAATTTTATTAAATTTTATTTTGAGCCAAATAATATAAAAATATTTGAAGAAATATATTATAAAATTAATTGTGGAATTAGTAAAAATATAATAAATAAATTAAAAATAAAATTAAATAGAATAAATAATAATGCTAATATTCTTGATGTACTAACTACTATTGATGAAGTTTTATTTTGGCAAATAAGAAAAATAAATGATATAAAATTAAAAATGTCATTTTGGAAAAATAAAAATACATATGAAATAATAAATAGTATATTAAAAGATTTAGAATATGAAGAATTTATAAAAAGAAAAAAAGAAGAAAAAAATGTATATTTGCAAAAAATAAATATATTATTATCTATTGCAAAACAAAATCCAGATTTAAAAAAATTTCTTTTAAGATTAGATGAACTAGAAGAAAAAATTAAAGAAGGAAATAATGAAGAGACAAATATAATATTGTCTACAATACATTCTAGTAAGGGTTTAGAATATGATAATGTTATTTTAATAGATGTTATACAAGGAATTTTACCTTGCATAGATAAAACAGATAGTAAAAATTTAGAAAAGCTAGATGAATATGAAGAAGAAGTAAGATTATTTTATGTAGGAATAACTAGAGCTAAAAATGTATTAAAAATATTTAAATATGTAAAACAATTTGGAAATTATGTTGAAAGTTCAGATTTTATTAATGAAATTTTAAATAATAATAAAAAAGAAGAAAATAAAAAATATAATAATATATATAAATTAGGGGATGTTATTAATCATAAGAGATTTGGAAAATGTAAGATTATAGGTTTGGATAATGAGTTTATTATTATAAAGTGTAAAAACGGGGTTAAGAAGAAATTAAATTTAGAAATTTGTATTGAAAAGAAGATAATAAGTTAATAAAATATTTTATTATTGAATATTGACATACGGTATACCGTACGTTATAATATCAATATAGGAGGTGTTTTTAATGACTAATATAAATATAACAAATTTTAGAAAAGATATATATGAGTTATTAGAAAGAACAATAAAGTATAATGAGCCAATAAATGTTTCAACTAAAAATGGAAATGCAGTTATATTATCTGAAGAGGATTATAATAATTTAATGGAAACATTATATATATCATCTATACCAGGATTAAAAGAAGATATTATTGAGGGATTAAAAGAAGACATAAAAGATTGTGTTGATGAGAAAGAGGTGGAATGGTAGTGTATAAAATAGTTTATAGAAAAAAAGTTATAAAAGATATTCCAAAGATAAAATCAATTGGATTGGGAGATAAAACAAAAAGTTTAATCGATTTAATAAAAGAGAATCCATACCAGAATCCACCTCCTTATGAAAAATTAGTTGGGGATTTAAAAGATGCATATTCAAGAAGAATAAATATACAACATAGGTTAGTGTATCAAATTTATGAAAAGGAAAAAATTATAAAAATACTTAGTATATGGACACATTATGAAATCTAAGTTTTATCCAAATGGATCTGATAAATTTTTATTATCTAATCTCTTATAAATACTTAAATTATTATTGTTATCATATGTGGCTAGAAAAATCTGTTCTAAATGCAAAAATCCTTGCTTTTTAATTTCTTTCATTAGCCAATTTTCATCTCTATTAATAAATTTTAAATTTTCTTTTAATATTTTACCATCAAGAATAAGATTAATAACTATATTTTCTATTTTAGGTTTTATGCTTAAATCTTCAGGTGTAGCTGGTCTTTTTATGCTTTTTGGTAAAAAACTCATTTTGCCATTTGCCTCAAGTATCACGGTTTGTAAATCAGCTAGATTAAAATACCCATTTACTCTACATTGCATTAAAAATTCATTTAAATCTAAATTCATTTTCTTGAAATTACCTCTAAAAATTTTTCCATTATCATATAAAATAACGGATTTTCCTTCAATTATTCTTCTTACAGGTAAAAATTTAGCAGAAATAAAAGATATAAATATTGCAACTAAAGTGTATACAATCATAGCAAGTAGTGGTTCCATAAAATTATCTTCTAAAGAAGTTGCCATTTCAGCTGCTATAGAACCAATAGTAATTCCTATGGTATAATCAAACATACTTAATTGTGAAATTTCTTTATTTCCCATTAATTTACTTAGTATAAATAATACTAAAATAGAGCTTAAAGACAATATAGGGATTTTTATTAAATATTCCATTTTTCCTCCATAATAAAATATATAATATTATTTGTAAAAAATAGAAAAATATTAATAAAAAATTAATTTATTTTTTAAATATTATTAATAAAAATATGCTATAACATATAGAGGGAGTGATAATAAATGTACAATATATTAGTATGTGATGATGAAAAAGAAATAGCTGATGCTATAGAATTATATTTACAAAGAGAAGGTTTTAATATATTAAAGGCAAATGATGGAAAAGAAGCATTGGATATTATAGATAAAAATGTTATACATTTAGTTATATTAGATATTATGATGCCAAAATTAAATGGAATTGAAACAGCTAAGAAAATTAGAGAAGATAAAAGTATACCAATTATCATATTATCTGCTAAATCAGAGGATTATGATAAGATATTAGGTTTAAATATTGGTGCAGATGATTATATGACAAAGCCATTTAATCCATTAGAATTGGTTGCAAGAGTTAATTCTCAAATTAGAAGATATACAAAATTAGGTGCAATAACAAGGGATGGTAATGATGGAAAAAATATATTTAAAACAGGAGAATTAGTTATAAATGATGATACTAAAGAGGTTATAGTAGATGGTAAAAATGTAAAGCTTACACCTACAGAATATAATATTTTAAAATTTTTGACTAAAAATAAAGGAAAAGTATATTCAATAGAACAAATTTATGAAAATATATGGGAAGATGAAGCATATGGAGCTGAAAATATAATTGCAGTACATATAAGACACATAAGAGAGAAAATAGAGATAAATCCTAAAGAACCTAAATATTTAAAGGTTATATGGGGAATTGGATATAAAGTAGAAAATTTAGATTAGTAAGGAGTATGTAAATGAGTAATACATTTAAAAGTGGTATAAAAATTGCATGTTATATAACCCTACCAATACTTATAATAGTTTTAATATTGGCTATAGCAAATGTATCTTATGTATATAGTCAAGGGCAAATAAAAGAAAATGAAGAATTTAAAGATTCACAATCTTTTACAGATACATATGAAAATTATATATCTTTAATGTTTAATAGAGTAATTAATGAATATGACAAAAGTTGGGAAGATAAGCAAGAAGATGTTGATATAAATGGGCAAAAAGGTATGATTATATATGTTTCAGAAGAATATATTAATTTTAAATTCTTAATAATAGATAAAAATAATAATATAGCTTATACAAATTTAGAGCATACAATGAATACAGATTCTATAGAAAAAATAAAAGAATTTTTAAGAATTAATAGTAGTAATATTTATTGGAATTATGAAGAAGGTTTAGTAAGTACAAATATTTCTAAATTAACATTAGAAAATATAAAGTATAAGAATTTTTTTGAAGAAATAGAAGATAAAAATATAAGTTATTTTTCTGGTATAAATAATGAATTGATTATAAGTGATAATATTAAATTACAAAATATAATGTTTAATGTATCAAAGAATTTTTATACACCTTCAATAGTTGCAATACCAATTAGTTCAATATTGATAATAATGGTTATTGTTATTGGAGCTAGATTTATTGGGTTAAGAGATGAAAATGGAAAAGTAATATTAAATTGGTTAGATAGGCAAGTTTTATTTTTAGCTTTATTAATAATAAGTATTATTTTTTCTATAGGTGTAATGTTTTTTTCAGCAATAGCGTCTAATGATTATGTAATTATGTTTATATTTGGTTTTATAGGTTCAATAATAATATATTTATCTGGTGTATTACTTTTAGAAACTTTGGTTAAAAGAATAAAAGCAAGAACTTTAATTAAAAATACAATAATATATAAATTTTATAAGTGGTTAAGAGATGGAACTTCTAAAACATTAAATAGGATAAATAAAACATATAAAATTGTAATATATTTTATTTGTTTTGTAATAGCAAATCTTATATTATTACAGTTTAATGATATAGGGATATTACTAATTATTGCTTTATGGATATTTGTTATATATAAAGTAAATAATAGTGCTATACAATTTTATGAAATTAAAGATGCTCTTCAAGAAATATATAATGGAAATGTGGAAGTGTATTTAAATGAAGAAAATTATAAGGGAGATTTAAAGGAAGTATCAAGATATGTAAATGATATTGCAGGGGGATTTTCAAATGCGATTAGTGAACAATTAAAAAGTGAAAGAATGAAGACTGAATTAATAACAAATGTATCACATGATATAAAAACACCTTTAACTTCGATAATTAACTATGTTGATTTATTAGAAAAAGAAAACATTGATAATGAAAATATAAAAAAATATTTGGAGATAATAGATAACAAATCACAAAAATTAAAGAAATTGACAGAAGATTTAGTAGAAGCTTCTAAAGCATCTTCTGGAAATATTAAATTGAATATTGAAAGGATAAATTTAGATGAACTAATAAAACAAGAAATTGGAGAATTTGAAGATAAATTTAATAAAATTGGACTTACTACTATATTAGATATAAAAGACAAAAATATTTATATAAATGCAGATGGTAGATATATAGCAAGGGTTTTAGATAATATATTTTCAAATATTTCTAAATATGCTTTAGAAAATTCGAGAGTATATATAGATGTGAATAGACAAAATGATGAGATTGTAGTTATATTTAAAAATATTTCAAAAGAGAAGTTAAATATTTCAGAAGAGGAATTAATGCAAAGATTTGTTAGAGGAGATGAGTCTAGAAATACAGAAGGAAGCGGACTTGGATTATCAATTTCAGAGAGTTTAACAAAATTACAAGGTGGAGAATTTAAAATTAATATAGATGGAGATTTATTTAAGGTTATATTAGTTTTTAAAGAAGCATAAAAATATAAAAAAACCGTGTAAGAAGGATATATATAATGATTTATTGTCAAAATGATAGCTGGGGTCTTCCTAAATGCCTTTGACTTCTAAATCATTATATATATCCTTCTTACACTAGTCTATTTATTAAGATAATATATTTAATATTAGATATAAGTTGTAGAAAAACAACTGATTATTCATTGCAACCTCCGGTTGCAGTCATAACCAAATTAGATCTTATATTATAAAATAGAAATGGTAGATTATTTTTCTACCATTTCTATTTTATGATAATTCTTTTTACCTTTTTTAATAATTAAAAATCCATCTTTAAAATCTTTTTTAGATAATACATAATTAATATTATCAATTTTTTCATCATTTATAGATATTCCACCTTGAGAAATAAGTATTTTAGCTTGTGATTTAGAAGGAGCAAAATTAATTTTTACTAAAAGATCTAATAAAGATACATCACAAGAATCTATTTTAGTTGTAGGCATATTATCAGATACGCCAGAACCATTAAATAAATTATTTGCAGCTTCACAAGCTTTTTTGGCTTCTTCTTTTCCATGTATAATTTTTGTAATTTCATATGCTGCTACTTTTTTAGCTTCATTTATTTCAGAACCTTCTAAAGAAGATAATCTATTTACTTCATCCATAGGTAGAAATGTTAATAAAGATAAAACTTTTTTTACATCTGCATCATCTATATTTCTCCAGTATTGATAAAATTCATATGGAGATGTTTTTGAAGCATCAAGCCATAATGCACCTTTTTCAGTTTTACCCATTTTTTTACCTTCTTTAGTAGTTAGAAGTTTAAATGTTAAACCAAAAGAATCGTCTTTACCAATTTTTCTAATAAGTTCAACACCACCTATTATATTTGACCATTGGTCATTTCCACCTAATTGCAATTTACAACCATAATGTTCATATAAATATAAGAAATCATAAGATTGCATAAGCATATATCCAAGTTCAAAAAAGGTTAAACCTTTTTCTAATCTTTGTTTATAACATTCAGCAGCAAGCATTTTATTAATAGAAAAATGAACACCAATATTTCTCATGAATTCTATATAATTTAAATCTAAAAGCCAATCAGCGTTATTTACTATTATTGCAGCATTTTCACCTTCGAAACTTAAAAATTTAGATATTTGTTTTTTGAAATTTTCAACATTATGATTTATTTCTTCTTTAGAAAGCATTTTTCTCATATCTGTTTTACCAGAAGGGTCACCTATTACAGCAGTACCACCACCAATTAAAATTATAGGTTTGTGACCATATTTTTGCATATAAGATGCAACCATAAGAGAAATGAAATGACCAACATGTAGGCTATCTGCAGTAGGGTCAAAGCCAATGTAAAAAGGTACACTTTCTTTAGAGAATAATTCTTTTACTTCTTTTTCATGTGTAATTTGTTCTATAAAACCTCTTTCTTCAAGTACATCAAAAACATTAGACATAAATTACCTCCAATTATAAATTAACACTTAAGTTATTAAAACCTTCTTCATTATTTATTTTAATAGTATTAGACATATTCTTTATTTCTTCATTACTATTAATATATCTTGATAAATTTCTAACTGTGATTCCAGTATTATTTGATAATTCTTCAAGTGAACCTAAATGATCATTTTCTTCTATATAATTTTTTAATTTTTTTATTTCTTGTTCATCTTTAACACTACATTTTGAACATATATTTCCATCTGAAACAAAAAAACTTCCACAACGATTACATTTTTTAAATTCCATTTTATTTTACCTCCAGTTTTTATTTTTATGCTCATATTCTATCATAATAAGTAGAAAAGTAAAATAAAAAATAGAAATTTGTAAAAAAATATTTTAATTATTTATTACAATTTACGGCTATACGATTTTGAAATAATAATATTGAATAAATTTTTCGGCTCAATACGATGTTTAAGAATTTGTAATATAATTTAATGAGCATCTTTCATTCAGGCTCAAAATCAAAGATTTTGCCCATGAACATTCCTCATTAAATTATATAACAAATTCTAAAAACATCTCCAATCGCATTCAAAATTTATTCAATATTATTATTTCAAAATCTATAAACCATAATATAGAAAAATCTAATAGATGTAGGGGCGAACATTGTTCGCCTGTAATACAAAAAATAAGGGCTCCTATGTAGGAACCCTTTTGGTGTTATTCGATGTAAATTTCCATCGAATAGGTATCCTCATCAACTATGTGATAGTTAATGAAAAGAGTGTTGATAATTCTTTTATATCTTTGGAGATACAAAGGATCATCATAATTTTCGAGTAAATATCCTTTACCAGGATTTAGTTTAACTAAACGAATGAAGACATTCATGTCTTCATTGTCCAGTTGAAACTCCTTCAAAGATTCCTCGTGACCATTTTTTATGGTCTTGAGGAGAAGATGATAGAGACCTGTTACTTGATCATATACATATGAATATTCATATGTATATTCGTCATCAGGATAAAGTCTTTCAAGATAATTATCCCAACGATTATAATAGTCCTCAAGGACTATTTCTTCGTTGTGATGACGCCAGGTTCTTTCCTGGTCTAATATTTCTGCTGCCCGGTTTGGACCATGGCCTTGCATCCAATATGGTCCCTGGACAGAATCAGCAGAAGCTGCTGGTAAGGATATAATTAAAGTAATTATAAATGTTAATATTAATAATGTTGTTTTTTTCATGGTGAGACACTCCTTTTTTGTAATAAATTATTAAACACCTACTTATATTATAACATTATGTAGACTATAAAATCAACCTTATATTGGAAATGTACAGGAAAACTTTGTAACTATTAAGAGTTAGAATTAATATGTTTAATTTTTTGAGAAATAGCTCTGTAGAATGGGCGAACACTGTTCGCCCCTACAATTATATTAGATTTTTCTATTTTGGCTATTTATGTATTTATTTTTAAAGTAAAATATAACAAAAAAGAGATTATCTAACAAATAAGTTAAATAATCTCTTATGTCTTCATGTCTTTACAATTACTAAATTTCCATATTCGTTTGTATAGAACGAACCTAATGATGGAAATTTCACCAATACATTTCTATAGTAAGAGTCAAAAGTGTGATCAGATAATTGATATTCACCTGGACTCAATGAAGCAATATGATTATAAATAGTCACTTCATAATTGCTCATGTTTCCACCATTTTGAATATATTGATTGTTCCCATAGAGGTCCGCAAAATGCCTAAATACTACTACAGGTCTACCTCTGTAAGTAGTAACTCCAAGATATTTATATTCACCATAAAGTTCTTCTAACACATTTTTTATTGTGTTTTTTTCTTTATTGGTGGAATATGCTAGGTAGTATAAATTACCATCAGTTGGAGTTTGCTCTATTAATCTTAATACAGCCAGTTCCTCATCATTAAAATCATTTATGGCATCTTGCCTTTTCTCATAATAAGGTTTATCAGACTTACTATTATTGGATAAAGCCCATAAGCCTAATCCAAGAATTATTAAGCCTGCAGTATCAGATTTACTCCATCCTCTATGATGATGTCTTGGAGGAGGTGGTGGTCTCCACCAACCACGTGCAGCAGCTGTGTAGGTTGGAACCAATAAAACAAATGTGAAAACAAAACTTACCAGTGTAGCGATTATTTTAAGCCGTTTCATCGTTT
This sequence comes from uncultured Clostridia bacterium, assembly GCA_944386325.1. Lineage (GTDB taxonomy): Bacteria > Bacillota > Clostridia > TANB77 > CAG-508 > CAMCHB01. Next base: position 26,161 of record CALXAP010000014.1, read on the forward strand.
TCATGGTAATTCCTCCTTAAATTTATAAAAAGAAAACAACTTAACATAAAACTGAAAATATTATATAATAATTTGTAAAAAAATGCAAGAATATTTGAAAAATTTATTTTAATTCAGGAAGAAAAACATTACAATTCACGACATACGAATTTGATATAATAATATTAAATAAATTTTTCGGCTCAATACGATATTTAAGAATTTGTAAAATAATTTAATGCGCCTCTTTCATTCAGGCTCAAAATCAAAGATTTTGCCCATGAACATTCCTCATTAAATTATATAACAAATTCTATAAACATCTCCAATCGCATTCAAAATTTATTCTATATTATTATATCAAAATCTATAAAAACTTATATACTTATATAGAAGAATCTAATAGAATATCTGTAGGGGCGAACAGTGTTCGCCCGCACAACAAAGTTATTTCTCAAAAAAATTGAATATACAATTATATATAAGCTGTGAATTGTAACAATTGCAAAAGTAAATTCCAGATTTGTTTTATAACTGGAATTTACTTTTACAATTAAATGTGATGAAAAAAATATAATAAAACTATTGAAATTGTATATAATATAATATATAATACTTCATGTAGCAAATATTCCTCAATAGCTCAGTTGGTAGAGCATTCGGCTGTTAACCGAAGGGTCACTGGTTCGAGCCCAGTTTGAGGAGCCAATTTAACATACTTAAATAAGTGGTGTAAACAAAAATAATATAATTTGTTTACACCATTTATAGTATGCTAAAAAATTTATGGCTAGATTTGCATGAATGGAGGTTTTCGTGAATATAACAGTAATTGGTTGTGGAAGATGGGGAAGTTTTATAGCATGGTATTTAAATAAAATAAATCATAATGTAACATTATATGGTAGAAAAAATTCTGAAAGAATTAAAAATTTAATTAATACAAGAGATAATGGTCTTCTTGTATTAGATGATAAAATAAATTTAAGTACAAATTTAGATGAATCTATTAAATCAGATATAATTGTTATATCTATAAATTCACAATCTTTAAGAGGATTAATGGAAGAACTTAAAGAGTATAATTTAAAAGATAAATATATTGTTTTATGTATGAAAGGTATAGAAATAGAAACAGGAGAAAGATTAACACAAATAGTAAAAGAATATATAAAAGATAACGATAAAATTGCTGTATGGTTAGGACCTGGACATGTGCAAGAATTTTGTAGTGGTATATCTAATTGTATGGTAATAGATAGTGAAAATGATGAAACAAAAAAAGAACTTGTAAAGGAATTTTCAAGTGATTTAATAAGATTTTATTATGGTACAGATTTAATTGGAAATGAAATAGGTGGAGCAGCAAAGAATGTTATAGGAATAGCTGCTGGCATGTTAGATGGTTTAAAAATGTCATCTTTAAAAGGTGCATTAACTTCAAGAGGAACAAGAGAAGTTGCAAGATTAATTAAAGCTATGGGAGGAAATGAATTATCTGCATATGGTTTATGCCATTTAGGAGATTATGGAGCAACTGTTTTTTCTGAATATAGTAATAATAGAAAATTTGGAGAATTATATGTAAAAGGAGAAAAATATGAAAAGCTTGCAGAGGGATATTATACAGTAAAAGCAATTAAAAAATTAGAAGATAAATATAATGTAGAAATGCCTATAACTAATGCTGTTTATAATATTTTATATGATAATAAAGATGCAAAAGATGAACTTAAAGAATTATTTTCAAGAGATATAAAAAATGAGTTTTAAATAATATAAACAAAAAAATTATTTGAGAATATAATAAACTAAGGAAAGGTGATAAAAATGCAAGAAGAAGTAATTGCAATAATTTTAGCTGCTGGAAAAGGAACTAGAATGAAGTCTGATAAATCAAAATTAGTACATAAAATATATGGAAAAGAGATAGTACTACGTTCATATGAGAACACAAAAAAAGCTGGAATAAATAATATTATAGCTGTTGTTGGGCATTTAAAAGAACAGGTGAAAGATGTATTGAAAGATAGAGTAAAGTATGTATACCAAGAAGAAATGCTAGGAACAGGGCATGCAGTTATGCAAGCAAAAGAATTTTTAAAAGGTAAAAAGGGAAAAGTAGTTGTTTTAAATGGTGATGTTCCAATACTAAGACCTGAAACAATAAGAAATTTAGTTGAAAAAAGTATTACAAATAAAGAATATGCAACACTTCTTACAGCAATATATGATAATCCTTATGGATATGGAAGAATTATAAGAGATGAGGGTGGAAATGTAGAAGGAATAGTTGAAGAAAAAGATGCAACAGAAATGCAAAGAAAAATAAAAGAAATAAATGCAGGTATATATTGTTTTGATATAGAAGAGTTATTAAAAGCTTTAGATTCTATAAATAATGATAATGCAAGTGGAGAATATTATATAACAGATGTAATTAAAATAATGAATGATAATGGTTTAAAAACAGGTGCTGTTATAGTTGAAGATAATACAGAAATATTGGGTGTAAATGATAGAGTACAACTTGAAATTTTAACTAAAATTTTAAGAATGAGAATAAATGCAGAACATATGAAAAATGGTGTTACAATAGAAGATTCAAGTACTACATATATATATGATGATGTAAAAATAGGAAAAGATACAGTAATTCACCCTAATACTACAATAAAATCTGATGTAGAAATAGGAGAAAATTGCGAAATTGGTCCAAATTCATATATTAGAGAAGGGTGTAGATTATCTAATAAAGTAAAAATAGGTAGTTTTGTTGAGATAAAGAAAACGATTGTAGGAGAGGGAACAAAAATACCACATTTATCATATATGGGTGACTGCCAAATAGGTGAGAAAACAAATATTGGTTGTGGAACAATAACTTGCAATTATGATGGATTTAATAAAAGTAAGACTATTATAGGTAATAATTGCTTTATAGGGTCAAATACAAATTTAATTGCTCCAGTTACTGTAGGAGATAATGCTTTTATAGCTGCGGGTTCTACTATTACAGATGATGTACCAGAATATGCACTTGCTATAGCACGTCAAAGACAAACTAACAAAGAAGATTGGAATAGGAAAAATTAGAAAACAAGGGTGGAAAACACACCCTTGTTTTTTGGTAATAAAAGTTATAAATATAATAAGTATAAATTTAAAAGTATTACATTATATATTTAAAACAAAAATACTACCATTACATATTTTGATTACCAGGTATTATATAGTCAACTACGCCATAAATAACTGCACCTATAATAGCGGCAATCCATGAAATTGAATATCCAGCTACAAAGTATTGTGTTACATAAAGAACGATTGCAGCGAGTATAAAACCAACAAATCCTTTACCAAAAGGGCTTGCATGTAAACCAGTAAATTTAACTATTAGATAATCCATTACAGTAAGAACAACAGCTGCTATTGCTAATGCCCAGAAATTACTTATAGTAAAACCAGGAGTAAAAAAGGCAGTAATAGCTAAAATAATGGCTGCTGCAACAAATCTACTTAGCATTTGACCAACAGTACCCATAGAACTACCAGTGTTAGCCTGATTATTTTCCATTATATTAACCTCCTTTATTTAAGAGTTACTACTTAAGAAATATCAATAAATATAAGGTTAAAACTAATCCTAAGTAGGCAAAACTATTTTGTTGTTTAAATTATGAACATAAAAAATTTAAATATTCAAAATTAAAAATAATTTTACAAGTATAGTTTAAGAAAATTTGCAAAAAATATACTTGTAAAAAATTCAAAAAAATATTGGAGGAAAAATGTTAACAACATTTATAAGAACTGTAATTTTATACATATTGGTTTTAGTGATAATGAGAATGATGGGAAAAAGAGAGATAGGACAACTGCAACCATTTGAGCTTGCTATTGCTATTATGATTGCAGATTTAGCTTCAATACCAATGGCAAATATAGGAATACCTATATTTAGTGGAATTATACCAATTCTTGCTTTATTAATGATGCATCTTATAATTTCAAATATTAATTTAAAAAGCATAAATATGAGAAAAGTAATATGTGGCAAACCTACTATATTAATATATAGGGGGAGAATAGATGAAAAAGCATTAAAAAAAGAGAAATTTACTATAAATGAATTACAAGAAAGATTAAGAGGAAATAATGTGTTTAATATTGGTGATGTAGAATATGCAATATTAGAAACCAGTGGTCAAATAACAGTAATACAAAAACCAGATAAAAGAACAACAATTCCTGCAGATTTTAATATAATTCCAGAATATGAAGGAATACCATATGATTTAGTTATAGATGGAAAAATAATGCATGAAAATTTAAAAGCAATAGGAAAAGATGAGATTTGGTTAGAAAGAGAAGTAAAAAAGTTTAAAATTAGACCAGAAGAAGCACTAGTAGTTACATTTGATGGAAAGGGTCAAATATTTTGTCAGGCTAAGGAGAAAAATGTATGATACGAGATTTATTTATAATAGCAATAATAATAATTTGTGTTATAATTGGTACGATTTATACACAGAATTTGCTAGGAGAAAATACTGATATATTATTAGCAGATTTAGAGGATTTGCAAAAAGATATAAATAGTAATATAGAAAAAGAAGAAATTAATAATAATGCAAATGAGATATATAGAAAATGGAGAGAAATTTCAGAAAAATGGTCTGTAATAGTTGATCATCAGGAAATTGATTTAATAGAAAAAGCATTAATATCAGTAAAATCAACAATAGAAACAGAAGAATATAAAAGAAGTATACAAAAAATACAGGAATCTACTTATTTAATTGGACATATAAAAGATAAAGAAGAATTGAATATTAAAAATATATTTTAGGAGACAAAAAAAGCTTTTTTTTTCATTTTTCTTATGATATCATTAGAAAAAATGATTAAAAGGAGAATGATAATATTGAAGATAAATAATGTTAGTGAATTAAAGAAAATTGCAAATGATGTAAGAATAGGAATAATAGAAGAAGTATATAATGCACAATCTGGACATCCAGGTGGAGCTTTATCTGTTGCTGATATATTAACAGTATTATATTTTAATGAAATGAATATTGATGAAAAAAACCCAGATATGCAAAATAGAGATAGATTGGTATTGTCTAAAGGTCATGCATCACCAGCATTATATTCAGTTTTAGCTAATAAAGGATTTTTTAGCAAAGAAGAACTTAAAACTTTTAGAAAAATAGATAGTAATTTACAAGGGCATCCAGATAAAAATAAAGTGAAAGGTGTAGATATGACAACAGGTTCATTAGGACAAGGATTATCTGCTGCAAATGGAATGGCTTTAGCTGGTAAATTAGATAAATTAAATTATAGGGTATATTGTATTTTAGGTGATGGAGAATTAGAAGAAGGACAAGTATGGGAAGCAGCAATGACATCACATCATTATAAATTGGATAATTTGTGTGTTATAGTAGATAATAATAATTTACAAATAGATGGAAAAGTAGAAGAAGTAATGAATATATATCCAATAGCAGATAAGTTTAAAAGTTTTGGATTTGAAACAATTCAAATAGACGGACACAATATTACACAAATTATAGAAGCATTTGGAAAAGCTAAGAAAGTAAAGGATAGACCAACTGCTATAATAGCTAAAACAGTTAAAGGAAAAGGTGTATCATATATGGAGAATCAAGCAGGATGGCATGGAAAAGCTCCAAATGAAGATGAATATAAAAGAGCTATTAACGAATTAAAAAATTTAATATAATTTATAAGAAGAGAGAGTTAAGGTTGAAAAATAATCACAATTTTTCCAACCAATTTGTAACTTGAGGAAGGAATGATAGTATAAATGAATAAATTTGAAAAAAAAGCAACAAGACAAAGTTATGGTGAAGAATTAGTTTGTTTAGGAAGGATAAATTCAAATGTTGTAGTATTAGATGCAGATTTGTCAGGAGCAACTAAAACAAATTTATTTGCCAAGAAATTTCCTGAAAGATTTTTTGATATTGGAATTGCAGAACAAGATATGATGGGAACTGCTGCAGGAATGGCGACATGTGGAAAAATTCCGTTTGTTAGTACTTTTGCTGTATTTGCATGTGGCAGAGCATATGATCAAATAAGAAATAGCATATGTTATCCTAAATTAAATGTAAAAATATGTGCTACACATGCAGGAATTACAGTTGGAGAAGATGGTGCTACACATCAAATGTTAGAAGATATAAATATGATGAGAGCTTTACCAAATATGACAGTAATTTCTACATCTGATGATGTTCAAACAAAATGGGCAGTTGAAGAAATTGCTAAAATAGAAGGACCAGTTTATTTGAGGCTAGCTAGATTATCTACTCCAATTATATACAATGAAAAACAAAAATTTGAGATAGGAAAAGCTGTGCAATTTGGAGATGGGAATATTGCAACAGTTTTTGCAACAGGTGTAACAGTTGCAGAAGCATTAAAAGCAAAAGAAGAATTGGAAAAAGAAGATATACATATAAGAGTTGTGGATATGCATACAATAAAACCAATCGATGAAGAGATTATAGTAAAATCTGCAAAGGAGACTAAAAGATTAATAACAGTGGAAGATCATAATATAATAGGTGGATTAGGTACAGCAGTTTCTGATGTTTTATCAGATAAATATCCAAAAAAATTAACTAGATTAGGAATAAGAGATGTATTTGGAAAATCTGGTAATGCAACTGAGCTTATGAAGTATTTTGAAATTGATAGTAAAGCAATTATTGATGAAATAAAAAATAATATTTAAACTAGGAGGATTTTAAATATGCCAGGATATGTTATACATTTAGCAGTAGCACAGGAATATTTAAAAAAACACAAAAATAGAAAAGAAAATTATGATGAATTTATTGAAGGGGTTATATATCCAGATAGTGTTACAGATAAATCAAAGACACATTATGGACCAAAAAGTGGTGAAACTAATATTATAAAATTTTTAGAGGAGAATAATATACAAAATAGTTTTGAAAGAGGTTATTTATTGCATCTTGTAACAGATTATTTGTTTTATAATAAATACATATATACATATTCAATAGATATATATAATGATTATGATATTTTAAATAAAAGACTTATTGAAAAATATGAAGTGAAGATACCAGAAAAAGTAAAAAATAAGATTTTTTTTAAAGATGATATAAAACTTAAAATCCTTTCTATGGAGTTAGTAGAAAAATTAATAGATGAAGTTTCTAGTTTGAATTTGGATATAATAGCAGAACAGGTAAAGGAAGAACCAGAAAAATGGACAGAGTTTAGGACTTTGAAATATATAGATTAAATAAAAATACCATATTTGAATTTTCAAATATGGTATTTTTATTTAATTATTTACTAAGAGCATCTGAAATGTTTTGTTTGTTTTCTTCTTTAACATTCTGTAGCTCTTCTATATCCTCCTTTTGTTTTTCTAGTTGTTCATTTACAACTTGTTTAGATTCGTTTAAGGCTTGTGATGGTGTCGAATCGTCAACTTTGAAAATAATGAGTAATAATACTATTGCAGCAATTACTACTAAAATCCACCAATTTTTGTGAAGTTTTCTTCTGGTTGTCATAATTATGACCCTCCTTATAAGATATAAAAATAAAGTTTACTTAAAAAGTATAACATAAATTTCAAAAAATATAAAGTATAATTTAATATTTATTATAAATTTTTAATTTTTATGGTTACAATCTACGGCATAAGAAGGAAATATTTGTATAGAAAAAACTAATATACATACAATACAAAAGTGAGGTGTATTTGTATTGTATTTTGATTATCATAATACTTTAAAAAAATTGTTAAATGAAGAAGAATATATTTGTATAAAAGAAAAAGGTGAATTTGCATATAGATTTATTTTTCCAAAATTAATGAAAAGTTATCCAATAAGGGAGTATAGAGTAAAAGAATATGAAAAATATATAAAATAAATGTTAGATAGAAAAATATTAATAAAAAGTTGGAATAATAGAATGTATAGTTATAGCTATTATTAGCAATTATAAATAGATTGCTTTGAAAATTTTAAATAACTGGTAAGAAGGCTAGGTTTTATACTTAGTCTTTTTGTTACTATTCACGGCTAATTAAATCTATAAAAACTTATATAGAATAATCTAATAGAATATCTGTAGGGGCGAACAGTGTTCGCCCGCGCAACAAAGTTATTTCTCAAAAAAATTGAATATACAATTATATATAAGCTGTGAATTGTAACGTCTTTTTACTTTATAGGGAGTTAAGTTAATTATTAAAGTTGAAAAAAATAAGAAAATATGATTAAATATAAAAGTGTATTAAGCAGATAAATGTTTTTATTTGTAATAAAATAATTAAAAGGAATGAAAAAATGAATAGAAAAGAAACAAGAAAAATAATGGTAAAAGATGTTCAAATAGGAGGGCAAAATAAAGTAGTAATACAATCTATGTGTAACACTAAAACAAAAGATATAGATAAAACAGTAAAACAAATATTAGATTTAGAGAAGGTTGGCTGTGAAATTATACGAGTTGCATGTGTAGATACAGAAGATGCTAAAGCAATAAAAGAAATAAAAAAACAAATACATATACCTATTGTAGCAGATATTCATTTCGATTATAGAATTGCTTTAGATGCAATAAATGCAGGTATAGATAAAATAAGAATAAATCCAGGAAATATTGGTAGTAAAGAAAAAGTAGAAAAAGTTGTTAATGCTTGTATTGAAAAAAATATACCAATTAGAATAGGAGTAAATGCAGGTTCTCTAGAAAAAGACTTATTAGACAAATATGGTAAACCAACTGCAGATGCAATGATAGAAAGTGCTAAAAGACATATAGATATATTAGAAGAATTAAATTTTAAAGATTATGTTGTATCTTTAAAAGCTTCTAATTTAGATTTATGTATAGAGGCATATCAAAAGGCTAGTAAAGAATTTGATTGTCCTTTACATTTAGGTGTTACAGAAGCAGGAACTGAATTTAGTGGAACAATAAAATCAAGTATTGGATTAGGATATATGTTGAGAAATGGTATAGGAGATACTTTAAGAGTATCACTTTCAGATGATCCAGTAAAAGAGGTAAAAGTTGCAAAAGAAATATTAAAAGATTGTAATTTGTATAAGAAAACTCCAACACTTATTTCATGTCCTACATGTGGGAGAACACAAATAGATATTATTCCTATAGCAAAAGAAATTGAAGAATTTTTACAAGAAATAGAATCAGATATTACTGTTGCTGTTATGGGGTGTCCTGTTAATGGACCAGGAGAGGCAAAAGAAGCTGATATTGGAATAGCTGGAGGAAAAAAAGAAGGTATATTATTTAAAAAAGGGCAAATAATAAAAAAAATACCACAAGAGGAAATTGTTGGTGTTTTAAAAAGAGAAATTATAGAATTAACAAAGAGGTAATATGAAAATAAAAATAAGAAATAAATTTAAATTTATTTATGCTATTGTAATTATAATTGTATTAATTACACTAGTAATAACATTAATAGTTACTAATATTAAAAACAAGAGTATAGATACTGCAATAAAAGAGACTAAAGTTGAGGAAAATATAGCATTAGCTAATGCTACATTATATAATATAAAAGAAAATATTAACTCAAGATTAAATGATTGGAAATTAATATTAGTAAATAAAGAAAATTATTTACCAGATAATTATGAAGTAAATTTGAAAACTATTAATGGAAATATGAAAGTAGATGAGAGAATTTATAACGATTTGAAAAATATGTTAAATGATGCTAAAAAGGAAAATTTAGATTTATTAATATGTTCAAGTTATAGAAGTACAAGCAAACAAAAAAAGTTATTTAATGACAAAATTAAAGAGTACAAGAATAAAGGATATTCAGATGAAGAAGCATATAAAGAAGCATCTTATTGGGTTTTGATACCAGGTACTAGTGAGCATGAGACAGGATTATCTGTTGATATTGTATCAATAGATAATCAAGTTTTAGATGAAAATCAAGAAAAGACTAAAGAACAAAAATGGTTAATGGAAAATTCATATAAGTATGGATTTATATTGAGATATCCTACAAATAAAAAGGATATTACAGGTGTAAATTATGAACCTTGGCATTATAGATATGTAGGTAAAGAAAACGCATTACAGATAAAGAAACTTAATGTTTGTTTAGAAGAATATATAGAAATTTTAAAAGAAAGCTTAAACAAAACCGAGTAGGAGAAATATCATTAATAGATATTTCTCCTACTCGATTTGTTAATTTATTTCAAAATAAGGTACGGTATTAAAACCATACAACAGTGAGACTATAGCTGTAGGAAATGAAACTATTTTTTCGTTATATTGCCTTACAGCATTATTATAAATCTGTTGGGAAATAAAAATTTTTGTTTCCAACGAACTTAGTTTAGTTCGAAGAATAACAAATGAAAAAAATTCATTTGTATCGTTATAGTTTATTGTTAATAAACTATTTGAAGATGATACTAAAGAAAGAAAAGAATTATTTATTTTTTCAATATCACCTTCTTCCATGCATTCGTCAAGCATGATGCTTTTGTTATTAATGTCCGAAGAAATATAATAATCTATGTTATTATATTCATTATCAATTTCTAAAAATTGTTTTATTGTTTCATTGTATTCTTTAATGTTCGAACATAAGGTATACCGACTAATTTTCACATTTTGTTCTAATGATGAAACATTAGTTACAATAGATGTTGAAATTAAAAAAACAACTAAGACCCCTAAAATTGTAACAACTAATAATTTTACTTTTTCCATGAAGAAACCTCCTTGATGTAATTAAATAGTAAAAATATTATTTTTATAAATTAACACCACCTTTTCTATCTTTTAAAATAAAAAAAGATAGATAAAATATCTATATAAAATAAACATAAAGTTTATACCATAAATTAGTATATTATATTTACATAAAAAAGTCAATGCAAATTTCCTTGATTTTTTTAAATTAGGTATATACAAACAAAAAAAAAAATTATATAATATATCCTGAATTATAGAAAATAATTATTTTTTAATTTTAAAAATTAGAATGGAGAGATTATAAATGGAACTTAAAAAAATATTGTCTGGAATAGAAGGACTAAAAGCTAAGGGAAATTTAGATTTAGATATAAGTAATCTAGAAAGTGACTCAAGAAAAGTAACAGAAGGTACTTTATTTGTTGCAATAAAAGGATTTGAAACAGATGGACACAAATATATAAAAGATGCAATAGAAAATGGTGCTATAGCTATAATGGTAGAAGAAGGTGCAGAGTTTGATAAAAAACAATTAAATAATGAAATAACACTTATAGTAGCTAAAAATACAAGATATAGTTTAGCTATTATGGCATGTAATTTTTATAAAAATCCTTCTAAAAAATTCAAATTAATAGGAATAACAGGAACAAAAGGAAAAACAACAACATCATTTATGATTAAATCAATACTTGAAAAAGGTGGATTGAAAGTTGGATTAATAGGCACAATTGCTAGATATATAGGAAATAAGTTCTTAGGAGAAAGTGCAAGAACAACTCCAGATAGTTTAGAATTACAAAGATTATTTAGCCAAATGGCCGATGAAAAAGTTGATGTAGTCGTTATGGAAGTATCATCACAAAGTTTAAAATTAGATAGAGTTGCAGGTTGCGATTTTGATATAGGGATATTTACTAACTTTTTAAGAGACCATATAAGTCAAAAAGAGCATCCTGATATGGAAGATTATTTTGAATCAAAATTAAAATTATTTAAAATGTGTAAAAAAGCATACATAAATGCAGATGATTTTAGAGTGGCTAAATTAACAAAAATGGATTTGCCATGTGAAATAATGACATATGGAATAGATAATATGAGTAATTTAATTGCAAAAGATATTACAGTAACAAATATGTCTGTTGATTTTAAAGTTAAAATAGGAATGAAAAATGAAAGAGTAAAAGCTTTTATACCAGGAAGGTTTAGTGTATATAATGCTCTTGCAGCAATATCTGTTGCAAATTCTTTCGGAATAGATGCTGAAAAAATAAAAGAAGCATTAAGTGAGGTTAGAGTTCCAGGTAGAAGCGAACTTGTAGATAATAAAAAAGAATTAGTTATAATGATAGATTATGCACATACTCCTGAAAGTTTAGAAAATATATTGCAAGCAGTTAAAACATATACTAAAGGTAGAGTTATATGTGTATTTGGTTGTGGTGGAGATAGAGACAGTGCTAAAAGACCTATAATGGGAGAAGTTGCAGGAAAAATTGCAGATTATACAATTATTACATCAGATAATCCTAGAACTGAAGAACCTAATAAAATAATAAAAGAAATAGAAAAAGGAATTAAAAAGACAAATGGTAAATATATATGTATAGAGGATAGAAGAAAGGCAATAAAACACGCGATAGAAATGGCTAATAGAAGGGATTTAATACTTCTTGCAGGAAAAGGTCATGAGCCTTATCAAGAGATAAATGGAGAAAAACATCCTTTTGATGAAAGAGTAATTGTAAGAGAAATAATAGAAGAAATAGAAAAAGGCAAAAAGAAAAAGTAGGGAGTGATTTTTTTTGGATTTTCAAGTTAAGGTATTATTGCTATCTTTTGCTATAACAGTAATTGCATCTATGATAATAATACCTATACTAAAAAGGCTTAAAGTAAGGCAGATGGAAAGAGCAGATGGCCCGAAGTCACATTTAGTAAAACAAGGAACTCCTACAATGGGTGGAATTATTATAATGATAAGTGTTGTATTAACATCTATTTGTGGTTTTTTATATTATTATAATAAAGAAATAGATGTAGCAATAAAGATACTTCCACTCGTATTTATTGCATTAGGTTTTGGAACAGTGGGATTAGTTGATGATTTTAAAAAAGTTGTATTAAAAGATACAAAAGGTTTAAAACCAGCTTATAAAATGATAGGATTGCTAATTGTATCTGTTGTATATGTTTTATACATAACTCAAGTTTTAAAAATTGGAACACAAACATATATACCATTTTTTGATATATATATAGATTTACCAATATGGATATATATACCTTTTGCAATATTTGTTATTCTAGCAACAACAAATGCAGTCAATTTAACAGATGGTGTAGATGGTTTAGCAGCAAGTGTTACTGCAATAATTATGACTTTTTTGACAGTAGTTTCAATATTATTTGATATAAAAGAAGTAACTGTATTTGGAAGTGTAGTAGTAGGAGCTTGTTTAGGATTTTTGGTATTTAATTTACACACAGCAAAAGTAATGATGGGTGACACAGGCTCTTTATTGTTGCGGAGGAGTTATAGCCGCAATTGCATTATATTTTAAAATGCCATTAATATTAATTATAATTGCTTTAGTACCATTAATTGAAACATTATCAGTACTAATTCAAGTTATATTTTATAAAAAAACAGGAAAAAGAATATTTAAAATGACACCAATTCATCATCATTTTGAACTTTGCAATTGGAAAGAAAATAAAATTGTATCAGTATTTAGTATTACAACATTATTATTATGTATAATTGGTTTATATGCGATATAGATTAAGTAAGGAGGGAGATAATGCCAGAGAAAAGTAAAAAGATTAAGAAGTTTGCAAATAAACCTGTAGATTTTATATTATGTATTACAGTTTTATTTTTGCTAGCACTTGGAATTGTAATGGTGTTATCTGCAAGCTCTCCAGCATCTTATGCAGAAACTGGAAATAGTTATTCATATGTACAAAAGCAAGCAATATCAGCTGTAATAGGTTTAATAGCAATGTTTATAATTTCTAAAATAGATTATAGAATATATAAAAGATTTTATAAAATAATATATTTTTTATCCATACTAATAATAGCAATTGTTCCTCTAATAGGAACAGAGGTAAATGGAGCTAAAAGATGGATTGATTTAAAATTTACTACATTTCAACCTTCAGAGTTAACAAAATTAGGATTAATAGTTTTTTATGCTGCATATCTAACAATAAATAGAGATAGATTAAAAGAATTAGGAAAGGGATTTATAATACCATTTGTTTATTTAGCACCAGTGGCCATTATCTTATTAGGATTTCAGGAACATTTTAGTGCAACACTAATAATAGCAATGGTTGTTTCTGTTATGATGATTGTAGGAGGAAGTAAAATTTCTCATTTTATGACATTTGGATTAGCTGGTGCAGTAGGAATAGTAATTTTAATATTAACACAAGGTGCAGAATTCAGAATGGGAAGAATAACATCATTTTTAGATCCATGGGCAGATCCTCAGGGAGATAGTTGGCAGATAATACAAAGTTTATATGCAATAGGATCTGGAGGATTATTTGGTGCAGGACTTCGGTCAAAGTAAGCAAAAATATTTATATCTACCAGAACCACATAATGATTTTATTTTTTCAGTATTAGCTGAAGAATTAGGTTTTGTTGGATGTTTTATAGTAATATTGTTATTTGCAATATTCATCTGGAGAGGTGTTATAATAGCAATGAAAGCACCTGATATGTTTGGAAGTTTACTTGCAGTTGGAATTACTACATTAGTTGGACTTCAAGCAATTATAAATATAGCAGTTGTAACAGGTTCAATGCCAGTTACAGGAATGCCACTTCCATTCTTTAGTTATGGAGGAACAGCGCTGATTATTTTACTATGTGGAGTAGGAGTCCTCCTAAATATATCAAGAGCAAGTTCAAAAGCATAAAAAGTATATTCGTATTATAATATTATTGACAAATTATATAAATTATATTAAATTAACAAAAGATATGCTACTATAGCATATCTTTTAAATTTCTAATAAATAAATGTTAGGAGGAAAAAATGAGAGTAATTATAGCAGCAGCTGGAACTGGAGGGCATATCAATCCAGGTATTGCAATTGCAAATAAAATAATGAAAGAAGAGAAAAATTCTGAGGTATTATTTGTTGGAACATCAAGAGGAATAGAAAAGGATTTAGTACCAAGGGCAGGATATAAATTAGAAACAATAGAAGCATATGGTTTTAGTAAAAAAATAAACAAAGATAACATAAAAAAAATGATAAAAACAGTAAAATCAGTTAAAGTAGCAGAAAATATAATAAAAAAATTCAAACCTGATATTGTAATAGGAACAGGTGGATATATATGTGGTCCTGTTCTTACAGCAGCAAATAAATTAAAAATACCTACTATGTTGCATGAAAGTAATTCTTTTCCTGGCCTTGCAGTAAAAATGCTATCTAAAAAAGTAA
This sequence comes from uncultured Clostridia bacterium, assembly GCA_944386325.1. GTDB lineage: Bacteria > Bacillota > Clostridia > TANB77 > CAG-508 > CAMCHB01. The sequence continues at coordinate 41,395 of CALXAP010000014.1, forward strand.
ATACTATTATGTTGGGGTTTAAAGAAGCAAAAGAATTTCTTCCAAAAGCAAAAAATATAGTTGTTACAGGAACTCCTACTAAAATAAATAAAATGAATTTAGATATAGATGATATTAAAAAAATTAAAAGAGAAATGAATTTAGATATAAATCTTCCATTAGTATTAGTATTTGGTGGTAGCCAAGGGGCAAAAAAAATAAATGATGTAATGATAGATATAATATCAAAAAATATGAATAAAACATATCAAATTATATGGGCTGTAGGTCAAAAAAATTTCGAAGATGTTAAAAAAATATTTAAAGAAAATAAATTAGATATTAACAATTTAAAAAATGCAAAAGTTTTACCATATATTTATGATATGGAAAAAGTAATGAATATATCAGATGTTATTGTATGTAGAAGTGGTGCAATAACAATTACAGAAATATGTAAAATAGGAAAACCAGCTATTTTTATACCACTTCCAAATGTAAGTCAAAATCATCAAGAAAAAAATGCAAGAGTGTTACAGAAAATAGGCGCAGCATATATTATATTAAATAATGAGATTACAAAAGATAAATTGTCAGATACTATAAATGCTATTATTCTAGATAAAAAGAAGATAAAAGAAATGGGAGAAAAGGCAAATAATATTTCTATAAACAATGTAGAAGATAGAATATATGAAGAGATAAAAAAATTAATATAGTATTTCATAGATATTTCGCAATTATTACCAAGATTTTATATTTTAATGACATCTATGGGAAAACATGTAAAACTTACTTATAAAAAATAAAAACTTGACGAATAAGAGAATATAATGTATTTTTACGCGAACGAAAAAGCTTGCAATTACTCTATTTACGTATATAATTAGACTATCAAAAACAGATAAGGGGGTAATTATGGCAGCGGAAAGTAAAAAAATATTATATGGAGAAATAAGTTTGAAAAATGAGGATTTTGAAAAAGGAGAAAATAAGCATTTAATAGAGTTAGAATACTATAAAACTCAAAATACATCAAATAACTTATTTAATGTAGAAAATTTTGGAGTAGAAATTAAGAAAAAAGAATACGTAGGCAGTAGAGTTGAAGAAGAGACAAAATGTATTGAGAATGTAACAAGAAAAGAAGAAGTAATAAATGAATTAATAGATACATTAAAAAGAAATAAAGTAACACCAATTTCTTTAGAAGAAGTTGTAAAAGATTTATTTAATGTGTACATATAATAAGAAAAGAGGATATAACGAAATTGAAGATTTCCTTATATCCTCTTTCTGGTTATGATTAAGTAATATTATATAGCAAAAATTAAATATAACTTTTTATTTGTAACTCCCAGCATCGCACAGTCTGTAAAACAGACTGTAAGCTTGCTGGTCCCCACGAATTGTTACTGAATAAAAAGTATATTTAATTTTTGCTATATATAATATATTATGTTACAAGATTTTGCTCATGAACATTCCTCATTAAATTATATAACAAATTCTAAAAACATCTTCAATTGCATCCAAAATTTATTCAATATTATTATTTCAAATTCTATAAAACAAAAAAATCTAATTGTATAGTTGTAGGGGCGAACAGTGTTCGCCCGCGCTACAGAGCTATTTCTCAAAAAATTGAATGCATAAATATAATATTTCATATTTTAATGAATACAAAAAAACTTGAAATAAAAAAAGAAAAATGTTAATATAAAGAAGTTAAATAAAAAAAGGATGTTGATAATATGTGGCAATCAGTTATATTATTAATTGGAATATTAATTTCATTATTTGGAGTTGTTTTAATATATGATGCTAGAACAATAACAAATAGAGTTTTTAGTTTTGGAGATCAAAATGAAGCATCACTTGGATTAAAGATGATAGGTTTTATATTGTGTATAGTAGGTGCATTAATAATTATATTAAATAAGTAGGAGGTTTATTGTGTTAAATGCAATAGGAGTTACTCTTAGATATGGAAAAAGAGTATTATTTGAGGATGTTAATATAAAGTTTACAAAAGGTAATTGTTATGGATTAATTGGTGCAAATGGAGCTGGTAAATCTACTTTTTTGAAGATTTTATCTGGTGAAATTGAACCAAGCAAAGGAGAAGTTACAATAGAAAAAGGTGCAAGAATATCTATGCTTAAACAAGATCACTTTGCATTTGAAGAATATACAGTGCTAGATACTGTTATAATGGGAAATCAAGAGTTATATAAGATAATGAAGGAAAAAGAAGCTATATATATGAAACCTGATTTTTCAGAAGAAGATGGAATGAAAGCTGCTAAATTAGAAGAAAGATTTGCAGAATTAAATGGTTGGAATGCAGAATCTGATGCAGCAATTTTACTAAGTAATTTAGGTATAGAAAATGAAAATCACAACAAGTTCATGAAAGAATTAGAGGCAAAAGATAAAGTTAAAGTTTTACTTGCACAAGCTTTATTTGGAAATCCAGATGTTCTTTTATTAGACGAGCCTACTAATGATTTAGATATTAAAAGTATAAATTGGTTACAAGATTTTTTAATAAATTTTGAAAATACTGTTATAGTTGTTTCACATGATAGATATTTTTTAAATAAAGTATGTACACATATTGCAGATGTTGATTTTGGAAAAATAAAAGTATATAGTGGAAATTATGATTTTTGGTATGAATCAAGTCAATTAGCTTTAAAACAAATGAAAGAATCTAATAAAAAGAAAGAAGAAAAAATAAAAGAATTGCAAGAGTTTATTGCGAGATTTAGTGCTAATGCTTCTAAATCAAAACAAGCAACTTCTAGAAAAAAATCATTAGAAAAAATTCAATTAGATGAAATAAAACCATCAAATAGAAAATATCCATACATAGATTTTAAACCAGATAGAGAAATAGGAAAAGAAGTATTAACAGTTGAGAATTTATCTAAGACAATTGATGGAAAGAAAATATTAGATAATATATCTTTTAAAGTAAATAGAGAAGATAAGATTGCATTTTTAGCAGATAATGAAATAGCAAAAACTGTTCTTTTTCAAATATTAGCAGGTGAATTAGAGCCAGATTCTGGTGAAATAAAATGGGGAACAACAGTTACAACATCATATTTTCCAAAAGATAATAATTATTTATTTAATACAAATATGCCTATAGTAGATTGGCTAAGACAATATTCAAAAGATCCAGATGAAACTTTTGTTAGAAGCTTTTTAGGAAGAATGTTATTTTCTGGTGAAGAAGCTTTAAAAGAAGTAAAAGTATTATCAGGAGGAGAAAAAGTAAGATGTGTACTTTCAAAGATAATGCTTTCAGGTGCAAATGTTATCATAATGGACGAACCAACTAATCACTTAGATATGGAATCTATTACTTCATTGAATGAAGGTATGAAAAAATTTAAAGGAGTACTTTTATTTACTTCACATGACCATCAATTAGTACAAACTGTTGCAAATAAAATAATAGATATTAAAGAAAATGATTTTATTGTTAGAGAATGTTCATATAATGATTATTTAAATATAGAATAAAAAATTTATAAAAGCTAGAAATAGTAAAGTGGAGGTTATAATGTTAAATATAGCAAAAACAATTGCAGATGAGTTAAATATAAAAGAGCATCAAGTAGAAAATACTATTAATTTGATTGATAGTGGAAATACTATACCTTTTATTGCAAGATATAGAAAGGAAGTTACAGGTAATCTAAGTGATGAAATATTAAGACAATTAGGAGAAAGACTTAATTATCTAAGAAATTTAGAAAAAAGAAAAGAAGAAATAATAAGATTAATAGATGAACAGGGAAAATTAACAGAAGAATTAACAAATTCTATTAATAATGCAAGTATATTATCTGAACTTGAAGATATTTATAGACCATATAAACAAAAAAAGAGAACAAGAGCAACAATTGCAAAAGAAAAAGGTCTTGAACCATTTGCAAATATTATATATTTACAAATGGAAAAAAAGGATATAAATGAACTGGCAAAAGAATATATAAATCCAGAAAAAGGTGTAGAAACTGTAGAAGATGTATTTAATGGAGCTATGGATATAATAGCAGAAAATATTTCTGACAATGCTGAATATAGAAAGAAAATTAAAAAAATGTGTTTTAGAGAAGCTGTTATTATTTCAAAAGCTGCTAAAGAAGAAAAATCTCCATATGAAATGTATTATGATTTTAGTGAATTAATTTCTAAAGTTCCAAGTCATAGGATTTTAGCTATGAATAGAGGAGAAAAAGAGGAATTTTTAAAAGTTAAGATAGATAAGCCAGAAGAAAAAATATTAGATTATATAAAAAGAGATATAATAAAAGATAAAAATAGTCAATTTAGTAAAATATTAAATACAGCTATAGAAGATAGTTATAAACGTTTAATTGAGCCTTCAATAGATAGGGAGATTAGAACAGATTTAACTGAAAAAGCAGATGAAAAGGCGATAAATGTATTCGGAAAAAATGCAAAACAATTGTTATTACAACCACCAATAAAAAATATAAATGTAATTGGATTTGACCCTGCATATAGAACAGGTTGTAAAATTGCTGTAATTGATAGTACAGGAAAGTTATTAGATACAACAACTATATATCCAACTGAGCCACAAAATGATATTGAAGGTTCTAAAAAAGTTATAAAAAATTTAATTAATAAATATGATATAGATATGATTGCTATAGGTAATGGAACAGCTTCAAGAGAATCAGAGATGTTTATATCAGACACTCTAAAAGAAATAGACAAAAAAGTATATTATGCTATTGTTAGTGAGGCAGGAGCTTCTGTATATTCTGCATCAAAACTTGCAACAGAAGAATATCCAGATATAAATGTTTCATTAAGAGGAGCTATATCAATTGCAAGAAGATTACAAGATCCTTTAGCAGAACTTGTAAAAATAGATCCTAAATCTATAGGTGTTGGGCAATATCAACATGATGTAAATCAAAAAAGATTAAATGAAAGTTTAACAGGAGTTGTAGAAGATGCTGTTAATTCAGTTGGAGTAGATGTAAATACAGCAACACCATCATTACTTTCATATGTAGCAGGTATTAATAAAACTATTGCAAAGAATATTGTTAAATATAGAGATGAAAATGGTAAGATAAAAAGTAGAAAAGAATTGTTAAAAGTACCAAAACTAGGAAAAGTAGCATTTGAGCAATGTGCAGGTTTTATAAGAATTTTTGATGGAGTAAATCCTCTTGAAATTACTGCTGTTCATCCAGAAAGCTATGATGTAACAGAAAAATTATTAAAAGAATTAGGATATAACACTGAATCTATAAAAGATAAAGAAAAATTAAATGAATTAAGGGTAAAACTAAAAGATATAAACATAAAAGAAATGGCAAAAAAACTAAATATAGGGGAACTAACATTAAAAGATATTATTGACGAGTTATCAAAACCGGGAAGAGATCCGAGAGAAGATTTACCTAAACCAATATTAAGATCAGATGTATTGAAATTTGAAGATTTAAAAGAGGGAATGATTTTAACAGGAACAGTAAGAAATGTAATAGATTTTGGAGCTTTTGTAGATATTGGAGTAAAGCATGATGGATTAGTACATATTTCTGAAATGGCAGATAGGTTTGTAAAAAATCCTTCAGATGTTGTTTCAGTTGGAGACATTGTTAAAGTTAAAGTAATTGGCATTGATAATGAAAGACAAAAAGTGAAATTATCAATGAAGGTATAAATTGTAGAAAAAAATCAAAAATTATTTACTATTCATTATTCACCGCAACCGAAGGTTGCACTCATAACCCTAATCTTGCTACTAATATTAGGAGGGTTAATAAAAAATGAATACGAAAATGCAGATAAAAAAGTTATGCTATAATATTATTTAAATGAATTTATAAAATAAAAAAAAT
>CALXAP010000015.1 GCA_944386325.1 uncultured Clostridia bacterium
TAATAATTTAGAAGTCAAAGGCATTTAGGAAGACCCCAGCTATCATTTTGACGATAAATTATTATATATATCCTTCTGGTACGGTTTATTTTTATACTAATTTATTTAAAGGCATTTCTCAGAAGTAGCGGGCGAACAGTTGGCTGCAACCGATGGTTGCGGTAAAGAATGAATGGTGAAGAGTGAATGATGAATAATTTATTTTTAGTATACACTTTAAGGTCTTAATACTGTTATAGGTATAACATACACTCCATCTGGTCTTTTTATTATTGCCTCATGTAAGCCACTAATAACACATAAAAATTTCGGTTTTTTTTGTACTATACTATTAAACTTTAATAAATTTTCAGCAGCTTCTTCTATTTTATCTGTTCCTAGTTTTATTTCTATTGCTCCATATTCTCCATCTGGCATTTCTACAATTGAATCTATTTCTAATCCTGTTGTATTATCTCTAAAATGATATAAATTACCATTATAACTTTCTATATATATTCTTAAATCTCTTTCACATAATGATTCAAACAAAAATCCTAAAAATTTAACATTATTAATTAGTTTTTCATAATTTAATCCTAATATAGCACACACTAAAGATACATCTGTAAAATGTCTTTTTGCAGATTTTCCTACTCTACTACTAGAACGCAAATTTACACTAAATGCACTCTGATTTTCAATTAACTTTAATTTATCTAAAATATCTATATAATCAATAACTGTATTTTTACTTGCTATATCATGTTCCTCATTAACATCATTTATTATAGTATTATTACTAACAACAGTACTTTCATTTCTTGCTAAAGAACGTAATATCATACGCATTTTATTAATATCTCTTTTTACACCATCAATATTTGAAATATCAAAATTCAATATATCATTAATATAACTTTGAGATATTATTAACGCTTCTTCTTCTGTCATATTAATACTCTGAGGCCATCCTCCTCTTATAATTAAACTTATTAACTTTCTTAAATCAACTTTATCTATCATTTTATCTTTAATATTATTACTAAACAAATCATTTAAAGATACCTCTCCTGTTGAATCTCCGGATTCATATAAAGACATTGTATACATTTTCATTCGGCAAATTCTACCAGCTCCAGAATGATGTATGTCATTTGTTACTGGAGTTGCTGAACCAGTTAATATATATTTTCCTCTCACATTATCTTCATCACATTTGAAACGGATTCCATCCCATATTGCAGGTACTTCTTGCCATTCATCAATAAGTTGTGGATATTCCTTATTTAATATTAAATCAACATTCATTTTCGCTAATTCTCTTTCATTAAAATTATTACTTACATTATTAAGATATACTACTGAATTGGCATGATTTAATGCTGTCCATGTCTTTCCACACCATTTTGGACCTTCTATACTAATTGCTCCAAATATTTTTAAATTTTGTTTTATTTTACTATCTATAATTCTTTGTTTATATCCTTTTTTAGTTAATGCCATAAAAACCTCCTATTATTTAATTTTTTATATTATATATTTTTATTGGTCATTTTTCAATGATTTTATTGGTATGTTTTCAATAATTTTATTAATCAGCTTTTATTATATTATTATACTCATAAAAATTATAATATATTAATTTTATCTTTGACTAGCATTACAATGAATCTTGAATTTAACTGCAACTTTCAGTTACGGTGAATAGTGAATAATTTATTTAAAGATATTTCTTCGAAGTTGCGGGCGAACAATGTTCGCCCCTACGTTTGCATAATTCTTCATTGTGGTGGAATTTTATTTTACAGAGTAAGTAGGAAAATTAATGTATTAATATTGAATAAATTTTGAATGTGATTGGAGATGTTTTTAGAATTTGTTATATAATTTAATGAGGAATGTTCATGGGCAAAATCTTTGATTTTGAGCCTGAATGAAAGAGGCGCATTAAATTATATTACAAATTCTTAAATATCGTATTGAACCGAAAAATTTATGAAATATTATATATTAATTTTTCTACTGGATAATTTTTAAAATCTGCAACCGATGGTTGCGGTAAATAATGAATAATGAATAGTGAATAATGAAGAATTTATTTTTAATAATTTTGTCAAAATTGGCATAATAAGAATTGAAAAAAATGTTAATGCAATATATAATATATTTGCAATAACATTTTTTTAAGGAGCAATATATGAATAAAGATAATATACAATATATTTATATAAATATGGATGATTCTGGAAGATTAGTAAAAGGAGAACCTGAAGAATTGGTTTTTGTATATGGTGGTGTATTCTTTTTATCCTTAACAGAACAAGAAAATTTTGCTAGACAATACAAAGCTTTAGTTGATTTAATAAAACCTAAATATTGTTCAGATTTTAGACAAAACAATAATATACAAAGTGATTTTTGTTTAACTCATAACCACCAAAATTGTAAATATGTTTGTCCAGAATTAAAATCAAATATGTTAAAACCTTCTGATAGAAGAAGATTATTAAACTTTATAAAAAAATATGATACTTCTGTAGCTGTTGTCTCTAATCATAAAGTTAAGGATTACATATTTGATAATAAAGCATCAAAAGGAAGATTTAAAGATTATATTATAAAAAGAGAAGTAAAGAGAATTATTGAAAATTTAATATCTCAAAATAGGATAGATCCAAATACTACTGTTAAACTAATTTTAAATTTAGATGAACAATCAACAGTATCTAATGGATATTATGATTTAGAAAGTAGCATACGAGAAGAATTACAATTTGGAGTTTTAAATTATGATTATGGAATTAGTTTTCCACCAATTCTTTCTTCTGTTTCTGTTAAAGTACGATATAAAAATTCTTACTATAACTATCCTGTACAAGCAGCTGATCTGTTAGTTGGAGAAGTTAGACATTGTTATTATAATTATTTAAAAAGCAAAGATTTTACAATTTATAGAAAAAAGACAAATTTTTTAAACACATCAATCTATTTGCCATAAAAAAAGAAGTCAGCTGACTGACCTCTCCCAGACAAGTAGGTGTATTTAGACTACACTTAATTTTTCAATCTAACATTGTCTGTACACCAAACAAAGGTTATCTCCTTCTGGTATAATAATTGTAACATTAAAAGAATTCCTTGTCAACAATTATATGTATATATTTTATGCAAAAAATTTAATATTATTAAAAAATTATACATTTATTAATTGTAAGTGAGTAGCTGCAACCTTCGGTTGCGGTGAATAATGAATGGTGAATGGTGAAAAATGAATAATTTATTTTGTAGAGTAAGTAGGAAAATTAATGTATTATTATTGAATAAATTTTGAATGTGATTGGAGATGTTTTTAGAATTTGTTATATAATTTAATGAGGAATGTTCATGGGCAAAATCTTTGATTTTGAGCCTGAAGAGCATCTGCAACCGATGGTTGCAATGAATAGTGAATAGTGAATAATGAATGGTTAATAATTTTATTTAAATAGATAGAGAAGTACAAGAAGGATATATATAATAATTTAGAAGTCAAAGGCATTTAGGAAGACCCCAGCTATCATTTTGACGATAAATTATTATATATATCCTTTTTGTACGGTTTATTTTTGATGTGAATTTTTATTTAAAGCAATTTCTTCGAAGTGGCGGGCGAACAGTTATCTGCAACCTTCGGTTGCAATGAATAATGAATAGTGAATAATGAATGATGAATAATTTATTTTTGTAGTAGAGTAAATAGGAAAATGAACAAAGCGAGCTTTGCTCGCTTTGTTCTCTCTTTTAATAATCTACCTCTTCAATCTCTTTATTACAAATATTACAACACCTGCAACTGCTAATACTGCAATTGCGACAACTATATAAGTCAATGATTTATTACCACCAGTTGGAGCTGTTATGATAACTTCTTCTGTATAATCAGAATCGTTTTCTCCTGGTTCGAACTCGTATGGTTCTTTATTACCAGGTATATCATCCTTTCTACCAACTAAGTTAGTAAACTCTAATGTTTCTGCTACATTGTTGTAAGATAAATCATCATCTTCATCAGATGAAGAAATTGTTTTTGTTAAAATTAACTCTACTCCTGCTGATTGTCCTGGTTCTAATGGAGTATTTGCTAATGCCTCACTAACAATAATCTGACTTACAGGTTTCTCATTATTAGAAGCATCTTTATATACAACATTTAATCTTGCATCCATATATCCATCTTGTTTCATTTGAGTAACACTCTTCAAATCTGTATTTTCAATCAACTTCCAATCAGGATTTAATTCAGCCTTAAATACTAAACTATTATCAACATAATCTATAAGCTTATTAATTGTTGTTGTTACAGTTCTGTCAGATGTGCTTGTATTACCTGTATAATACGTCTCACCTACACTACTATCTGTTGCTCCAGTTGAATCAACCTCACCTACGTTTTTAACAGTTATTCTGTATTTAATTTGTACATTTGCACCTTGCATAATCTCTTCATCCATATAAATATGAATCTTACCTTGTAATGTATCACTATTTGATACCCAGTTTACATTCTTATTAATACCATTTTCAGTATCAATTATAGTAGTACCATTAGAAAGTGTAATCTTAATACCTAAGATTTCCTTATCTAATTCTACATCATTTTTAGGTCTATTTTCAATACCAAAATCGATATTTCTTACATTATAATCAAATTTATCTGATCCATTTGCCTCAGTCTTGTTATATTCTACCTCAATTCTCAATTTTGCAGTATCTGCATACATCCATGTATTTTCTCTAAACTCTTTATATAATTCCTGTTTTTCATTTTCAACAGAATATAATACATCTGCAACATCGAATTTCATAATTTTAGAGTAATTTATAACATCTAATCTTCTTGCCTCATTATCTCTAGCATCAGAAACATTTGCATCAAGTAAATCTGTATTTCCTAAATCGTACCATTCTTTATCAAGATTCTCACCTTGTTGATATGCTGTAGATTTATAATCATGTCCATTATAAGATTTTTCATTAACTCTTGGTAATAAAGTCTTTTCTGTATCACCATATTTAAATCTTACAATATAATTTCCTGGTATGTAATTCTTAAAGTAATACTCACCTTTATCAACCATTACAGAACCACTTACAACCTTGCCAGTTTCACCTGACATTACTTTACCATCACTATTTACATATTGATATCCACCTTCACCAGTTGACATCTCTTGCCAAATATACTCATAACGTTTACCATCTGCTGCATCAACTAGCTCTACTAATTGTACTGTAGCTCCATTTACTACAGGCTCATCAGTTTGTCTTAAACCATCTCCAAGAACTTGTGATGTAGCTAATTCTTTAGTTCTCAAATCTTCCCATACAATACCATTTAAAGTTCTTTCTACGCCTTCTGCTAATTTAATATTAATAGTAGGTGCTGAATCTGAATCATCTTCTTTAGTTTCTGTATCATAAGGATTTAAATTACCTGGTGCTGAATCTCTATCTGCCTGTCCTGTTGGTGTATTCTTTCCAGAACCACTTTCAAAAGTTGAGAAACTATTAATTTCAATAAAGTTACTCTTTTCACCTAATCTAATAGCTCTATTACCATCTTTATCAACTTCAAATGTAACATATATATAAATATCCTCTCCAGATTGTAACACAACATCTTGTAAATCTGTTGTATACATTACATTCAAATCTGTTCCTGCTTTATCTGTATCAGTTTGATATTTACCAGTTTCCTTCCAATTAATCTCACCAGATTGTCCTCCAGATGTCTCATAATATGATTTTCTTGCAACTACTTTTCCTTTTATTTCAGTTCCATTTTCATCTTGTATATCTAAGTGAACGTCGTCTGTTACAAGTTTATATGTATTATCATAATAGTCAACTATCTCATTAGCTGTAACAGCTGGTATACCACTTTGATTTCTTATTGTCATCTTATATGTTACAAAAGTTTTTAACTCTTGATCTTCTGATTTTGTTCCTTTTATTTCTGAACCTGAAACATTTAAGGTATTATTCTTATAATCATCAATTCTATAGTTATAGTCTGATTTATATATTTCTCTATTATAATAAATATTACTATAATTTGGAGAATTCTTAACAGTTATATCAAAACCATCTAATCCAGCTCTTGCATTATATTTATATGTCATTTGCTTTTTGTTAATAGTCAATGTTGCAGTACTTACATCTTTAGAAACAGCTAAATCAGCCTCTGGTCTTTTCTTTAAACCTAAATTTATATAATACATATATTTATATGTAGTCTCATAAACATTATTATCAATAAGTTTATCCTCTTCATTATTTGTATATCTTTCTTGGAATGGAAATGCTAGACCCATATTAGCAGTTGAAACCTTCATAGCAAATTCAGGTTTTACATAACCATCCTCTGTAGTTGTAACTAATTTAGATACACCATCTTGTGTAGTATACTCTAAATCAGCTGTTTTATTTCCAGCAGAATCTCTTGCTGTACCATATGTCTTTCCATCTTCATTAGGAGTTGAACTATCACCTGATATTTCATAAAACTTATTATTAAAGCTTTGTCTATCAGCTTGAGTCTCCTCAGCTTTAGAATCTTTAACATATTTAGTATCATCTGGATTGTTTTTATAATCATCCACACTACCACTTGCAAACGGTTTTGTACTTGTATAAGTCATACCATCATATTCAAACTCAACCTCATACTTACCCATCGGAACCCTTGTAAAATAATACTCACCTTCATCATTTGTATATACTGGATTCTCCTTTGCTTCTGCAAGCTCTTTTGTTCCAGCTTTGTATAATGTAACTTTTACTTTTGGTATTCCTTTTTCTTGTGTCCCATCATTTTGATATCCTATAACTCCGTCATATTCGCTTTCTTTTCCAGTTTGTGAATCTTCCCAAACAACACCAGATAATCTAATTGTTAAACTTAAATCTGGTTCGTCTGGAGGAGTTTTATTACCACCATCATCATCATCACCTGGATTATCATCATCTGGATTGTCATTATCATTATCTCCTGGATTATCATCATCTGGATTGTCATTATCATTATCTCCTGGATTGTCATCATCTGGATTATCATCATCATTATCATCTGGATTATCATTATCATCGTCATCATCATCGTCATCATCTGGCCAATCTGGATAATCTGGCCAACTTGGCCAAGTTGGTGTTGTTGGTTTTGTTGGATCACTTGAAGGTGTATTGATTATACTAGGTATAGCAGATGATGGCTTTTTAGGTGTTATTGTTGTTAAATCAGGTGGGTTTGGAGTTACAGGTCCTTTGCCTTCCTTTGGAGTCATCTCTGACTTAATAACAACATCTAATTCTTGAGGGCTTAATTGAACTACACTTGCTACTAATCTAAAATTTACTTTTTGCTCATGTGCTGTTGTAGAACCATGCTCACAAGGAATTATAGTTTCATTTCCATCAATATCTACAAATTTTTTTTGATTAGTACATGTATATGTATCAACTTGTACTTCCCAAAGCACATCTCTATATTCTCCTGATAAATGATAATATTCTACAACAATATCTAAATCATATAAAGTAACCTCAGCTTTTGAAATTTTAGTTATCTTTTCTTCTTTACATTTTGAAGCATCTAAAACAATATTAAATTCTTCTCCACTATATGGATAACTAAAAAACTCGCTACCTGTTGTTCCATAATCTTCATCACCTGGTAATCTTTCCTTTTTGCTATCTTTATGTTCTGCATCATAAGTTATTTTCCAAATACTTTTATCTATCTCATCTCCATCTTGATCATATAATTTTATTTCTTTAATACCACCAAATTCTACTTTTGGTCTGTTACCAACTTTAGCAAAACCTCTTTCATATTTAAAAGATACTGGTCCAACTATAATCTCATCATTTGTCATATCAAATGAAACAGAACTTAAATCTATTTTATATTCCCCTTTAAATCCGCCTGCTTTTTGAACTCTTTCTTTATACTCTTGAAAAGCTTTTGCCTCTTGTGCTAATTCATTCATTCCAGCTTGACCCAAAAGAGCCCAATATGCATTTTGTACTTCACCATTTTGATGGTCTGTATTATTAGGATACTGGTTTAATACATATGCTATGTCCCAATCTCCATCTACACCAGCTTTTCTTCTTTCAACTTTATCATATCTACAAAGTGATTCACTCTTTGTACTTGTAGCACCTGGGTCACTGCCTAATTGTATTGTTTGCCCTTGTTCTGGAAACAATATATTTCCAAGTGATATACCACCTATAGTTACTTCTGTATTTGCAGTACCAGTTAATCTTTGTCCATGCTGAGCACAAAACATTTCTGGTGTTATAGTATATTCTTCAAAAGGTACAAATGAGCCAGGTGTAAATTCTATACCATTTAAAGTTACTCTATTTGGTGTAGTAACAGAATCGAACTTAATTTCAGTAAAGCCTTCATCTAATACTTCTTCTTCTAAAGCCATACTTTTAGTAAACCAAAATGCTAATATACCAATAATTCCGCATAATCAATATTACTGAAATTACGACTATTTTCTTTTTCATATTAACACCTCCTTAATTATAATATTTAGATGTCCTTTTCATAATTATATAAATAACAGCTCCTGCTAATATCAAAACTATAATTATTGTAAATGTATATACTATACCTCCACCTGTTTCTACAGATACAATCATATCTGCACTACTTAAGTCATCTTCACCTTGTGCTTTATTTTTAACAGTTGAATCTATGTCTTTCATTCCATAGTCATTATAGTCTTCATATATTTCTGTTTTATTATTTGTTACACCTGTATTTGTTTCTGTCATAGTCTTAGTTAAAACAAGTTTAACTTCTTTTGATTCTCCTGGTCTTATTATTGTATTTGCCAATTCATTATTATATAAATTACCATCATTTCCGTTATACCATGTTGGATTCAAATCTGCTTTAAACTCTAAATCTGTTGGCATATAATCTACAATATTTTTTACATATCCTTCTGTATTACCTTCATTTGTTACCTTTATTCCATATTCAACAATTACAGTTGAACCTGCCAATTTCTTAGCTTTTATTTCTACTTTTGCAAGTTTACTATTATTAAAATTATATGTTTTTACTCCATCTTTATTTTGAACACTTATTTTTGTTACATATTTATCTATTTTTAAGTCAAATTTATTTTTATAAACTAGACCCATATCTATATTTGCATAGCTACTATCTGTTATCCTTATTGCATTTGTTACTGCAATAACTTTATTTACACCATTTTCAGTCATATTACTTTCAATAACATCTGAATTTTGATTCTCACTTACACCTGTCTTACTATAATCTGTTAATCCATAAACATTAGTATCATATTCAAATACAACCATGTAATTACCTGGATCTAAGTTTTCAAATACATATGAACCATCATTTGCAGAAATTATTCTTCTTATATTACCATTTGAATCTTGCAATATATTACCTGTATTTGCATCAATTAGCATTATTGTAACTCCACCTAATACTTGTTCTGAAGACTCTCTTGCACCATTTTCATTTTGGTCTACCCATACTGTTCCTCTTATCCTATATTTCTTTTCTGTTCCAGAACCACCACCTGTGTTTCCACCTGGTGTATCACCAGAACCTCCTGGAGTATTACCTCCAGAACTTCCACCACCACTTGGATCATCTGGTGGATTTGGTAAATCTGCTGATTGTTCAATAATATTAGATAATTCCTCTGTTTGTACTGTTTCAAAATTATTACCTGTAATTGTAGCAAAGTTTGCAATAGCTCTTTCTTGTACATCATTTGGTAAATTCTTTGCTTCTGCAATTATAGTCATAATTATTTCTTGGTCTGCTTCCATATTTGCATATAATTCAACTTTATTATCATACTCATTTAAACTAGCATTTTGACCATTATTAATTTGATATGAACCACTAATAAATTTTAATTCATCTGGTAAAATATCTGTAATCTTAACCTTTTCTGCTAAAAGCTCTCCTGTGTTTCTTACTGTTATTGTATATGTAATTCTATCACCCTCAGACATATATTCCTTAGTAGAATCACTTTTAATACTTGCTTCGATTATAGGTTTTGCAACTGTATTAATTGTTTCAGTAGATAAGTGTCTACTTATACCATCTGCATATACAGTTGTTATAGTTCTTATTTCTTTTGAACCTTCATTTTCTCCTAATTTTGAAGCAGTTACAGTTAATGTTACTCTTGCTGATTCATCTTTAGCAAGTGTACCTATTTTCCAAGAAATATTTCCAGTTGTTTGATTATAAACACCATCTAATGTATTTTCCCATGTACTGTTTCCTACATCATACTCTTGTATGTAAGCCTGTTTATATGTTACTCCTTCTGGCAATAATTTTTCAGCTGTTACATTTGTTAAATCAGTGCCAGAAATATTTCTTATATCTATTGTATATGTTAAATCTTCACCCTCTTTTATAAGTCTATTTTTATCTATATCTGTGCTTTCTGTTATTTTAAAATATGAATCCTCTATTTTATTTGCTAAACCTTCATTTACCATTTCTTTAGCTAAATCCTTAGCTGTAAGTTTTACAATATTTATAGCATTTGTTCCAGGTACTTCTTGATCTATTTCTTGCTCAGCTATAATATTTCCATTTTCATCTAATTGATATAATTTATATTCTTTAGCTTCTTCATCATATAATAATGAATATCCTGGTTTTTCTCCAAAGCCTTCTAAATTATTCTCATAATACTCTGCAAGTGTTGGTACATTTTCAACTAATACCTCAAATTCTATCTTTGTACTTTCTCCAGCTTCTAAGCTTCCAATTTCCCACATAATATATTCTTTTCCATTATCTATATTAGTTTCTGGATATATATATCCACTTTGAATTTCTCCATAATTTCCAGAACCCTCTTGATAAACTGTATATCTAGTAAATTCAGGAATATAATCTTTTACAACTATATCTTCTGCAGTATTTGTTCCAGTATTTGTTATATTTATAGTATATTTAACAATTTGTCCTTCTTGAATAGGTTGTCCTTCTCCAACAGATATTTCTTGTTCTATACTAAATTTTGGTCCTTCACCTGTAGTTAATCCAACAATATCTGCCTCTTTTGTTAATTGTCTAACACCTGTAGATGAATTTTCTACATAGTCTATTGCAAAAGCACCATATATATTATTTTCATGTTCTAGATTTGCAGGTATCCTAAAATCATAAGACATTTCAATCATTTCGCCTGTTTTCATTGTATAATTTTCTAAAACTACCATATATGATTTTATTTTTGTATAATCTGTAGGATTTTCTTGCCATCCATTTTCTATATTATTTAAATCCTTTGTTGCTTCTCCATTTTCTGAATAATATATCTTTATTCCTTCTATACTATTTTTTAATGTTATAGGTCCTTGCATATTAGCATCAATAGTTGTTCCTAAATCAGACCCATCTCCTAAATTTTTATTTCCTTTAAAAGGTACTCTTCCTATTGCTACTATATTGTTACAATCATTTCCTGTATTGTTTACAATCATCATATTCATTTTTGCAATTTTTTCTTGTGCAAAAATTTCTATTATGTCTTCCATTTTTCCTTGCTCAACAGACATTACACTTTTTCCTGTATCTTCGTAATTTGTTACACTATTTACAGCAAGCATTCCAACTGGTGCTGAAAATCCTATTTCTGTTTTAGATGTTCCTAATTCTTGGTTCCACATTTGTGTTTTTTCTTCATAACTTATTGCATTTGGATTATAATAGTACAATTTTACTTCTTCTGTTTTATTTGGTGTTAAAAGTTTTGCTTTTATATCTGTATTTAAAACTATATTTGTACCATTTGTAAATGTACCACTACTAAATCCATCTTGCATTCCTTCTAATGCTATTTCTAATATTATTCTTCCATTATCATTATATTTTTGTACCCCTATTATTTTTAAATTATCATCAAATAATACATTTGCTTCTTTAACATTTATATCCTCTATATATTCTGGTAATTGTATTCTAAACACTGGATTTATATAAAGGTCTGTATTTTCTCTATTATTATCTAATTGTATTTTTATTTCTACATTTTCATTATTTACTATTGTTGATAATGTATCTTTTCCTATTTGTATATTTGCTTTTGTATTTGTTTCTTCAAATTCAATTTGGCTTGTTTTATTTTCAATTTGAATATAATTTTCACCTTGTTTTTCCACAATATTTGCACTTACATTGAATTTAACAAAATTTCTTAATTGTTCTTTTGAATATGGCAAATCTTTTCTTATAGCCTTTTCATATTCAATACTAATTGTTCCTTCTTTTACTGGTTTTGTTGTTTCCAATGTTATATGTCCTACATTTTCTTGTAATCCTTCAAATACATATCTTTCATTTTCTACTTTTGTATTTTTATTAATTTCTCCTAATATATTTCCATTTGAATCATATACTGTTATTTTTCCATCTACACCTAACACTTCTTCAAAATTTGCTTTACTTATATTCACTTTTTTATAATATGTATATGTTTGGTCTCCTATTGTTGTAGCATATTTAGTACCATTTGCATCTTCAAAACTTTCCCCTAAATCGCTTATTCTTATTCCATCTACTAAATCTTTTTCTTCTATATTTGCCTTTACTTCCATATTATAAATTGTTTCATAATCTTTTTCTTCTCTTTGTGAATTTGCATACATTTTTCCTTTGTTTATTTTATTTTCATTTGTAGTTAATTCAAGTGAAACCATTTGTCCAAATTGCTCATTTAATAATATATTTCCTTGGCTTACAGTTTTAATTTCATTTCCATCATACATATTAATTTGTGCATTTATTTTTGATGTTAATATATTATCACTTGTTTGACTTATTGCTTCAATTGGGTATATGTATGTTACTATATATTCATCTGTACCTTTACCATTCCATATTTTGCCTTCATCTTCTTTATTTTCTACTTCTATTGTTACAATTTGCTTTGCTTTATCATAATTTATATTATTTTCATCTTGTTTTATATCTTCTACTGTTTTACCATTTGTTGCTTGAGTTTTCTTAACTAACAATCTTGCCTCTTCTGCTTCTATTCCATTTAATTTTGGAACTTCTATTTCTAATTTTGTATCTTTTATTGGTAATCTATTTTCTGTATCTTTTATTCCTGATTCTAGTTTTATACTTACTATTGCTTTTGTTTCATTATTATCATTAAATAATAAATATGAATTTGCAAATTGTTTTAATTCCATTTCATATTTTCCAGTTAATTTTACATTTAATAATACTTCTTTTTCTATATTTTGTTCTTCACCATTATTATCTACATAAACTCCCTTTAAAACTACTTTGCTATTTCTATCTAAACTATTTGCCTCCATTTTTTCTTCTATTTTTTTATTAATAGTTAAAATTAAATTTGCACTTGTATTTGTATCTATTTGTCTTAAAGTTAATTTATCGCCAGTTGCCCCCTGTAAAATTTGACTTTCATCTGTAATATTTGAAATAGTATAATTCATATCACTAAACTCAATAACTGCATCTTTTAAATAACCATTTTTTACAGATAAATTCATATACATTTGTTTTTCTGTATCGTTTACATCATAAACAAGATAATGTGTTTTTCCATTACCTTCACCAAAAAATGTATCAAATTTAATATTTTCATTTATAGTATTTTCATTTTGTGAATCTAAATTTGAATCAATTGCATAAGAAACTAAAGCATTTCCCACAATTAATAAATTAGTACATGTTAAAGATATTATTAACAATACTATTACTAATTTTTCAATCAATTTAAATTTAGCTTTTAAATTACTTTTCCTTAGCATAAGCCTCTCCTCCTAAACCAATTAGCTTATTACTTTAATGATTAATTAAAAACCCAGAAATTAAATCATATTTACTATTTATTAATAATAACTTATTTAAATATTTATACATCCTTGTAGGGGCGAACAGCGTTCGCCCGCTCTACAAAGAACTGCTTAAACCTAATTATGTTTATGCAAATTATTTATTATTCAATACTTTTCTTTTTATAAGTATAATTCCACCACATAATATTACTAAAACTACTGCTCCAAGAACAAAATAATATGCTCTATTATCACCAGTTGGTGGTGTAATTATTACTCTTTCAGTAAAGTCTGTATCATATTCTGCTGGCTCCTCATCTGGTTCTTGGTTTCCAGCTAAAGCATCCATATCTCTTCTTCCTACAGTATTACTTAATTGCAATATTTCAGCCATATTTTCATATGATAATGTATCTGCCTCATCTTGTGGTGATAAAGTTTTTGATAATACTAAATCAACTGTTGTACTTTCACCTGGTTTTAATGCTGTTTTTTCTGTATTTTTTGTAACTATTACTTGTGTAATTGGTTGTTTTTCTGTTCTTGCAGATTTTGTTTTTACAATAGCTAAGTCTGGATTTAAATATCCCATTTCCTTCATAGAAGCTAATATTTCACTATTGCTCAATGAAGTATTTATTGGTTCCAACTCTTCTTGTTGGTCTTCTTTCATTTCATAATATTGTTTTTCAAATTCATCTAAATGCTCAAGAACATAATCTTCACCATATTTACTCATTTGTTGTTCTATAAAGTTACCATATGATTGTTCTTCTTGTGCTTGTTGTTGTTGCTGCTCTTGTTCTAATTGTTGTTTATATTCATCTGACATAAACTCTGGCATTGTTTCAATTAGTTTCCATCCATTGTAGCTATTATCAGATTCTTTAAATACTA
This sequence comes from uncultured Clostridia bacterium, assembly GCA_944386325.1. Lineage (GTDB taxonomy): Bacteria > Bacillota > Clostridia > TANB77 > CAG-508 > CAMCHB01. Next base: position 14,770 of record CALXAP010000015.1, read on the forward strand.
AGCTATTATCTACATAATCTATAATCTTATCTACAGTTGTAGTAACAATCTTATCTTCTTCATATCCTCTACCAACAAAATATGCTAAACCTAAATCTCCATCACCTGTATAATCTATTTGGCTATTATTTGTAATAGTTATTCTATAGCTTATTTCTATATTTGCACCTTGTTGAACTTCTTCGTCCATGTAGATATGAACATTACCTTGATTATATCTATATTTAAATGTATCCCTCTTATATTCAAATCCTGGTACACCTATTTTTTGTTTATTAATCCAGTTAACATTTTTGTTAATACCATTTGCTGTATCTATAATTACTTCACCACTTGCTAAAGTAATCTTAATACCTATAATTTCTTTGTTTAATTCTATTTTTGTTTCAGGTCTTTGTTCTAGTCCAAAATCTACATTTCTTATACGATATGTTGGTGGCTCTAAGCCATTTTCAACTTCTGTATCGTACTCTACTTTTACATCAAATCTTGCAGTATCTGCAAACATCCATGTATTATCTCTTAAAGCTTGATGTTTACTTGGGTCATAATATCCTTTATCACTTCTTGTATCAAATGATGCCATTATTTCTGCTTTATCATTTTGTACTGTTGCAGAATATTCTATAACTCTGTATCTTCTTGCAACATCATCTTTAGCATCTGACATAAACTTGTCATTGTTCCAATCATTACCTAAATCGTACCACTCTACATTTAAGTTTTGACCTTCTTGATATGTTGTAGATTTATAATCTTGTCCATTATATGATACTGGATTTTGTCCAATTCCAGCATATTCTCCAGAATATTCTACCTCTGTATCATTTAAATATGTTCTTTCTGTATCTCCATATATAAATCTTACAATAAAGTTTCCTGCAATATAATTATTAAATTTATATTGACCTCTTGCTACAGCACCCATTTGTGTGTCTGATGTTACACTTCCATTTTCAGAGACTTCTCCTCCAAATGTTGTACTTCCACCTGTATTTACTACATAGCTATATAAGTCTGAACCTGTATACATTTCTTTCCATACATATTCATATTCTTCTCCATTTGCTGGATTATCGATTTTTTCAACTAATTGAACTCTTACACCATTTATTAAATCCTCACTATCTTGTCTTAAACCATCACCTACTAATTGTCCTGTTGATAATAGTTTTGTTCTATCATCATCCCATACATAACCATCTATTGTTCTTCCATCTGTTTCATATAATTTTAAGTTTAATAATGGTGCTGCATCTGTATCATCTTCATATTCATCTATTGCATATGGATTTGTATTTCCTGGCTCTGAGTCTTTATCTATTAATCCTTCATTAAATGTTTTATCTACTGTTCCAATTTCAAATGATGAATAATTTGTTATTTCTGCAATATTTTGTTTTTGTCCAAGATATAATGCAGAGTTTCCATCTTTTTCAACTTCAAATGTCATGTAAATGTATATTTCTTCTCCAGCTTTTAACATATAATCTTGTAAATCTGTTGTATATACTGTATTTAGTCCTGGGTAATAATCTGTTCCCATTCTTCCTGTTTCAGTCCATGTTATCTTTCTACATTCACCTTTACTTGTTTCATAGTACGACTGTGGTGCAATAAGTGTACTTACAGGTCTTCCTTCTTCATCTTGTATGTCTAAATAATAATCTTCTTGTATTAATCTATATGTTGGATCAAAATAATCTACTATTTCATTAACTGTTGCAACCTGCATAATAGATTGATTACATAATGTTAATTTATATGTTACAAATACTTTTTCTTCTTGGTCTGCTGTTTTTACAGACTGTATTTTTTCTATTTCTAGTGATTTATCATCACCATTTCTATCTAATTTATTTAAATCATTAAATTTATAATCACTTATTCTGTATTCATAATCTGCTCTATATAATTCTCTGTTATAGCTTACATTTCTATAAGAATCTGTTTCTTTTAGTCTTGCATCATATATTGCTAAAATTCCTCTAGCATTATATTTATATGTTTCTTTTTTCTGGTTTACTGTTGTTACAACATTGTAAACATCTTGTGTTATTGCTAAATCTATTTTAGATCTTTCAACAAGTCCTAAGTTTACATGGTACATATATTCACCAGTATTATAGAATGTATATTGATTTCCATCTATAACCATTGTTGTATCTTCTTCTACCATTGTAAAATTATCATCCAATGGATATGTTAAACCATTTGTTGTAGCTCTTGCATGCATTGCAAATTGTGGTAATACATGTCCTTCTGAATCTAATGTTACAAGTTTAGATACTCCACCTGTTTTATCATATGTTAGAGGTGTTCTTGTACCATCTCTTCCTATTGCAACTCCATTTGCTATTTCATAGAATTTATTATTAAAATCTATTCTCTCATCTGGATCTTCTGCAGCTTTTGAGTTATTATAATATTTTTCTTGATCTGGATCCAACATATAATCTACAACATTTCCACCTGCTAATAATTCTGTTGTTTTATAATTTTGTCCATCATATTCAAATTCTACATCATATTTTCCAACTCTTATTCTTTCAAAGTGGTAATAACCACCCTCATCTGTATATGTTACACAATCTACTAAATTATTTCTTGTATCATAATATTTACCTATTTCTCCTGTTTCTTGATCTATTAATGTTACTTTAACACCTTGTATACCTGTTTCTAGCTGGCCATTTGCATTAGCACCTCTTATACCATCATAATTATTTTCTAGCCCTCCATGTGCATCTTTCCAAACAACACCTGCCACACTAAATGTTAACCCTACTTCATCATCATTTGACCAATATACTTGTGTTGGTCTTTCTACATTCGTAATTGTAAACTTAGGATTGTATTCTGTATATATACTATCATCATACAATACCGCATCTTCTTCTAATGTTTCCTGGAATGCACGTGCTTCAAATTCCTTCCTTTCTTCTTCTGTTAATAGATTTTGTCTTTCTCTATATGTTGCAAATATATTTGTTAAATCTGTCATATCTGAAGCTTTTGTCATAGCTGTTGTTAAACTCTTTAACTCATTTTCTGTCATATGTGGTATTAAATCTAAGAATTGGCTTACTGCAGTTGTTGCATCAGCTGGATTACTTCTATATGCATCCATTACTGATTCTTCTTCACTCATACCATCTTCATAGTTCTCATATGTTTGCACTAATGTATTTATAAATACATCTTTATTGCTTGCTGTTTCATAAAGATTAATAAATACTCTAGCTGCTTGTTCTATTGTAAGACCTGCATCATCTTCTGATGCTTGTAATACACTTATTTTTGTTTTATCTTCTGTTTCTATTATTCCAGGTCCTTTTCCTGCCTCATATGCTTCATCTGTTATTTCTGGTTTTTTATCTGTATCAATAATACCTGGTCCTTTTGCTAATTCTTCTAATTTATCCTTACTTACAGTAGCACTATTTACATCTTTTCCTGTTGTTTCTTTTATTACTTCTGTAACTACTGTTGGTATATCAATTTTCTTTGGTGCATTTTTATATGTATCTATTATTTCATTTCTATGGCTTGATCCTTGTATTTTATTATTTAATTGTGATGCAGCCGCATATTTTTGTTCTTTTTCTTCAGCTGTACCACTCTTATAACAATAATCTCTTATCTGAGATGCTCTTTCATAATCACTTATTTCATAATTGAAGATAATTTCTGTAAGTTTATTATCTATTTTACCACTTTCTATAGCCTGTTGAATTTCTTGTATTTCTTCATATGTTTCTGTGTCTTTACCATATTTTTCTTTAGCATAGCCATCTATATCTTTTTTTGGTGTAACTGTGTCTTTTAACTTATTTAATGATTGCATTTCTTTTGAGTTTTCGAACACGCTACCATATTTTTTATATGTATTTAAAAATTCTTTCTTTTCAGCATCTGATAAATTTTTATTTTTTTCAATTAATTCTTGTATTTTCTTTGTTTTCGCGGATTCTGAAAGATTAAAATCTACCATTACTCCTAATATATCTTGTGTTAATTCTTTATCTTTTGTTAGTATATCTATTGTTCCAATAGCATTTATGATTGTCTCGCTTGCTCCTAGTTCTTTTGCTATATATTTTAATCCTTCAAGTTCTGTTATATCTTCATTTTGTATACTATTATACATGGCAACTAAATTTATTACTCTTCTTAAATTATCTGATTCTATGAATGAACTTGTTGTTGCAACAATTTTTGCGAAATCTGATGCATTTTCATCAAATAATACTGCTCCCATATCCACATATTTTAACCAATCTGTTTTTCCATATGTTGCAAGAACTGCTTTCAATGAGTCTAGAAGTGGTGTATCATTTTTAGCATCATTATATATATTGTATACTTGTGAAATTGAATCAAAGAATTTTGAACCTGTACTTGAGTACATTCCTGTCATTCCACCTTTTACAAGTGCAGACTGTATAGATTTAAATAATGAGCTATTATCTTCTCCACCAAATGATGCTGAAACTAAATCCGTACCACTTATAGATGTACTACTTGTTGTTGTAAATTCTGCTGTTTCATATCCACCAACACCTGCTTTTTTATGTAATGTAATTGTTTGTGTATGATTTAAATAATATTTATATGCATAATTTATAGATACTCCCCAAGCTTCTTCCACTTGAGGTACAGGTGATGCTGTAATTATATGTGTAAATAAAACTCCTGAAGGTACTTGTGGAACTGGTATAATTTCATCAAACCATGTATATGTATTATACTGAGCTGTTAACATATTAAATTTTACTAATACTTGTAATTCTCTATAATTTAATTTTATTTGACTTATTGATGTTATTCCATTCGAACCATAATTTGATAGTGCTATATAAAAATCCTCATTTGGATATGGAAATTTATAGTCATCATCAAATTCTCGCCTATCTTGCTTTGTATCATCTGAATATATTATTGTCCAATAATTTCTTGGTATTTGGTTTCCATTTTGATCATATATATTCATATCTACCATTAATCCAAATTCTGCTTTTCCTCTTGCTGTATATATAAAATCTCTAATATAATCAACTTTAAAAGGTCCAAGTATATATGTTTTTGAATTTAAATTATATCTACCTGTTGCCACTTCTGTTTTATCTTCTATTGCATTATTATATCCTCCATGTGAAGCTGCATTAGTAGTAAATAATTGAAACGCTGCCGCTTCTGCAACTAAATTAGCCGCATTAAAAGTTAAATTATATTTAGTTCCTGTATAAATACTTGTGTATGATAGCGCTCTTTGAACATATGTAACTGTAGAAACTAAGTCTGTAAATTCTTCTCCAGCTTGTTCAACTTCTTCCATATTACTATCTCCTGTTAGCTCTGGCACTTCACCTGGAGTATTTTTATCCATTTCACACATTACATAAGCCGCATCACTTAAATATGGAACTGGACCACCTAAATAAGTTGTCCATATAGGTAATATCCTTGCTGTAGTATTAGTTGTATCTCCAGGTCTTACATATGGAGATGGGTCTGGTGTTTCAGGTATTGTAACAGCAAGTCCTCTTACAGTTGCATCATCTGGAGCTATTGTAAGTGGTGATTTTATATAATATGTCAATGTTGAATCTGTTAAAGCATTAAATTGAGCTGGAGATAATCCTTTAACTGTTTCATAGCTAAATACAGTATTATTCAATGAAGGAATTAATGTCCCTCCTCTTATCATCATGATATAATTTATAAAAGCATATTCTTCATATGTCATAATTGCTGGAGACATACCTCCTGGTTTTTTTAATTCCTGATAACCTACACTTATTAATAAAGCTAAATTTTTATCTTGTAAAGCTATTTCTAATGCATCTACTAATACTTGATCCCAGTTAAAATCTAAACCATCAAATTTTATTTCACCTGTTGCATCTTGGAACCATTTATCCATATATTGTTTTACTACATTTTTTATATTTTGTCCTGCCCAGTTTTTTACTTGACCAGTTAAGCCCGCTATAAATGAATTTGCTATTTTTCCAAGTGTTCCATCAAAAACTTGTAATTCTGAATTTAATTTAGCAAACATTGTATCTACATAATTTTGTGCAACATTTTGTAAATTAGCAACCATTGCTTTATATGCAGCATCTTGAAGTTGAGATATTTGTTCATTAATAGCCTTTTCTATACCTTCTTTAAAATTTTTAACTGCATTTTCCTTTTGTTTTTCTGGATTAACAACTTTATCTTCTAATTGCTCCTTCTCCTCTTCTACTGCACTTATTGCTTCATTTATCTCCTCTTCAGACATTCCCTCAGTTGCCATATGTTCTCTCAATTGTTCTGTTATCTCTTCAAAAGCAACTTTAAATATACCATCTAAATATCCTTCTACATATCCTCCTACAACAGTTCCTATATCTCCACCAATTATTTCTTCAATTTTATCACTTAATGCATCCCCTAATTCATATGCTAACTCATTTACTTCTTTTAATGCAGCATTTGTTGCCTCATATGCCCAGTCAAAATTCTCTTTTTTCTCTTTTACTTCTTCTGTTAATTCTGGAAGATCTACAAAACCTCTAGCACTATTTAATATTTTATTTCTTTCATCTTCTGTTTTAGCTTGTACATAACTTGTTAAAGTAGATGCAAGTGTATTACTTAAAAAACTATCTTCTCCAAATATTTCATCTGTAATTGCTGAAACAGGCTCATATATTGCTTTTTCAATTATTTGATCAACACCTTTTTCTAATGTTGTTCCAACTTTATTTCTTGCCCAATCAGCTATATTATTTGCATTCATTTCAATTGTTCCAAATTTTTCAGTTTTCCATTTATCTATATAATCTATTACTCCTTGTTTTGCAACCGTTTTTGTTTGTTCTCTTTCCTTTTCCAATTTTTCCATTAATTTTTGTTTTTCTTCCTCTGGCATTGGACTTCCATGTGCTATTTTCCATGCTTCTTCTGCAGCTTTTATGCCTAAATCAATTGTATCACTCGCTTTTTGTTCTGCTTCTTCTATTGCTGTATTTCTCCATTTATTATATGAATTACTTGCCCATTCACCAAATTCATCATATAAATCTTTTGAATCTTCATTTTCAAACATTCCTCCACCTGTTGATCCACTTATAACAGTACCATCTGTACTTGTTGATAATTCTGAATCTGTTTTCATTCCATCAGATTCTACAGTACTAGTTGTGGCAAATGTATAATTTGCAATTATTACTAGTACTATACTTATAGTTATAAATATACCCATTATTTTCTTATACATTTTACCACCTCCTAATTTCTAATGAATCTTAGTATTACATAAATTCCTACTGCTAAAACTACAAGTGCAATAAATGCTATTAATGTATATATTACAGCAGCACCTGTTTTTACAGTTATTAAAACATCTGCACTACTTATATCATCTTCACCTTGTGCATTATTACCCGCTGTAGAATCTCTATCTTTAAGACCTTTTTCATTATAATCTTCTTGTATTTCTATATTATTATTTATTAATCCTGTATTTGTTTCTGTCATTTGTTTTGTTAATGTAAGTGTTATTTCTTTTGTTTCACCTGGATTTATTAATGTGTCCTTCAAACTTGTTGTATATATATATCCATCATTTCCCAAATACCATTCTGTATTTAACTCAGAATTAAAGCTCAATTCTTGTGGCAAATAATCAACTATATTTTTAGCATATCCTGGTATATTTCCCTCATTTGTTACAGCTATTTTATATTCAATAATTACTGTTGAATTATTTAATTGTTTACCTGTTATATCTACTTTTGCAAGTTTAGAATTATTATAATTATGAACTTTTGTTCCTTCTCTATTTTGTACTGTTATTTTTGTTACTGTTTTATCTATTTTTAAATCAAATTTTTCTTTTGATATTAATCCTAAATCTATATTAGATGTACTTTTTTCTAAATTTATTACATCTGTTACACCTGCTAATACATTTTCTCCATTTTGCATTACATTTCTTTCTATTGCATCTGAATTTAATACTAGTCCGACACCTTCAGCTTGATATAATGTTGTAGTATATATATTTGTGTCATACATAAATATTAATATATAATTACCTATTGGAAATCCTTCTAATAAATAATTTCCACTATCATTTGTTGTTGTTTGTAATATATTTCCGTTTGTATCTTTTGCAGCTTCTCCTGTATCTGCATTTATTGCAATAACATTTATATTTCCTAATAATTGTTCACTATTATCTCTTTTTCCATCTTCATTTGCATCTATCCATGCAATACCAGAAATTTTAGAACCTGTAACTGTTTGACTATCTCCACCTGTATTTCCTCCAGGTCTATTAGTATCATCTGGATTATCTATTACTCCTTCAGATTTTTCTATTAATTGATTTATTCCATTTGTAATATAAAATTCTGTATTATCACCTTGTACCTGTGTTATAACAGTTATACTTGTATCTTCTGCTAATGCTTTTGCCCTTGCTTTTACTTTTAATGTTATAGTTCCACTTGGCTCTATTGCTCCTATCACATTCACATCACCATTTGCATCTTGATATGTAGAACCTTCTACTCCTAATAAATCATATGTTGCACTTATTACTTCTAATCCTTCTGGTATGCTTTGTGAAACTTTTACACCTTTTGCTGTAATACTTCCTACATTTGTTACAACAACTGTATATTCTACTTCTTCTCCTGCTTGTAAATATTCATTATTATTACTACAATATTCTTGAATATCTAAATTTGGTTTTTGTACTTTTAAATTTATTTTATTTGTTTCAATTGGCTCATAATTATCTGCATATACTGTTGAATTTGTTTCAATTATTTTTTCATATTCCCCATCATTCAAACTTCCTATTGTTGCATCTATTGTTACACTAAAACTATTATTTGATAGTAAACTATTCATTTTCAATGTAATTTTTCTTGTATTTTTATCATATTCTCCTCTAATTTGTTCTATCTCACCTGTTTCCACATTTGTCTTTGAAATATATGATGAAACATATTCTAATCCTTCTGGCAGAATTTTTTCTACTATTACATTTGTTTTATCTGTATCTGATTGATTTAATATACTTATTCCAAATGATATATCCATACCTTCTTGTATTTCATCATCCTCTGTTAAATTAATTGATTCATTAGCAGTAAAATCTGATGGTTTTAATTTTACAGAATTGGATTCTGCTTTTAATTCTGCTGCAAAATTACTTGCTGTAACTGTTGCAATATTTTTTATTTCTAGTTCTGGTACATCTGTAATTTCAGTTTTTTGCTGTGTAATATTATTATTTTCATTTTTATTTGAAACAATATAATATTTTCCATCTTCACCTACTGTAAAACCTGGATAATCTTTATAATATCTATAAATATCTGGTTCATTTAATGTCATTATTTCTATTTCTTTTGTAACAGTTTCACCTGGTGCTATACTTGGTATTGTCCATTCTACAATAGGTGCATTTCCATTTTCATAATTTCCATTTTGTATAACATTCCAATTTGTCATATCCTCACTTGTTGGTTCATTTGGATATTGCTCTACATTTGTAATAGATGTATTTAAACTGTTATATGATTTTACATATTGTGTCCATCTTGGTAATTCATCTTTTATAACAACTTCATTTGCTGTTTCTGTTCCATCATTTCTAACTGTAATTGTAAATTTTAAAAGCTTGTATTCTCCTATTGTATTATCTTCATCCATACCACTTACAGATTGCTCTATTTTTAAATCTGGACCTTTGCCTGTTGTTATTCCTATTACATCCGCTTCTGAAATTTCCTCTCTATTTGCTTCTTCAGATTTTTCTATATAATATGTTGCATAATTTGTAAGTATATTATTGTTATATGAAATATTTGCTGGTATTTCTAAATCATAAGAGAAGTTTAATCCTTCACCTGGTTTTACATCATATCCTTCTATTACTATCAAATATGATTTTATTTTTGTATAATCATTTATATTTGTATTCCAGCCATTATTAGTATTATTTAAATCCCTTGTTGCTTCACCATTTTCAGAATAATATATTTTTATATTTTCTGCTGGTATTTGATTATTTGAACTTATATAGCTTCTTATATATGTATCTACAGTTGTTCCTAAATCTTCTTGTTTTTCTACAGATTTATTTCCCTTAAAAGGAATTCTTCCTAATATGTTAATTGAGCTACAAATATTTCCTGTGTTATTTACTAAAATTAAATTCATTTTTGCTGTTCTTGCTTTTTGATATACTTGTATTTTGTCTACCATTGTTCCTTGGTTTACAGACATTAATTGTTTTCCTGTATCTTCATAATTAGATAAATTACTTATATTTACTAAGCCCATTGGTGCTGCATATTCTATATCTGTTACACTCAAACCACTTGTTCCATTTGTTGTTTCTACAGGATTTTCATATCCACTTGCATTTTCATTATAGTAATACATATTAATTTTATCTTGTATGTTTGGTGTTAAAATATTAACTTTAATATCTGTATTTAATACAATATTTGTTCCATTTGTTATTGAACCTTTACTGAATTTTGTTTGTATACCTTTCAATTTTACTCTTAGAACAATTTTTCCATTGTTATCTATTTTTTGTATATCGTCCATTACAAGTTCATCATCATATAGAATTTCATATTCTTTTACATTTATATCTTCTATATATTGTGGTAATTCAATATCGAAAACTGGATTTACATATAAGTCTGAATCTTCTTTATCGTTTCCAAGTTCTATTTTTAATTCCACATTTTCATTATTTACAATTGTAGATAATGTATTTTTACTTAATGTTAATTTTGCTTTTGTTAATGTATTATCTAAATTTATTTCGTTTTTTGCTTCATCTACTTTTAAATAATTTTCATTATTTTTTTCTTTTTGAGAAACACTACTTGTTGATATTATTTTTGTAAAACTATCAACATCTTGTTTTGTAAATGGTAAACTTCCTGTTATTACTTTTTTATTTGTTATTGTTATATCTCCTTCTGCAATAGGTGTTGTTGTTTTTAAATATATTTTATGAATATCTCCCATATATTTAACTAAGTAATCACCATTTTCGTCTACTCTCAATCCTTCTTCAACAATTGCAAGTGGTATACCCTCTTCATCATAAATTTCTATTTTTCCATCTTGTCCTAATACTTGTAAAAAGTCTTCTCTTTTTATTATTGTTTGTTTGTATACTATATAAGGCATTATATTGTATAAATTTCCGCCTTCGTCCTGAAATTCTTCTTTTTCGTCTTGCATATATATACTATCTAAATTATCTGTATATCCTACATTTATTTTCCATTTTGTTTCATATTCTGTTTCTTCTGTTTTTTCTGTACTATTTATATTTGCATACATTTTACCTTTTCCAATGCTCTCTTCATTTTGTATTGCTTGCAAAGATAATATTTTTCCAACAGCTTGTGTTAATTCTACTTTTTCACTTAAACTTTTTTCTATTGTTTTTGTACCTTCATTTATATATATATTCATTTTTATATTTGCACTTTGGCTTAATTGTATTTTTGTATCTTTTATACTCTCATATGCACTTTCTGGATATGTATATGTTATTAAGTATTTGTCATATTCATTTCCTACAACTACCTCATTATCTTTTGCTTCATTTTTTACATTTATATTTAATTTTCCTGTATTTTTATCATAGCTCCAATTTGATTTATCAAATTTTACATCTTCTCCATCTAGTCCATTTGTTGCTTTTGTACTATTTGCAGATACATAAACTTTTTCTGGTAATACTCCATTAAATTTTGGAACATCTATATCTATATTTGTACTTTCTACTGGTAATAATATTTTGTTTTCTTCATTTTTTAATCCAGTATCTAATTCTAATTGTACTAATACTTTCTTTTGTCCATTTAAATCTAGCGGAATATATTTTATTAATTGTTCACTTGCATCTATATCGTACTCGCCTGTCCAACCAATACTTAATTCTACATCTTTTTCTATTGTTGTTTCATTTCCTTTTTTATCTACATATACAGCATTTAATGTTAATGTTGTTATCTCATTTAATTTATCTAAATTTATTTTTTCGTCTAATTTAGGAGAAATAAACAATTGTAATTTTATATTTTCGTCTTTGTTTATCTGTCTTAAAGATATTTTGTTGTCTGAACTTTCTTGTACCATTTCAGATTCGTCTTGCACTTTTACAATTGTATAGTTTTTACTTTCTTCTTCATTTTCACTTTTTAATGCAATACTTGCATTTTTTAAATATCCATCTTCTATTACTTTAATATCTAGATTTATAGCAACATTTTCATCATTTATGTTTGCAACACTATAATGTGTTTTGTTAGTTTCATCTCCAAAATATGCATCAAATTTAACATTTTTGTGTATTGTTGCTTCTGTTTGTTTATCTAGCTTGTCATTTTTCTTATCCTCTGCGTATGATATAAAGTAATTACCGCAAAACAAAAAATCAGCACACGTCAATAATACAATTAAAACACATGCCAATAATTTTATTGATATTCTGCTAATTTTCTCATTAATTCTTCCGTTCATTTTTTCTCCTTTCAGACTCTCTTAAATAAAATATATATTTTTTTATTAATTTAAGTATAAAACTCTTAAATCTATTTTTGCATTTTAGAAAGCTATAGTCAATGTCAGTATTTTCATACAAGCTCTACGTATATACGGATGTTATTTTTTCGACTTATATTAATTTTTTATTACATTTTTTTATAGTTTTTAACATATTTCTTCGCTTTTTCGCATTTCCCTAAGGGATAATTAGATTTTGTAATACGAAATATAATTGTATCTATGATGCACTTATGTGAAAATAAATTAAATTTTTTAGTTGTACAAATTCATATTCTTGTAAAAAAAGGTTACTATTCAAAGATAATAATATAAAGAATTTGAAATAATAATATTGAATAAATTTTGAATGCGATTGGAGATGTTTATAGAATTTGTTATATAATTTAATAAGGAATGTTCATGGGCAAAATCTTTGATTTTGAGCCTGAATGAAAGATGCTCATTAAATTATTTTACAAATTCTTAAATATCGTATTGAGCCGAAAAATTTATGAAATATTATTATTTCAAATTCTTTTCCCGTGAATTGTAACGAAAAAAGAACTTATTCAATAATTTATAAGTTCTTTTTTTTGTATTTTGATTTTTTATTTATTCTTATATTGACATTTATAGACATTTATAATAGTTTTCATTTTCTCCCATTTTTCTATCTATCCTCTATAAACAAAACAGGGTATATTTCTACACCCTGTTTGAATTTTAAATCTCCCTACTCAAGGCAAGGGTTTTCCTAATGTAAATCTCCCTACTTAAGGCAAGGGTTTTCCGAATAGCAACCATAAGATTGCTCTTATTAGTATATTCATTATAAAACATTTTTATAACAATGTCAAAACTAATTTTTTCAAAATCAAGAAACCTAATTTTTTCAAAAATCAAGAAACCCATATAATTTTCCACTATATAATGACTGCAACATGACTGCAACCGAGGGTTGCGGTGAATAATGAATAGTGAATGATGAATAATTTTTGATTGATTTAAATATACGCATGTATTTGGGGTGTTTTGTGTTCATTTGTTTTTTATCTAGAATATATAACTTCTCCATATTGTGAAATATTTTCTAAAAATCCACTTGGATCATCTTCATCAATTAGTAATACTGGTTCAATATTATTTGAAATAGATCTTCTTAATTTAAAAAGTTTCGCCATATCTTTTAATATATCATCTGAAATACTACTTCTTGGCACTACAACTACTACATCTATATCACTATCTTGCCTAAAATCTCCTCTTGCATAAGAACCATATAATATAATTTTATTTACAATCATATTTGAAACTACTAACTTTGCATATTCTTCAACTAATCCTCTAACTTTTTCCTTATCCATTTTACTAGCTCCTCCTTATACTGATTCTTTACTTAATCATGATAATATTATTATATAGCTTTTATAAAAAGCATATATTAAATAAAATTTATTGTATTTAAATAATAGTATATCATATGGTGTGCGATTATTTTTGTTTTAATAATTTACACACTATATGATACACTATCGTGATCCAAAAAAAGGAGTGACCTCACACTTCGCGTGCAAATTCATTCCCTCTTTCTCTGTTTCTCATTTTTATCTATAAACTCTAACAAATTTACTTGTCTTAGTTATCGCTACCAGAGTACAGCGTTACACATAAAAGCCGACCCTGAAACCGTAGGTCGTAGTTGTTGGTATAGCCTCCAGCATTGCTGTAACGATGGGCTGCTGGATAGTTGACCCCATCATTGTAGGAATAGCCTCCTCTAAACGCACGAAAAGCGCCTGTAGAATAATTTTCTTGAGTCCATTCCCATACATTTCCTGCTAAATCATATATGTTATTTACCTTCCAATATTCATTTGTTCCACTTAGTTGTAAATCTCCTGAATCAGTTTCTGCTCCTCCTACTGAATTAGAATAATTTCCCCAACTTTTACTAACACTTTGTATATCATCTATTGTTATTGTCTTTATTCCTCCTGTCTCTGCTCCTATTGTTGCACTACTATCTAATGACCATTGTAATACACTATCCCACTCTACTCCATATATTAAATGACTATTTATTTCTCCTTTCATATTACTTGATGCTGTTTTTGCTTCTGTTTGCGATATATTTTCCCAAGGTTTCTGTCCTCTCTTACTTTGTGCTGTTGTACTATTCATTTCACTCGCCTCATACCTACTTATATAAAATCCTTTATTATTATTTATACTATTCTCCATATTTGTATATTCTTGTGTAGTTTTATCTTCCCACCATCTATTTAAAGTTGATACTTTTTCTAATAGATGTGTTCTTTCTCCTCTTCCCCAACTTCCATTTTCATCATATCCATTTGGTGTTGTCCAAGCTACTCTTGCAAATTTACTACTATCTGGCATTGGTATCCACACATATTCATTAAAATCTGGCACTGTTCCTGTTGATTGTCCATTATCATATGTTATTGCATAGTCTACTACAACTATTCCTTTATTTATTTGTTCTGAAGTTATGTTTGCCCAATCCTCTACTGGCATTATACTTTTTACTGCTCCATTTTCTCCTGGCATTGAATCTGTTCTTCCTGTTTCTAATATTGCTGGTGCAAATCCCTTTGGTATTACTATTTGTACATTTGGATCATCTTTTGCCACTATTGTTGTATCTTTATCTGCTAAGCCATTACTATCTACTGTTGGAGTATCTCCTGTTCCTCCTCCTGCTCCTGAATTTATTTCATTTATTTTTTGTTCTAATGTTGAATTTATATATTCTAATATTTCACTTTCATTATTTGCTGCATTTTGATACTCATTTACTGCTTGCTGTGATTTATCCAGTATTCCTCCATTTAATACAAAACTTAAACTTACTCCTGCGAGTATCAACAATACTATAATTGTAATTATTAATGCTACTAATGTTATTCCTTTTTTCTTTTTTAACATTTTCATTTTAATATTCCATCCTTTCTTCTTATGTTATTTTTCTCTATTATTAATATTTTTATGACAAAAATATTATATTTCATGTTTAATTTTTTTGCAATATTTATAATACATTGATTTTGGCAATGTGTGAGTATGTTAATATTAGTAGTATTGTTAGGGTTATTAATGCAACCTTCGGTTGCAATAAATAATGAATGGTGAATATTGAATAATTAATAATTTAAATATATGCATGTGTTGGTAGGTTTTTGTATTTCATTTTTTTGAGAAATATCTTTGTAGTGCGGGCGAACACTGTTGGCTCCTATTTGTTATATTAGTTTTTTTATTTATCTTTATTATGGTTTTAATGCTGTAATTGGAACTATATATATTCCAGTTTCACTATCTTTTATTACTGCTGGACATTTTCCTACTATAATACACATAAATGAAGGTTTTTTTATCATATTTTCATGAAATTTTAAAAGACTTTTTTTAGCCTCTTCTATTTGGTTATATCCTAGTTTTATTTCTACAGCTCCATATTCTCCATCTGCAAACTCTAAAATTGAATCTACTTCTAATCCTGTAACATTATCTCTAAAATGATATAAATGTCCATCTAAGTAATCCATATATATTCTTAAATCTCTTTCTACTAAAGCCTCAAACATAAGTCCAAATGTATTTAAATCTTTTAAAAGTTTTTCTTGTGTTAAACCTAAACAAGCACATGATAGTGATGGATCAGTAAGATGTCTTTTAGGAGATTTTCCTACTCTATTAGGTGAACGATAATTTTGTCCATATGCTTCTTGGTTTTCTATTAAATGCAATCTATCCAAAACATCTAAATAATCAATTATAGTATCTCTACTTGATAAAAGTTCTTTACCATTCTCATACTCTTCTATATCTCTTATTATAGTTTTATTTCCTACAATTGATGATTCATTTCTTGCAAGTGATCTTAACAACATTTTCATTTTGTTTTTATCTCTTCTTTTCTCCTCATTTATATCTTATTCACCTCTTTTTTAAAATAGCATTTCTTAAATAGAAAGTCAATATTTAGTCGACACTTTTTAATGTTTTTAGTCGACACTTTTTAATACAAAATTTGTATTAAAACAACAAACCTGACTCTATTTTATTTATTTTTTAATTTAATGTTGAATTTATATATTCTAATATTTCACTTTCATTATTTACTAGATTTTTTATATTTATTCATTGTAATTTGTGTTTTATCTATTAACACTCCTCCTGTTGTATATCTTATTGTTATTCTTGTTTATATTAGTGACAATGAGTTATGAGTGCAACCGAGGGTTGCGGTGAATAATGAATAATGAATGGTGAATAATTTTTGATTTTCTTAAATATGCGCATGTGTTTGGGGTATTTTGTTTTTATTTTTCGGGAAATGCCTTTGTAGCGCGTGCGAACACTGTTCGCCCCTACAGTTGTTTTTCTACAATTTATATATGTTTTGTTTGTTAAATATTGTATTTTGGTATGATTGGGTTATAATTTATCATATTCTGGATTCAAATCACTTATTTTCATTCTTTAACCGCATAATTATAAAATAATTTTAATTAATTTTCTTGACTTTTTACTTATAAATGCTTTATAATAAATATAGGAAATGGAGAAACCACAAACGTGGTTTGCCAGATATTAGAGAAAAAACTCACATCTACCTAGCAAAGTACAGATGTGAGCTTTTTTATTTATGTAGTTGCTTATCAACCCAGTTCTTATAAAGAACTGCTGTCAAGGCAACGTTTAATGTTAAAGATAACATTAATGATAATATTAATAATAGTATCACTTTAACCATAAACATCACCACCCTTCCTACGAAGAATCGTAAAAATTGGTGGCAAAACCACATCTGCTTATTCTCATTTCCTATGGTAATTATTCTACAATATTCTTTTTATTTTATCTACAAAATTTATAAATTTCATTAAATTATATTTTAAAAACCTAACCTACAAATTACTAATTTATTTAAAAACTCACTAAATTTATATCTTACTTATAAAATGAATTTCCAAATCATAGGAAAGGCAAAATTAAAATCGCCCCTATGAGCCTAATTTTTTAATTATAATTAAAAAATTAGAGTAATGAAAAAAATTATATATTATATCAAATTCTTATGAAGTTAATTGTAACATTAATATAATTTTATTTAATTAAAAAAATAAGAAAATAAATTTTTATATTTTTAATCTATTTTCTTATTTATTATTGTTAATTTTATACTATTTATATACTAATTATTCTGTAGTCCCATCTGGCTTATAGTTCCAAACTATATTTGCATCACAATTATAGTCCCAATTATAATTCCAATTTCTTTCATTACTTTCTGAACATTCAAAATATATTGTTTGGTCTTCTCCCCAATTTTGAAAAGCTCTTTGTCCAATATATTCAATATCTCCTGGTATTACTATCTCTTTTATATTAAAACAATTATAAAATGCCCTGCCTTCTATTCTATTTAATTTTCCCTCTATATTTACTTTAGATAAATCTGTACAACCATAAAATACATCTTCTTCTAAAGTTGTTACATTTTGTGGTATTGTTATTTCTTTTATGTCACATCTTTTAAAAGCTCCTCTTTCTATGGTATATATATTTTTTGACATATTAATTTCTTGTAAACCAGAATCATAAAATGCACTCTCACCTATACTTGTAACATTATCACTCATAACTACTTTTCTTAAAAAACCCATTTCACTAAATATACTACTTTCTATTCTATTAATATTATTTGATAAAACAATCTCTGCCACACTACCTTCGCTTCCCGAATACAATATTCTTTCAACTGTATTAGGATATATTATTTTTCTTATAGTTGGAAAATTTTTATATCCTCCGCCTTTTTCTGATGATCCATATATTGATAATTTAACTTCAGTTATTTTATACAACTCAGAATCTTGCGTTGTATCTCCGTTTTCAACTAATTGTCCATCTTTATTTAATCTAACTTGATATGGTATGATTAATATATCTTTTACTCTTTCATGTTCTATTCTATAATTTGAATCTATTATTTTGTCTTGTTCTGCCTCATATCCATTTATATAATTTTTTTTAATACCAGTTATTCTTGCTGTTTTACTTGGCAATCTATCCATATATGTTGTCGCAACTGAACCATCATTTATTATTTCATATTCAAATAAATCTAATGGCGCTATATTGTCTTCTGCTCCTTCTTCACTATATACTGGTTCTAAGTCTATTTCTTCTTTATTTTTTTCATTTATTTCATCTATTATATCTTGCTGTTTTTTATCTGCATTTTCATATTCGTTCATTGCAATTTGTGTTTTATCTATTAGCCCTCCTCCTGTTATGTAGCTTATTGTTATTCCTGCTAGTATTAGTAGCAAGATTAGGGTTATTATGTGTTCATTTTTTAGGGAAATGCCTTTGTAGTGCGGGCGAACACTGTTCGCCCCTACAGTTTTTCTACAATTTATATATGTTAAATATTGTATTTTGCTGTGTTAGGGTTATGCTGCAACCGGAGGTTGCGATGAATAATGAATAATGAATGGTGATTGATTAATGATTTTTGATTGTCTTAAATATGTATGTAATGATACCAACTATTACATATTAACATTTTATCTAATTCTCGTAATTTCATGATTATTTTCCCTAACAATAATATTATATTACGTATTATACGTATTAAAAATAATTATTATTGAATATTCTTATATTTTATAAGTATATGATTTTAATGTTTTACATAGAATAAAGACGTAAGAAATATATAAAATTACACTTTTACGGTTTTAGACGTAAAAGTTGACAAAGTATTAATAAAAATATATACTATATTCAGAGGAAATACCGTAACGGTATTATAATAATATTAAGTTAAATTAGCAAAAATATATAATATATTTAGAGGTGTATTCTATGTTAATAAGAGAAAAATATTTGAACCAATTAATAGATGGAAAAGATTTAAATTTAATAAAAGTAATAACTGGTGTAAGAAGAAGTGGAAAAAGTACATTATTATTACAATATAAAGATTATTTAATATCTCAAAATATTTTAGAAGATGATATTATATATATGAATTTTGAAAGTGCTAAATGGTATGATATTAAAGATTATAGGGATTTATATTCATATATAAAAGGAAAAATTAAAAATAACAATAAAAAATATATATTATTAGATGAAGTACAAAATGTTTCTAAATGGGAAAAAGCGGTTAATTCAATATTAGTAGATATTAATTCAGATATATATATAACAGGATCTAATGCATATCTTTTATCAAGTGAGTTAACAACTTTACTTGCAGGAAGAGTTCTTACAGTTAAAATATATCCATTCTCTTTTAGAGAGTTTATATCCGAATATCCATTTAAAAATAATGAAGATAAATATGAAAAGTTTGATAAGTATTTAAAATATGGTGGAATGCCTATGCTTGTTAATATGAATGATAATGAATCTTTGATAATAAATTATTTGAATGATTTAAAAGAGGTTGTCCTTAAAAAAGATGTTATTAATAGGAATAGAATAAAAGATGTTGTTTTTTTAGATAATTTAATAAAATATATGGCCTCTGTGATAGGAAATTTAACTACACCAAATGCTATTGCTGAATTTATGAGAAAAAATGGTAGTACTATTACAAATGAAACTGTAGATTCATATTTGAAAATGTTAGAAAATGCATATTTAATTTATAGAGTTCCACGATATGAATTAAAGGGTAAACAATTATTAAAAACACAAGGAAAATATTATTTTGTGGATAATGGTTTAAAAAATATAATTGATGGGATGTCTTCTTATGATAGTGGAAGCAGTTATGAAAATTTAATATATATTGAATTATTACGTAGAGGATATGAAGTATATATAGGAAAATATAATGATATAGAAATAGACTTTATTGCTATTAAACCAAATGAAAGAGTTTATTATCAAGTTTCTAGAAGTATTATGGATGAAAAAGTAGAAGAAAGAGAAAAGAAATCATTATTAGCAATACATGACAATTATAAAAAAGTTATATTAACAATGGATAATGTAAAAAATAAACAGATTGATGGAATAGAGGTAATTAATATTATTGATTTTTTAACATTTTAAAAAGCTAAATAAATTATTATAATTTAGCTTTTATTGTAAAATATTTTAATGATTTAATTATCTTTCAATACATCTTTTAATTTTTTCATCACATTTTTTCTATTACCTGCATATATTAATATATAAATATTTAATGATGGAGGATTAAGATGGATGAGAATATGATTAATAACTTAATGAATATGTTTAAGAATCAACAAAATGCTTCAAATTCAACTGGTCAAACTGAAAATCCTTCAATTTCTCCAGAAACAATTAATAATATTATGAATATGATTAAAAATAATAATAATGAAAATTCTTCTGAAACTGGTTCAAATTCTACAAATAATATTGATATGGAAACTATTATGAAATTAAAGTCTGTTCTTGATAAAGTAAATACTAGAGATGATCCTCGTTCTAATTTACTTTTATCTTTAAAGCCATACTTAAAAGAAAGTAGAAAAAGTAAAGTTGAACAATATATTCAACTTTTTAATATGACTAAAGTTTTAGATATTTTTAATAACATGTCTGGTGGTGAAGCTAAAAAATGATGTTTCCACCTTTTTATAGATATCCTTATTATAGAAATTATCCTTCATATTATAATAATTATTATCGTACAATACCTAATATTAATCCTATTGATAATAAAAAAGAAGAAGTAATTCCAGATGAAAAACAAGAAAAAAAAACTAGTTCCCATACGGAAACTAGAACTGAAGATTCTATTAATGATAAACCATTATTTGAAATAATGGGTATTAAATTATATTTTGATGATATTCTTTTGCTTTGTTTAATTTTCTTCTTATATCAAGAAGGTACAGATGATTCTTTTTTGATGATAGCATTAGTATTACTTCTAATGAGTTAATTTATTTTGTTAATATTTCTATTACTGTTTTGTTTTTAGAAACTTTTCTATTTGTAATTTCAAATGCTTTTACTAAATTTATTAAAGCACCCTTTGTTTTAGCTTCATCATTTGTATTTATATATGCTAATGCTTCTCCTACTTCTACATAATCTCCACTTTTTTTGTTTAACAAAATACCTGCTGTATAATCTATATCATCTTCTTTGTTTACTCTTCCTGCACCTAAATATCTTGAAACACTTCCTACAATTTCTGCATCTATTCTTTTTACATATCCTGTCTCTTCTGATAAAATTGGAATTACAAATTTTGATTTTTCAAATTTACTTGGATCTTTTATATATGAAATATCTCCTCCTTGATTTTCTACTAATTCTAAGAATTTATTAAATGCTTTTCTACTATATATTGCTTCCCTTACCATTTCTATATTTTCATTTATATTTTTATTATATCCTGAAAGATATATCATATATGCTCCCATTGTTTCTACTATCTCTTTAACATCTTCTGGAATATGCCCTCTTAAACAATCTATAGCTTCTTTTACTTCTAAATTATTTCCTATAGCATATCCTAGAGGCTCATCCATATTTGTTATTATACTTACTGTTTCTTTATCTACCATTTTTCCTATTTTATTCATACATCTTGCTAAACTTTCTGCTTCTTGTTTTGTTTTCATGAAAGCACCGCTTCCAACTGTTACATCTAAAACTATTTTATTTGCACCTGAGGCTATTTTCTTACTCATTATACTAGATGCAATTAGTGGTATACTTTTTGTACATGCTATTGCATCTCTTAAAGCATATATCTTCTTATCTGCAGGTACGATATTTTCTGTTTGCCCAATAAGACTTATTCCTATATTTTGAACATTTTCTATAAATTGGCTTACACTTAAATCTGTATTATATCCTGGTATTGATTTTAATTTATCTATTGTTCCTCCTGTAATTCCAAGTCCTCTTCCAGACATTTTTGCTACAGGAATTCCTATTGAAGCAATTATTGGCATTAATATAAGTGTTATTTTATCTCCTACTCCTCCTGTACTATGCTTGTCTACAACATTTTCTGATATTTTTGATAAATCTAATTTCTCACCTGAGTTTGCCATAGATATTGTTAAATTTGCAATTTCCTCTTCTGTCATGCCATTTATACAAATAGCCATAATTAAAGCTGCTGCATGATAATCTGTTATCTCTCCATTTGTATATTCTCTAACAAAATATTCTATTTCGTTTTTATCTAATTGTTTAGAATCTCTTTTTTTAGCAATTATCTCTTGTATATTCATTTTAACCTCCTAAAATATTAAAAATTTTTAACAAAACTTTTTCTATGCAAATTGCATATTCCATATTCTTTTATTGCTTGAATATGTTTACTTGTTCCATATCCTTTGTTTTGTGCAAATCCATATTGTGGATATATTTCATCCCATTGTCTCATTATCCTATCTCTTGTAACTTTTGCGATTATAGAAGCTGCTGATATACTATATATTTTTGCATCTCCTTTTATTACCGATTTATATGGTATTCCGCAGTGTATTTATATGTTCTAAAGCATCTACTAATACTAAATCTGGTTTTATTTTCATTTCTGAAATTGCATTTGTTAATGCTAATTTAGTTGCATTTAATATATTTATGTTATCTATTTGTTGTTGATCTACAATACCTATTCCATAAGCAATTGCCTCGTTTACAATTTGCTCATACAATTTTTCTCTTTTCTTTTCTGAAACTTTTTTAGAATCGTTTATACCTTCAATAAAAGAATCTTTTGGCATTATAACTGCTCCAACAACAACTGGTCCTGCTAAAGGTCCTCTGCCTGCTTCGTCTATTCCACATATGTATTTTATATTATTATTTTGCTCATATATATTTTTTTCATACTCTTTTAATAAATGTAATCTTTGTATTTCTTTTTCTTTCAATTTTACTACATTTCCTCCTGAATTACTGCTAAATCGCTTAATTTATAATATGTTTTATCATCTGTATGTTTATATCCTGGGTAATATATTATTTCTTCTGATTCATAATTAACTATATATTTTTCGTTATCTTTTAGTTTTATAGAATCTAGACCTTCTTCATTTAATATATCTTGATTCCATAAATAATAACTTTGATAACTTGCATCTGATTCGTTTATTACTCCTTCATTTTTTAATTTATCTATATCTGCATCTCCTGTTATATCTGCAACTTTTGTACCTTTTAAAGGTGTATTTGCATCAAAACCGATTTTTTTCAGATATAACTTTTACTCTTGCTTGTATTAGTAACATGTTTGTATCTAATGTTTTTAAGTTTGCATTACTAAATAAATCAGACCCTACTTTTAGAGATACTCCTGTAATTATTACTAAAATTATTATTGTGATTACTAATGCTATTAATGTTATTCCTTTTGCATTTTTATTCAACATGTGTTTTCCTCCATAATTTATAGTTTTTATTATTATATATATATATATTAAAAAAAGCAATATGATTTTTTTATTAGCAGAAAATTTTTCCTCTTTTATTTATAATTTAAACATGCTATAATAAGTTATCAAAAAACATATATTTTTACTTTTTCCTTCACAAAAGTTTCACAAATAAATAGTATTATTTATTTGTTCTAGGATATTATATTATTAATATTAGGAGGTTATTTAAAATGAGTGATAATGATAAATCTTATAAAAAAGTAGATAATTTTTATAAAGAAGAAAAAAGTCATGCATCTTTTGGTCACAGTGTAGCAATTCCATTTCTATCAGGTGTTATTGGTGCTGTTTTAGTTGTTGGAACATGCTTTTGTGTTCCACAAATACGAGATAATTTATTTAAAACAGAGGTAGCTACAACTACTAATGCAGGTACAAATAGTAGTTCATCTGCAAATCAGAATTTAAATGTAGTTTCTCTTTCAAATTATGAAGATACATCTATTGGTGTAGCAAATAAAGTCCTACCTTCTATAGTAGGAATAGAAATAAAATATTCTGTAAATTCTATATTTGGTCAAAGTGGTTCTGCAGAAGCAAGTGGTTCAGGAATTATTATTAGTGAAGATGGATATATTTTAACAAATAACCATGTTGTTAGTACTTCTTCAGATAATTCATTTTACCAAATTACACAAGCTACACAAATAAATGTATATTTATATAATGATTCAACTGCATATCCTGCTACTATAGTAGGTCAAGATGAATTAACAGATATTGCTGTAATTAAAATTGATAAAACAGGTTTAACTCCTGCTGAACTTGGTGATTCAGATTCAGTTCAGGTTGGTGCTTTTGCAATGGCTGTTGGTAATCCTCTTGGAATGCAAAGTAGTATAACATGTGGAAATATCAGCGCTGTAAATAGAGAACTTACAGATTCAGATGGAAAAACTGGTACTTATATTCAAACAGATGCAGCTATTAACTCTGGTAATAGTGGTGGTGCATTAGTAAATAGTAAGGGTCAAGTTATAGGTATTAATACATTAAAATTATCTGCAACAGGTGTAGAGGGAATGGGATTTGCAATTCCTATTAATTCTGTAAAAGATATTTATTCTCAATTAATACAATATAATAAAGTTAAGAGACCTTATATTGGTTTAACAGGTAGAGATGTGGATGAGCAAACAGCAAAATATTACAATATACCAGAAGGTATATATGTAGTATCTGTAGAGAGTTTTTCTCCTGCTGAAAAAGCTGGATTTAAAATTGGTGATGTTATAACTCAAATTGATGGTAAAGATGTTAAGAATATGGATGAATTAAATGAAATTAAATTCCAACATAATATTGGTGATACTATTACTTTAAAAATTATTAGAGATGGTCAAGAAATGGATTTAAGTTTAACTTTAGCAGAACAACCTTAGTAATGTGATAAAAGCGAAAAAAATCAAATGTATTTTTTTCGCTTTTATCACATTAAATTCACAAAATGAACATAATTTATTTGTATTATATATACGAACCAATTAAAATTGGTATTTAAAATAAAAAACATCCCCTTTTTATTTTAAAACACAGACATTTGATGATGTCTGTGTTTTTATTTTTATTAATCTAAGATTTATCAACATACTATTAAATCGTATTCACTTGTATTATTATTATTACCATATGGATATATTATGTATATATATCCATTATTAGCTAAAAAATATGTTGTTGTATTTTCTAATTTATACATATTATCATCTGGATTTCTCTTATATACTGTATATCCAATATTACTTAAATCTTCTGAATTTTTACTTTTTTCTTCTATTTCTTTATTTATTTTATTTTGCAATGATGATTTATTAATTTGTTTGAAATTTAAAAATTCATCTAATGTAACTAAATTTCCATTATCAGTATTATAATTGTATGTTGTAATTATAACTCTTTGAGGATTATTTCCTTCTTTTAAAGTTGCTTTTATTACTAATGAAATTACATTATAATTTACATATGCAATATAATCTATGTTATATATTGTATATTCTAATTGCTGTGCTGAAACTATTTGTGATAATTTGCTTACATAAAGCTGTTCTATTTGCATATTTATTTTATCTGCATTATCACTTACTATGTTTAAATATGGAACATTTACATTTAGTTCATATTTATCTCTTTCTTCTTTTATATATTGGTTTGATGTATAAACTAAATCTTTATTTGAATATCTTCTTACTGCTTTATTTGCTATATTTTGAGTAGTATATTCTAATGTATTTGTAAACATTGTATTAAATTTATTTTTTGCTTGTTCTTCTGCTTCGTTTGCTTGTATTATAGCACTATTGTCTTTTCCTATCATTAAAGTATCGTTTTCAGAATTTGGATAAAATATTTGTGCATAAACACCTATTCCAATAGCTATAATACATACAATAACTATTGCTAAATATATATAATATCTTTTATCCATAAATTCACCGCTTTCTATATAAATATAATATCCCTATTTAATTATACCATTTATAGAAATTTTTTTCAATATTCACAAAACCATTATCTAGCAGTTTTGTTACAATTCACGGCATACGAATTTGATATAATAATATTGAATAAATTTTTCGGCTCAATACGATATTTAAGAATTTGTAAAATAATTTAATGAACCTCTTTCATTCAGGCTCAAAATCATAGATTTTGCCCATGAACATTCCTAATTAAATTATATAACAAATTCTATAAACATCTCCAATCGCATTCAAAATTTATTTTATATTATTATATCAAATTCTTTATATTATTTTTTTAGCAATGAATAGTAACATATAGTCACTAAAAAAACACAAAAAGTACACATATTTATTGTAGAATTAAATAAAATATGTTATTATAATATTTGAAAAAATTAATAAGGAGGAATAATATGACAGCATTAATTATAATTGCAATTATTGTAATTTTAGTTGTTGTTCTTATAGCATTATACAATGGTTTGGTTCAAGCAAGACAAAAAGTTGAAAATGCTTGGGCTCAAATTGATGTACAATTACAAAGAAGATTTGATTTAATTCCAAATCTTATAGAAACTGTAAAGGGATATATGCAACATGAAAGAGATGTTTTAACTAAAGTTACAGAATTAAGAAATTCTTGGACAGATGCAACTACAGTTGGAGAAAAAGCTAATCTAGATAATAAATTAAGTGAATCTTTAAAAAGTATTATGGCTGTTGCAGAAGGTTACCCAGATTTAAAAGCTAGCCAAAACTTTTCTGAATTACAAGAAGAATTAAGAAACACTGAAAATAAAATTTCTTTTTCTAGACAATTTTATAATGACAGTGTAACAATATATAACACAAAATTAGAAACAGTTCCAACAAATATTATTGCATCTATGTTTAAATTCAAACCTAAAGAATTATTTGAAGTAGAAAATGAAGAAATTAAAAAGAATATAAAAGTAGATTTTAATAATTAGTCTATTTTTAAGTAAGAGGTATAAGTATGTTTGAAGATATTAAGAAAAATAAAATGAAAACAGGCCTAATTGTATCTATATTTATAATAGTAATTACTTTAATTATTTATTATATTTGTACTTATTTTGATTTTGGACCATATTCAATCATAATTGCTCTTGCTTTTTCAATAATCTCTGCTTGGGCATCTTACTATAATTCAGATAAAATAATTTTATCTATGAATCATGCAAGACCTGCGACACCTGAAGAAGATCAAAAGTTAGTTAATATTTTAGATTCTCTAATCGTTGCAGCAGGTATGGAAGATAAACCAAAACTATATGTTATGGATTCTCCTCAAGAAAATGCTTTTGCAACTGGTAGAAATCCTAAACATTCTGTTATCTGTGTTACAACAGGACTTTTAGAAAAATTAGATTATTATGAACTTGAAGGAGTTGTAGCTCACGAACTTGCACATATAAAAAATTATGATATACGTTTATCAGCTGTTGTTACTGTTATGGTAGGACTTGTAGTAATGTTAGCAGATTTATGTTCAAGAGCATTATTTTGGGGAGTTGGTGAAAAGGAAGATAATAGGAATAGTAATCCTATAATTATGATTATTGGATTAGTTCTTTTAGTATTATCACCTATATTTTCAAAATTAATTCAACTTGCAGTTTCAAGAAGAAGAGAATTTTTAGCAGATGCAACTGCTGTAGAATTTACAAGAAATCCACAAGGATTGATTTCTGCTCTTGAAAAAATAAGTCAAGATACAAATGAATTACAATATGCAAATGAATCTACTTCACATATGTATATTGCAAATCCATTTAAAAATAAAGAGGGTAAGAAGAAAAAAACAGATTGGTTTTCAACACACCCTCCAATTGAGGCTAGAATAGAGGCTTTAAGAAATATAAGATAAGATAAAATTCTTTTAATAAAAATCAAATGTGAATTTTTATTTGTAACTCCCAGCAGCGCACAGTCTGTAAAACAATACTAAATAATATAAATATTTCTTATAACAGACTGTAAGCTTGCTGGTCCCCACGAATTGTTACTTCATAAAAATTACATTTGATTTTTATATAATACCCTACACTAATTTAAAAAAATCTCACTTTTTAGTGAGATTTTTTTATCTTATTATGTTTTTATCTTCTGAATATGGTATATCTTCTTTTGTAAATCCCCATGGATTATCTGAAACAAGTATTCTCCATAAACTAGCATATGGCTCTTCTTCAAATTCTTCTTTTAAACTTTTCAAATCTATTTTTGGTAATAATTCTAATGGATCTATAGTATATTTAAGTCCTGTTTCTTCTGTATTATTTTTTCGAATTTCTAAATGTAGATGTGGTACTCTTGATCCACCACTTGTTCCTGTTATTCCTATTATTGTTTCTTTTGTTACTCTATCTCCTGGTTTTACATAGAATTCTCTTAAATGTCCATATACAACTCTTCTTCCATCATCGTTTAATATTTCTACTTTATTTCCATAACCATCATTAAAAGCATCATATCCTTCTGTTGTTGTACCATCAAATTCTGCAAGTAAAACTACTCCTTCTGATATAGGATGTACTTTTGTTCCAATATCTGCTGTTATATCAAAACCTGAATGTGCTCTTTGTTTAAATAATACATAATGATTTTTTCTTATACCATATTTATCATGCTCTGCCACTTTATATTTAGGCTCTATAGGCCATATATATCCACTATTTTCTTCCACTTATCTTTCCAACTCCTCTTTATTTTTTATATCTTCTAACATCTTATTTAATCTATTTATTTTTCTCATTTTACTTTCTGTATCTTTAATATTTCCAAAGTATTTATTATTTTTATTTTTTGAAAATCCTTGTATTTTATTTAATTCATCTTTTTCATATTCTATCTGTTTGTTTATTATATATTCTTTTCTTTTTTGTGAAAGTTTTTTATTTTCTGGATTATAATTATATAGTACGATTAACTTATCTTGCATTTCATTTAAATATTTTTTTACATTTTCTTTTTCTATTTTACATATATGTACTTGTCTATCTCTTCCATCTCTTCTTTTTACATATAAATTATCTTTTAGTCCAAAAAATTCAGATACGTATTTTGAAGATAAATTTTCTCTATGTAATGTAGAACATAAGTATATTTCTTTATTTTCTTTATTTTCAAAATGTTTATTTATTTGTTTTTTTATTCCTTCATATACTAAAATTCTTGCAAGTCCTGCATGCCTTGCATTTGGATTTGTAATATATGTATCTATTTCTACTGCATTTTGTGTATTTGCATTATAGTATTTTTGTACTTCAAATTCTGGTTTTTCATGAATTAGTATTTCTGAATTTTTTAATATTTTATTATATTCATTTTCCTCTTGTAATTTCATAGAATTTTCATATTCTTTAATATCTACATTTTTTATTTTGTTTATATCTATTGTTTTTCCAAATTCTTTTGCTAAATCTTTTGCATTTGTCCAATAAAATTTTTCATATTTATCTTTTATATTTGTTTCTTGTATACTTTCTATATATTCTGACATATATTTGTTTAAATTTTCCCTAAGTATACTCTTTTCATGAAAATGATTGTTTTTTTCTTTTAGTTCATGTTCTAAGAATTTCAATATGTCATCTGAAAACTCTGGATGTTCTTTTAATATCTTTTCTTTAGCATATTTATATGCTTTTAATTTTACTTTGTATGTTTCAAGCATATCTTTCTTATAATCGTTTTCATTATCATATAATGATTTTACATATTTTTTATAATCCTCCCCATATTTAAAATATTTTGTAATATCATTATATGTAAAAGCCTTTTGTCCTTGTGTAATATAAGTTGCAGATTGAACATTTTCATTTTTATCTACTGCTATCATTACTGTGTTTTGTTTTGAATGTACATATTCAGATATATCTTCTTTTCCAGTAATAAATAATTGTCCTATTTTTCCTTCCCTTTCCATAGATTCTAGTACAATTTTTTCTAGTTCTACAACTTTATCTAAGTACTTTTCTTCATTTTCTTTTGTAAGTTCTTTTATTTTTAAGTTTTCCATAGATGTACCTCTTATTTTATTTTTATAGCTCATAAAATATAGTCATATTCTATAATTGCACTAATATTTTACTATATTTTGGATATTTTGTAAAGTCGAGTTAAGATTGTTTTTATTGAAATTTCTTGTTATAATAGCTAAAAAAATATTGAGGAGGTAATAATATGGTTAAAAAATCTATTGATAGAAAAATAATGGAATCAATAAAAAAATATATTGAGAAAATTAGTAAATACTATAAAATAGAAGCAATTATTTTATTTGGTTCTTATGCAAAAGGAACAGAAAATGATGATAGTGATATTGATATTGCAATTATCACCAATGATATTAAAAATGATATATTTGATGAAGAATTAAATTTGATGAGATTAAGAAGAGATATAGACACAAGAATAGAGCCACATTTAATTAGAATTGAAGATTATAAAAATGCAGATACACCATTTATTCAAGAAATAATAGATACAGGAATAAAAGTAGCTTAGTCCATATTATCTTTTATAATATTCCAAAAGAAAGAAATGGATATAAAATCCATTTCTTTCTTTTGGATATACTTACTCAACGAGCAAGCACTCCTTTACATTTTGATTTAAGTCTACTTGAGTTAAATCACCGCTAGAAATAACTAAAGCAAACTTAGCAGATTTTATATCTGCCGCAGATTTACGAGTTGTTGTATTTGAATTTGCAGTAGTCTGCAAATCCTGTATATATTCTGCAACCTGCTCTTGTTCAAAGACTTTGGTGTTGAAACCATGATCTTTGAAAATTTTTTCTGCATACTTCAATGAATCTTTTGCATTGAAGTATATTACGATCTGAGGATTATTTTTAGCCTCAGCAATAAACTGGTATTGCTTCAGCTTAAATATTTCCTCGTCTTGCTGAGCTAAAGTAGCAAGCAAAATGCTATTTCTAGCATCTTTGTCAGCAGCATCCTTCTGTTTCTGTTCTGCAACTTGTTCTTTTTGTTGAGCCACCTGCTCTGTCTGCTCAACTTTTTGAACAAGTTTATCTTTCATATCCGCTTGACCTAAATGATAGCCCGCTACCAATCCAGGCAAACCAAATATGATTGCTCCCACTAGTAATAATACCAGCAGGCTCTGATAATTATACCCTCCTTTCTTCTTATTCTCTTCTGGACTCTCGTTTTTATAATACCGAGGAGTTCCATCTTGAGACATTTCTGCCTGATACTTTTCTAAGAATTTTCTTCTGCTTTTTTCATTGTTTGTCATTGTTGACACCCTTTCTCTTTTGTTCTTAGACACATTTGTGCCTTAAATAAAAATAAATCCGTATATTTTTATTGTACCAAATTTCTAGCGAAAAGTCAATTTATGTAAATATTTAAAAACTAGAAAAAGCATATGGAATATGTTAA
>CALXAP010000016.1 GCA_944386325.1 uncultured Clostridia bacterium
ATAGAAAGTAGGTAAATATGAGTTTAGAAAAAATAAACAATAATTCAATGATTATTAAATATCAAAATACAGATAATATATTAGAAGATATATGTTCTATTATTGAATCAGCAAGAGATTATGCTTATAAGTCTGTAAATTTCACTCTAGTAGAAAGAAATTGGCTAATTGGATATAGAATTGCCAAAGAAGAATTAAAAGGAAATAATAGAGCAGATTATGGATTAGAAATAATAAAAAAACTATCTAAAGAATTAACAAAACAGTATGGAAAAGGATTTGATAGAAGTAATTTGTATAGATTTTTAAGTTTTTATAAAAATTTTCCACAAATTGTCGACGCACTGAGTCGACAATCTGGAAATTTGCTATCCTGGACTCATTATAGAACTCTATTACAAGTTTTTGATAAGAAAGCAAGAGATTGGTATGAAAAAGAAGCTTTAGAACAAATGTGGAGTACAAGAACATTACAAAGAAATATTGATACACAGTACTATTATAGATTGTTAAAGTCACAAGCTAAAGAATCAGTAATTAAGGAAATGGAAGAAAACAACAAAGAAAATTATTTAATGAACAAATTAGAATTTGTTAAGAATCCTGTAATAGCAGAATTTTTAGGATATTCATTGGATAGTACTTTTACAGAAACAGAATTAGAAACTAGTATAATAAATAATTTACAAAAATTTTTAATGGAACTACGGTAAAGGTTATGCATTTGTTGCAAGACAACAACATATTCATACAGAAAAAGAAGATTACTTTATAGATTTAGTATTTTACAATTACATATTAAAATGCTTTGTGTTAATTGATTTAAAAACTAAAAAAATAACTCATCAAGATGTTGGACAAATGGATATGTATGTTAGAATGTATGATGAGTTGAAAAAATCAAAAGAAGACAATCCAACAATAGGAATTTTACTATGTTCAGAAACAGATGCAGATATAGCAAAATATTCTATCCTAAAAGGAAACGAACAACTATTTGCTAGTAAATATAAATTATATTTACCAACAGAAGAAGAATTAAAGGCTGAAATTGAAAGTCAAAAAGCAATATTTGAACTGCAACAACAAGGAAAAAAACAAAATGATGAAGTTTAGTTAAATATAAAGTAAAAAAATAGATAAAAAGAAAAATTGTTTTGTAATTTTTGGCGTCGACAAATCTTATACTCTTCTTGCTATGCCTTAAATTAATGTAACAAATATTAAAAATTAGAAAAAGATCTAGCAAAGCTATATTTGTCCCATAAAGACATATTGACTTCCTATTTTTGTTAATATATTTTTCATAAAACATTAAGAAAATATAAATAATATATTTAATATATCTATGATAAAATATAAAGCAAGGAGGGGAAAATATGCGAAATAATGTATTAAGGTGCGAAAGTATAAATAAAAGTTTTGGTAAAAAACAAATATTAAAAAATGTATCATTTGAAATAAATGAAGGTGATATATTAGGTTTTATAGGCCCAAATCGGAGCTGGCAAAACTACGACAATTAAGTTAATTTTAGGTTTACAAAGTATTACACAAGGAAGTGTGAAAATAAACGGATATGATGTAGAAAAGCATTTTACAAAGGCTATTGAAAGAGTAGGAGCAATTGTAGAAAATCCAGATTTATATATGTATTTATCTGGATATGATAATTTGAAATTAGTATCAAATCTTTATAAAGGTGTGGACGAAAAAAGAATTGATGAAGTTGTTAAATTAGTGAAATTAGAAAATAGAATAAACGATAAAGTTTCTAAATATTCTTTAGGTATGAGACAAAGATTGGGAATTGCTCAAGCAATTTTACACAAACCTAATTTATTAATTTTAGATGAACCAACAAACGGTCTAGATCCTGAAGGTATAAAAGAGATGAGAGATTTATTAATTGATTTAGCTAATAATAAAAAAATGGGAATTTTGGTGTCTAGCCATAATTTAGCTGAATTAGATAATTTATGCAATAAAGTTTGTATAATTAAAAATGGTGAGATTATTAAAACTAGTAGTATTGATGAAATTAAAAATATGCATGAGAATAAACAATATATTATAGAAATTGATACTACTGAAAATATAAAAAAATTATTTAGTAATGCTAATATATTAGATAAAAAGCATTTTAAGATTGATTTAACAAAAGAAAATGTTCCTAGTTTAGTAGAAAAATTAGTTCAAAATAATGTTAAGATATACACTATAAAACAAGAAGAACAGACATTAGAAGATGCATTTTTCGAAATGACAGGAGGTAATATAATTGAGTAGTTTAATAAAAAATGAATTAATAAAAATTTTTAAAAAGAAATCGATTTATATAATTATGCTTATAGTACTAGCTTATACAATTCTTATAAATTGTATTGCTAAATATAATTCTGATTCTTATAGTGGATATAATTATTATAGTGAAAATTATATAAATGAGTATGTGAAAAAGGAATTGAGTCAGCTAGATCCAAATAAATCTTCTGATACAGGGTTATATATAGAATTAAAAACAGATTTAGATACATATGAGTTAATAAATAAGTATGATAATACATCTTGGCAATGTAAATTTATACAAGAAAATGTATATTCATTAATAAATGAAAAAAATACATATACTTACGGAATTGAAAAAGATGAGAATAAAGTTAAGGAAATTGAAAATCAAATAAATAAAATAATTGAAAAATTAGATAATGATGATTGGAAATACTTTGCTAATTTAGAGTTAGAACAGGCGGAAAAACAACTAGATGAGTTAGAGGAAGAAAAAAGTATTACAGATGACAAAAAAGTTTTAAGAGATATAGATATTGCAATAGAGTGTGCCAGAATAGACAAAGAAGTAGCAGAATATAGAATTAATAAAGAAATTAAATATGGCTCAGATTATTTAAATAGTGCTTTAAGAGATTATGAAAATAGTTCAAAAAATATTATAGAGTTACAAAATAATTCAGAAGAAATGAGTTATCAAGAGAAATTAGCATATAATGAGTCATTAGAAAATAAAGAAATAAGTAGATATATAATAGAAAATAATGTGGATTTATATAGTACTGATACTAAAGGTATGCTAGAAAATTTCTTTAACGAATATGGTATTTTTATTATAGTTGTTATTGTTATGATAGCAGGTACAATAGTTAGTGAAGAGTTTAATAAAGGAACAGTAAAATTATTATTAGTAAAACCATATAGTAGATTAAAAATATTAATATCAAAATATATAACAACTTTAATAATTTTAGGAATTTCTTTAATAACATTTATATTAATGCAGTTGATTGTAGGAGGAGTAATATTTGGATTAAATAGTTTATCTATACCAGTTATTCAATATGATTTTAACACTAATCAATTAGTTGAACTTAATATATTTACATATTTAATAATACAAATATTAACACAATTACCGATGCTTATATTATTGTTAACTTTAGCGTTTGCATTGAGTACAATATTTACAAATAGTGCATTAGCAATTACAATAACTCTTTTAGGATATATGTCACCAAATATAATTAATATGTTAGCAATACAATATAATGTAGAAATTATGAAGTATTTTGTTACAATGAATTGGGATTTAAGTCCTTACTTATTTGGTGGATTGGCTAGTATGGAAGGAATGTCATTAGGATTTTCTATAATTGTTTCAATAATTTATTTGTTGTTAATGATAATTCCTACATATATTATATTTAAAAAGAGAAATATAAAAAATATTTAATATGCGATACTGTTCATAATCTATAAACAATAATATAGAAAAAATAGTTTTAAATAAAAATTCACATTAAAAATAAACTGTACCAAAAGGATATATATAATAATTTATCGTCAAAATGATAGATGGGGTATTCCTAAATGCTTTTGACTCCTAAATTATTATATATATCCTTTTGGTACTTCTCTATTTGTTTAAAAAATTATTAAAATTATCCAGTAGGAAAATTTATAAAATATTATTATATCAAATTCTTTATCTTATTATATTAGCTGTGAATATTAACACTGATGGAATTATTAAATATTTTTTTCTTTAGTTTTTATTGACATACATGGTAAAAGATAGTATAATATTCAAGCGTATGGATTTGCGATGAAGCAGAATGTAGCTACGTTTAACGGAGGGAACTTCTGTGGAGTATGTCTTGGCTTAGACCGGGCGAAAGTTTGATAGAAGCATCGATTAGCCTAAGTTTATTACAGCTTAGGTGTATAAGTTGGTGATTATAAAACACCAGGGTGCGTTGAAAACTTGCCGGAAATTAATTTAAGGAGGGAAATTAATGGCAACATCAAACAATTTAGTAGGAAGTGACAAAATAAGAATTAGATTAAAAGGATATGATTATGTTGTTTTAGATCAGTCTGCTGAAAAGATAGTAGATACTGCTAAAAAAACAGGTGCAAAAGTATCTGGACCAATTCCACTTCCAACAAAAAAGGAAGTTATAACAATTTTGCGTTCACCTCACAAAGATAAAGATTCAAGAGAGCAATTTGAGATGAGAACACATAAAAGAGTTATAGATATCCTTTATCCAACACAAAAAACTGTAGATAATCTAATGAAATTAGATTTACCAGCTGGTGTTGATATAGAAATAAAATTATAAAATCTATAATTAAAATTAAAAACCAAGCTGATTTAAATGTCAGCCAATAGTTAGGAGGATAAGAAATGAATAAAGCAATTATAGGTAAAAAGGTAGGAATGACACAAATTTTTGATGAAAAAGGTAATGTTATTCCTGTAACAGTAATACAGGCTGGACCATGTACTGTAGTACAAGTGAAAACAATAGAGAAAGATGGATACAATGCGGTTAAACTAGGATATGGTGATGTTAAGGAAAGAAAATTAAATAAACCAGAACTAGGAGCATTTAAAAAGATAAAATCAGAACCAAAAAAACACTTAAGAGAGTTTAGAATGGATTCTGTTGAAGATATAAAAGTAGGTAGTGAAGTAAAAGCTGATGTTTTTGTAGCAGGTGAAAAAGTTGATATTCAAGGAATATCTAAAGGAAAAGGTTTTCAAGGTGTTATAAAACGTCATGGACAAAATAGAGGACCAATGGGACATGGTTCTATGTATCATAGAAGACCAGGTTCAATGGGACCAACATCAACTCCAGGAAGAGTTTTCAAAGGTAAAAAATTACCTGGACATATGGGTGTAGATTTAATAACAATTCAAAATCTAGAAGTTGTTAAAGTAGATTTGGATAAAGATGTTATTTTAGTAAAAGGTAGTGTACCAGGAAATAAAGGTAGTATATTAAAAATAAAAAATGCAGTGAAAGCTGCTAAATAGGAGTTAGAAAGGAGGAAAAAAAATGCCTACAGTAGATGTATATGATATAACAGGCAAAAAAGTAAAAACTTTAGAATTAAAAGAAGAGATATTTGGAATAGAACCAAATGAAAAAATAGTACATACAGTTCTAGTAAATTATTTAGCTAATCAAAGACAAGGAACTCAAAGTACAAAAACAAGAGCAGAAGTTAGAGGCGGAGGTAGAAAGCCATGGAGACAAAAAGGAACAGGTAGAGCAAGACAAGGAAGTATAAGAGCACCACAATGGATAAAAGGTGGTATTGCTTTAGGACCAAAACCTAGATCATATAAGTATAGAGTAAATAAAAAAGAGAAAAGATTAGCAATAAAATCTATATTAAGTTCTAAAGTTTCAGAAAATCAATTAGTTGTAGTTGACAAGTTTGGATTTAATGAAATAAAAACTAAAAACATGGTAAATGCATTAAATGGCTTAAAAGTTGAAGGAAAAGCTTTAATAGTTTTACCAGAAAAAAATGAAATTGTTCAAAGATCAGCAAGAAATATTCAAGGTGTTAAAACATCTTTAATAAACACAATTAATGTATACGATTTATTAAAATATAATAAATTAGTTTTAACTGAAGATACAGTTAAGAAAATAGAGGAGGTGTACGCATAATGAGACCAGAAGATATAATAATAAAACCTATTATTAACGAAAAAAGTAATATGTTATTACAAGAAGGAAAGTATACCTTCAAAGTAGCAAAAAAAGCTACAAAAATTCAAATTGCTGATGCAGTTGAAAAATTATTTAATGTTAAAGTAAAAAAAGTAAATACAATAAATGTACAAGGAAAGAAAAAAAGAGTTGGATATCATCAAGGTATGACAGCTAGTTGGAAAAAAGCAATTGTATTTATTGATACAAATCCACAAGACACAAAATATCTTGCAAAAGGTGGTAAAGAAGTAAAAGTATCTAATAAATATAAAGATGGAATTGATGAATTCACTGGAGTATAAAAAATAAAATTATCTAGATATAACTAGGAAAATAAATATAAAGGAGAGAAATATAAAATGGGAATTAAACATTATAGACCAATTACACCTTCAACAAGAAATATGTCAGGTTCTACTTTCGAAGAGATAACAAAGAAAACTCCTGAAAAAAAGCTTTTAGCTAAGAAAAAGAAAAAATCAGGAAGAAACTCATATGGTAGAATTACTGTTAGACATCAGGGTGGTGGAAATAGACAAAAATACAGAATAATTGATTTTAAACGTTTAAAAGATGATATGTTTGCAAATGTAATAGGTATAGAATATGACCCAAATAGAAGTGCAAATATAGCATTAATAGAATATGAAGATGGAGAAAGAAATTATATTTTAGCTCCAATAGGATTAAAAGATGGAGATAAAGTAGTTTCAGGTGCGAATTCTGATATAAAAGTTGGTAATTGCTTACCAATAGAAAATATACCAGTTGGAACAATGATTCACAATATAGAATTAAATCCAGGTCAAGGTGGAAAATTAGTTAGAGCTGCTGGTCAAGAAGCTCAATTAATGGCAAAAGAAGGTAGATATGCTCATGTTAGATTACCTTCTGGAGAAATGAGATTAATATTTTCTAAATGCAGAGCAACAATAGGAACTGTTGGAAATGCGGATTATGAAAATATTAAATTAGGAAAAGCTGGTAGAAAAAGACATATGGGTATTAGACCAACTGTAAGAGGATCTGTTATGAACCCTGTTGATCACCCACATGGTGGTGGTGAAGGAAAAGCACCAGTAGGTAGACCAGGACCATTAACTCCTTGGGGTAAACCAGCTCTTGGATATAAAACTAGAAAGAAGAATAAGCAATCTAATAAGTTTATTGTTAAGAGAAGAAAATAATAAGAAGGAGGAAATTAAATAATGTCAAGATCAAGTAAGAAGAAACCT
The DNA here is from genome assembly GCA_944386325.1 of uncultured Clostridia bacterium. Taxonomy (GTDB): domain Bacteria; phylum Bacillota; class Clostridia; order TANB77; family CAG-508; genus CAMCHB01. Next base: position 7,265 of record CALXAP010000016.1, read on the forward strand.
TTTGTTGCACCAGAGCTTTTAAAAAGAATTGAAGCTATGAATGAAACTGGACAAAAAGAAGTTTTAAAAACATGGTCAAGAGCATCTACAATATATCCACAAATGGTTGGACATACAATAGCTGTTCATGATGGAAGAAAACATGTGCCTATATACATTTCTGAAGAAATGATCGGTCATAAATTAGGTGAATTTGCTCCAACAAGAACTTTCAAAGGTCATGTAGGAGAAAAAACAACTAAAGTTAAATAATAAAACTATAAAGCGAGGAGGGAAATTAAGTGCAAGAAGTTAATGAAAACAATTTAGAAGCAAAAGCTGTATTAAATTATGCTAGAATTTCTAGTAGAAAAGTAAAAATTGTTGCAGATTTAATAAGAGGAAAAGATGTTAATGAAGCTTTATCAATAGTTAAGTTTACACCTAAGGCATCTTCTGAAATTATAGAAAAGTTATTAAAATCAGCTATAGCAAATGCTGAAAACAATCATAATATGAATACAAATAAATTATATGTTGCTGAAATATTTGCAAATCAAGGTCCAACACTAAAGAGAATAAGACCTGCTGCAAAAGGTTCTGCAGTAAGAATAAGAAAAAGAACAAGTCATATAACAATAAAATTAAGAGAAAGAGATAATTAAAAGTAAGGGGGAACATTTAGCATGGGACAAAAAATGCATCCACATGGATTAAGAGTTGGTATAATCAAAGATTGGGATTCTAAATGGTATGCAGATTCTAAAAATTTTAGTGATTACTTAATCGAAGATTATAAAATTCGTCAACTACTTAAAAAGAAATTATATGCAAGTGGAATATCAAAAATAGAAATAGAAAGAACAGCAAAATTCGTTAGAGTTAATGTTTACACAGCAAAACCAGGATTAGTAATTGGTAAAGGTGGAAACTTAGCTGAAGGATTAAAAAACGAATTACAAAAAATGATAAATAAAGATGTAAATTTAAATATTGTTGAAGTTAAAAACATTGATTTAGATGCACAATTAGTTGCTGAAAATATAGCATTACAATTAGAAAAGAGAATATCTTTTAGAAGAGCAATGAAACAATCAATGCAAAAAACAATGAAATCAGGTGCACTAGGAATTAAAACATCAGTTTCAGGAAGATTAGGTGGAGCTGATATGGCAAGAACAGAATTCTATAAAGAAGGTACAATACCATTACAAACATTAAGAGCAGATATAGATTATGGTTTTGCTGAAGCAAATACAACATATGGAAAAATCGGTGTTAAAGTATGGATATATAAAGGAGAAGTTCTTGGTGGTAAAAAGATTACTGAGAAAGGAGGAGAAGTATAATGCCAATAATGCCAAAAAGAAGTAAGTATAGAAAAATGCAAAAAGGTAGAGTAAGAGGAAAAGCTCTTAGAGGAAATACTGTTTCAGAAGGAGAATATGGTTTACAAGCGTTAGAGGCAGGATTTATTACTTCTAATCAAATAGAGTCTGCCCGTGTTGCTATGACTCGTTTTATAAAAAGAGGTGGAAAAGTTTGGATAAAAATATTTCCAGATAAGCCTATTACTAAAAAACCAGCAGAAACTCGTATGGGTAAAGGTAAAGGTGCCCCAGAATATTGGGTAGCTGTTGTTAAACCAGGAAGAGTTATGTTTGAAATAGCAGGAGTACCAGAAGAAACTGCAAGAGAAGCACTTAGATTAGCAATGCACAAACTACCTGTAAAATGTAAATTCCTAAGTAAAGAAATTGAAAATAATGGTGGTGATAATGATGAAGATAAATAAAATAAGAGAAATGTCTTCACCTGATTTAGAAAAAGAGGTATCAGAATTAAAATCAGAATTGTTTAAATTAAGATTTAGTTTAGCTACAAATGGATTAGATAATCCAATGAGAATTAAGCAAGTTAAAAAAGATATTGCAAGAGTAAAAACAATTTTAAGAGAAAGAGAAATAGAAGAATCAAATAAATAATTTTGAAAGGAGTATATATAATGTCAGAAAGAAAACTTCGTAAAGTAATGATTGGTACAGTAGTGTCTGACAAAATGGATAAAACAGTAGTTGTATCAGTTCAAACCAATGTTAAGCATAAAATATATGGTAAAATAATGAAAAGAACATATAAATTAAAAGCACATGATGAAGAAAATGCTTGTAAAGTTGGAGATAGAGTAAAAGTTATGGAAACAAGACCTCTTTCTAAAGATAAAAGATGGAGAATTGTAGAAATAGTAGAAAAAGCACAATTAAAATAAATTTTATATGATAGGAGGATATTTCAAAATGGTACAACAACAATCAAGATTAAGAGTAGCTGATAATACAGGTGCAAAAGAAATTATGTGTATTAGATGCTTAGGTGGTTCACATAGAAAATATGCTCAAATTGGTGATTTAATAATTGCTTCTGTTAAAGATGCAACACCAGGAGGAGTTGTAAAAAAAGGTGAAGTTGTAAAAGCTGTTATTGTTAGAACAAAAAAAGGAACAAGAAGATCAGATGGTTCTTATTTAAAATTTGACGAGAATGCAGCTGTTATTATACGTGATGATGGAAATCCAAGAGGTACACGTATATTTGGACCAGTAGCTAGAGAATTAAGAGAAAAAAATTATATGAAAATTCTTTCTCTTGCTCCAGAGGTTTTATAAAATAAAAAATATTGAAGAAGGAGGAGAATCCTGAAATGAAAATAAAAAAAGGAGATACTGTACAAGTTATAAATGGAAATGACAAAGGAAAAACAGGTGAAGTATTACAAGTTATTCCAAAAACAGAAAAAGTTATAGTAAAAGGGATAAATGTAAGAAAAAAACATGTAAAACCTAGAAAAAAAGGCGAAGAAGGAGGTATTCTAAGTGTTGAATGCCCAATTCATGTTGCAAAATTAAGTGTTGTATGTCCAAAATGTAATAAACCTACAAGAATAGGTTATGAAATAGAAAAAGACGAAAAAGTACGTGTTTGTAAAAAATGTGGTGCTAAAATAAAAAAATAGAAAGGAGGCAAATTGATGGAAGTATTAAAAGAACAATATGAAAAAGAAATTGTACCAGCTTTGATGAAAAAATTTAATTATAAATCTGTAATGCAGGTACCAAAATTAGAAAAAATAGTTATAAATATAGGTTTAGGAGATGTAAGAGATAATCCAAAATCTTTAGATAATGCAATAAATGATTTAAGTATTATAACAGGACAAAAACCAGTTATAACAAAAGCTAAAAAATCAATTGCTGCATTTAAATTGAGAGAAGATGCAAATGTAGGATGCAAAGTTACATTAAGAAGAGGAAAAATGTATGATTTTGCATATAAATTATTCAATGTTGCTCTTCCAAGAGTAAGAGATTTTAGAGGAGTTTCTGTAAATTCTTTCGATGGTAGAGGAAATTATTCAATGGGAGTAAAAGAGCAATTAATATTCCCAGAAATAGAATATGATAAAATAGATAAAATAAGAGGAATGGATATAATATTTGTTACTACAGCTCATAGTGATGAAGAGGCAAAAGAGTTACTTACTCTTTTAGGTATGCCATTTAAGAAATAAAAATAAAATTAGAAACCTTAAAAAGGAGGAATTAAAAAAGATGGCTAAAAAATCAATGATTGTAAAGCAACAAAGAGAACCAAAATATAAAACAAGACATTATAATAGATGTAAAATCTGTGGTAGACCACATGCTTATATAAGAAAATTTGGAATTTGTCGTATATGTTTCAGAGAATTAGCACATAAAGGAGAAATACCAGGAGTAAAAAAAGCAAGTTGGTAAAATATAAAGAATTGAATATAAAAGGAGGGCAAATATAGTGAATATTACTGATCCAATAGCAGATATGTTAACAAGAATAAGAAATGCAAATAGTTCAAAGTTTAAGACTGTAGATGTACCAGCATCAAATATGAAAAGAGCAATAGCAGATATATTATATAAAGAAGGTTATATAAAATCATTTGAAGAAATAGATGATAATGTGCAAGGTATCATAAGAATAACTTTGAAATATGATGAAAAAGGTAATAGAGTAATTGCTGGTTTAAAAAGAATAAGTAAACCAGGATTAAGAATATATGCTTCAAAGGATGAATTACCAAAAGTTCTAAATGGTTTAGGAGTTGCAATAGTATCAACATCTAAAGGTGTTATGACAGATAAAGAAGCTAGAAAAGCTGGTATCGGCGGAGAAGTTTTAGCATATGTATGGTAATTTATATTTAGAAGAAAGGAGTTAAGAAAATGTCAAGAATAGGTAATAAACCAATTACTATTCCAGAAGGTGTAGATGTTAAAATAGAAAATAATCATGTTACTGTAAAAGGACCAAAGGGAACATTAGAAAGAGATGTACATAAAAATATATCTTTAAAAGTAGAAAACAATAGTATCATATTAACAAGATGTGATGATGAACCAAATAATAGAGCTTTACATGGTTTAACAAGAACATTAATTAATAATATGATAATTGGTACTTTACATGAGTATACTAGACAATTAGAAATAAATGGAGTTGGATATAGAGCAAAAAAAGAAGGAAATAATCTAGTATTAAATTTAGGATATTCACATCCTGTTACAGTTGAAGCACCAGCTGGAATTACTTTTGAGGTTCCAAATCCAAACCAAATAATAGTAAAAGGTATAGATAAAGAATTAGTTGGTCAAACAGCAGCTGTTATTAGAACAAAGAGACCTCCAGAAGTATATAGAGGTAAAGGTATTAAATATGCTGAGGAAGTTATTAGACGTAAAGAAGGTAAAGCAGGTAAAAAATAATCGTATAAAGTAAATTGATAGTTAGGGGTGAATTGGATGATATCAAAAACTAATAGAAAATTAGAAAGAGAAAGAAGACATAAAAGAGTTCGTACTAAAATTTCTGGAACAACAGAATGTCCTAGATTATGCGTATATAGAAGTAATAATAATCTATATGTGCAAATAATAGATGATTCAGTAGCAAAAACATTAGTTAGTGCTTCTACACTAGATAAAGAAATAAAAGTAAAACACAGTAATAAAGAAGCTGCTAAAGAATTAGGTGAATTAATAGCAAAAAGGGCAAAAGCAAAAAAGATAAACAAAATAGTATTTGATAGAGGCGGATATATATATCATGGTGTTGTTAAAGAATTAGCAGAAGCTGCAAGAAATGGCGGATTAGAATTTTAAAAGAGGAGGTATAACAAAGAAGTATGGAAGAAAATACATTCGAATTAAAAGAGAAAGTTGTTGCTATTAATAGAGTAGCTAAAGTTGTTAAAGGTGGTAGAACTTTTAGATTTAGTGCTTTAGTAGTAGTTGGAGACGAAAGAGGCAATGTAGGTGTAGGAAATGGTAAAGCATCTGAAGTTCCTGATGCTATAAAAAAAGCAATAGAAGAAGCTAAAAAGAATTTAGTATCAGTTCCTATAGTTAATACAACTATTCCTCATGAATATGTTGGAAAATTTGGAAGTGCAAGTGTTCTTTTAAAGCCTGCTGCAAAAGGTACTGGATTAATTGCAGGAGGAAGTGTAAGACCAGTTCTTGAACTAGCTGGATATAGAGATATAAGAACAAAAGTTATAGGTACTAACAATCCTAGAAATGTTGTATATGCAACATTAAATGCTCTTCAAAATATGATGACAGCAGAAGATGTAGCTAAAAAAAGAGGAAAGAAAATAGAAGAAATAATTTAATATATATATTATTATTAAATAGGAGGTGCAAATAAATGAACTTAGGTGAGTTAAAACCAGCAGTTAAAAAAGTAAACAGAAAAAGAGTTGGTCGTGGTATAGGCTCTGGATTAGGTAAAACTTCTGGTAAAGGACATAAAGGTCAAAAAGCAAGATCTGGAGGAGGAGTAAGACGTGGATTTGAAGGTGGTCAAACTCCATTATATAGAAGATTACCAAAAAGAGGATTTACAAATATCCATGCAAAAGTATATACAGAAGTTACATTAACTATGTTAAATAAATCAGAAGCAACTGATGTAACTGCTGAAACTTTATTAAAAGAAGGTATTATTTCTAAAATAAATGATGGAATTGTAGTATTAGCTACAGGAAATTTAGAAAAGAAATTAAATGTAAAAGCTAATAGATTTACTAAAAATGCAAAAGATAAAATAGAGTCTCTTGGCGGAAAGACAGAGGTGATCTAATGTTTAAGACTATAGTAAATGCTGTAAAAAATCCAGATGTTAGAAAAAAATTATTATTTGTTTTACTTTTAATAGTGTTTTTCAGATTAGGATGTTTTATAACGGTACCAGGTGTAGATACTATTGCATTAAATGAAGAAATGCAAGCATCTGCTAATGGAATAACAGGTCTTATTGATATAATTTCAGGAGGTGCTTTTTCTAGATTCTCAATATTTGCAATGTCAATTAGCCCATATATCACAGCGTCAATAGTAATTCAATTATTAGGTATGATTGTTCCTTCATTAGAAAAATTAATGAAAGAAGGACGGAGAAGATGGAAAAGCAAAAGTAAATAAGTATACAAAAATACTTACAATAATATTAGCAACAGTTGAAGCTGCTGGTATTTATATTGCATATAAAGATAGTGGTGTATTTATTGATCCAGGAGTATTTAGTGGAGTTTTATTTGTATTTTCACTTGTTGCTGGAACAGCTCTTTTAATGTGGTTAGGTGAACAAATAACTACAAAAGGTGTTGGAAACGGTATATCTATGTTGATTTTTGTTGGTATAATCGCTGGATTGCCATCTTTTGTAACAACTTTATATGGATTAATATTTACAGCAACAGGATTTAGTACAACAGGACTTATTACAGCATTAGGTTTGATTATAGGAGCAATAATTTTAATTGCTGCAGTTGTTTTTGTACAACAATCTGAAAGAAGAATACCTGTACAGTATTCTAAAAAAGTTGTTGGAAGAAAAATGTATGGAGGTCAAAGTACTCATATACCATTAAAATTAGCAATGGCAGGTGTTATGCCAATAATCTTTGCATCAGCATTTATGACATTTCCAGCAATGTTTATACAAATTTTTATACCAGATATTGCAACACAAACTGGTTTTTGGGCTGGAGTATATAAATTCTCAATAGCAACATCTACATCTAATGGTATACCTATAGGATATTCAATAGCAAATGCCGCTGTATATTTGTTATTAATTGTTGGATTTACATTTTTCTATACTTTTGCTACATTCAACCCTGCAGAAGTATCAAGTAATATTAAGAAAAATGGTGGATTCATACCTGGTATAAGAGCAGGTAAACCAACTACAGAATATTTAAAATCTATAATGACTAAATTAACTTGGTTTGGTGCAGTATTTTTAGCTTTAGTTGCCATATTACCAATGCTAGTTAGATTTACAGATTTAAATATTGCGTTTGGTGGTACATCAATTCTTATTATTGTTGGTGTTGCTTTAGAAGTTGTACAACAGCTAGAATCTCAATTAGTAATGAGACATTATAAGGGATTTTTAGATTAATAAATTAATAAAAGCGACTTATTTTAGTCGCTATTATTAATTTATAAGGAAAAGTTAATTTTTCAAATAATAAGAAATGCAATTTTCTATAAAGTAGAAAATAGTTTAATAATGTTATGTTATAATTTTTGTTTTTATTAATTAAAAATTAAAAAAGGAGTTGTTTAAATTTGATAATAATAATGCTTGGTGCACCAGGAGCTGGAAAAGGAACAATAGGAAAGAGATTAGCAGTACAACTTGGAATTACGCATTTATCTAGTGGAGATGTGTTTAGAGCTTTAACAAAGGATAATACTAAATTAGGTGAAGAAATAAAAGAATGTATAAATGGTGGAAAATTAATACCAGATAAATTAGCAATGCAAATATTTGAAGATAAAATTGTTAAATATAATTTGGAAAAGGGAATTATTCTTGATGGATATCCAAGAACATTAATGCAGGCAAAACATTTAGATAAATTATTTAAAAATATGGAATTAAAAGTAGATATTGCAATGAATATCGATGTTGAAGATCAATTAATAATAGATAGAATTGTAAATAGACGAATATGCTCAAATTCTAGATGTGGAGAGATATATAATTTAAAATATGGAAAGATACCAAAAGTAGATGGTATATGCGATAAATGTGGTGAAAATTTAATTCAAAGAGCAGATGATAATGAGATAACTGTTAGAGATAGATTAAAAATATATGATGAAAATACAAGACCACTATTAAAATATTACAATAAAAGAGGAGTATTGTGGAATGTGCATTCTGCAGAAGATACTTCAATAGATGATATAGTTCATCAAACTATGATTCATATTGAGGATATGGATTAATTTAGAAAGAAGGAAATATTATGGTTGATATAAAATCTAAAAGAGAAATTGAATTGATGAAAGAAGCTTGTAAATTAACTTTTTTGACACATGAAGAGATAAGAAAAGCTATAAGACCTGGAATAAGTACAATGGAATTAGATAAATTAGCTGAGGATTTTATAAGAAAAAATGGAGGGATACCAGCACAGAAAAACTATCCAAGTGGAATAAAAGGAGTACCAAATTTTCCTTCAACACTTTGTATTTCAGTTAATGATGTTGTAATACATGGAATACCATCTAAAAAAATAATTTTAAAAGATGGTGATATTGTTAGTATAGATTTAGTTGTAAGAAAAAATGGATTTCATGGAGATGCTGCAAGAACGTATATAGTAGGTAAAGCTTCAAAGCAAGCAGAAAGATTAGTTAGTATAACTGAGCAAGCATTTTTTGAAGGAATTAAGTATGCAGTTCCAGGTAATAGAATAGGTGATGTTTCTCATGCAATAGGTGAATTTGTAAGAAGAAATGGATATTCTGTATTAAGGGAATTTCAAGGACATGGAATTGGAAGAAATATGCATGAAGAACCAGGAATTCCAAACTTTGGAAAGGCAGGAAGAGGAGTACGATTGGAACCAGGGATGACTTTAGCTGTTGAACCTATGGTAATAGAAGGAAAACCTAATGTATTGGAATTAGAAGATGGTTGGACAATTGTTTCAGAAGATGGAAGTTTGTCAGCCCATTATGAAAATACGATTTTGATTACAGAAAAAGAGCCAGAAATATTGACAATTGTATAATTTTATTATATACTATACTAGCTATATTAAATTAGTAAGAAGTATAAAAACTCTTTTTGAGGAGGGGAAAATTTTGGCTAAGGAAGATGTTATTGAAATTGAAGGTACTGTAATAGAGGCATTACCTAATACAAATTTTAAAGTAAGATTAGATAATGGTCATGAGGTACTAGCTCACATATCTGGAAAATTAAGAATGAATTATATAAAAATTCTTCCAGGAGATAAAGTAAAATTAGAGCTTTCACCATATGATCTTTCAAGAGGTCGTATAGTGTGGAGAGATAAATAAGCTTAGTATTAATAATTCCACTTTTCAAATATAGGAGGTGTAAAAATGAAGGTAAGACCATCAGTTAAAAAAATGTGTGAAAAATGCAAAGTAATCAGAAGAAAAGGTGTTATAAGGGTTATTTGTGAAAACCCAAAGCATAAACAAAGACAAGGATAGTGATATTAACATAGATTAGTAGCGGCTGTGTAAGTTTTTCTTACATTCTAATATATGTTTATATATATACCTGGAGTTTTAAAATACTAAATTTAAATAAATTTACATTTCATTTAAAATATAAGGGTAATAATTAATAATTTTTTGGAGGTGCTAAAAAGAATGGCTCGTATAGCAGGAGTAGATTTACCTAGAGAAAAGAGAGTTGAAATAGGATTAACATATATATATGGAATTGGACTTTCAAGTTCTCAAAAAATATTATCAGAAGCTGGAGTAAATCCAGATACAAGGGTAAAAGATTTAACAGATGAACAAGTAAACGATATAAGAAAAGCAATGGCAGATTATAAAGTAGAAGGCGATTTAAGAAGAGAAGTTGCTTTAAATATAAAAAGACTTACTGAAATAGGATGTTATAGAGGATTAAGACATAGAAAAGGTTTACCTGTAAGAGGACAAAGAACAAAAACTAATGCTAGAACAAGAAAAGGACCTAGAAAATTAGTAAGTAAAAGTAAAACAAAATAATTAAATACTTATAAATGAAAGATAAATATGTTTTTTAGCATATTTTATTCTTGTGTATAAGGAGGGAAATATTATAATGGCTATAAAAGGCGCAAAAAAAACAATTACAAGAAGAAGAGATAGAAAAAACATCGAAAAAGGTTCTGCACATATTCATTCTAGTTTTAACAATACAATAGTATCAATTACAGATGTTAATGGTAATGTTATATCATGGGCAAGTGCAGGAGGTTTAGGATTTAAAGGTTCAAGAAAAAGTACTCCATTTGCTGCAGGACAAGCGGCAGAAACAGCTGCTAAAGCTGCAATGGAACATGGATTAAAAACTGTTGAGGTTTATGTAAAAGGACCAGGTTCTGGACGTGAAGCTGCTATAAGATCTTTACAAACAGCAGGTCTAGAAATTAGTATGATAAAAGATGTAACTCCTATTCCACATAATGGTTGTAGACCACCAAAAAGAAGAAGAGTATAATATATTTTTAGAAAGAGGTGTAATTTTTTAAATGTCAAGATATAAAGATGAACAATGTCGTGTGTGCCGTAGAGAAGGACAAAAATTGTTCTTAAAAGGTTCAAGATGTTATACAGATAAATGTAGTATTGCTAGAAGAAATTATGCTCCAGGACAACATGGACAAAGAAGAAAAAAAATGTCTGAATACGGAACTCAATTAAGAGAAAAACAAAAAACAAAAGCATTTTATGGTGTTCAAGAAAAACAATTTAGAAAATATTTTGAAATGGCATCAGTAACAAAAGGTGTTACAGGTGAAAGATTATTACAAATATTAGAGAGTAGATTAGATAATGTTGTGTATAGATTGGGATTTGGTGTTTCAAGAGCACAAGCTAGACAATTGGTAAACCATGGTCATTTTGAAGTTAATGGTAAAAAAGTGGATATACCATCATATCTAGTTAAAGCAGGAGATGTAGTATCAGTTAGAGAAATTAGAAAAGATAATAAAACAATAAAAGAGAATGTTGAAAATAATAGTTCAAGACCAATTCCAGCTTGGTTAGAAAAAGATAATGAAAAATTAAGTGGTAAAGTTATAAGATTAGCTTCAAGAGAAGATATAGATATACCAGTTCAAGAACACTTAATTGTTGAGTTATATTCTAAATAAAATATAGGAATTTTAATTAGTAATATTTTATTACTAGAATAGGAGATAAAAAATGATTGAATTCGAAAAACCAAATATAGAGTGCGTAAAAGTTGATGTGGATAATAATTATGCAAAATTTGAATGTCAACCATTAGAGCGTGGATATGGAATGACAATAGGAAATTCTTTAAGAAGAATCTTATTATCATCTCTTCCAGGTACTGCAATAACTAGTATAAAAATAGAAGGTGTTCTTCATGAATTTTCTACAATTCCAAATGTTGTGGAAGATGTTCCAGAATTAATAGTAAATTTAAAAAGTGTAAGATTAAAATCTGAAGAAAATGAAGAAAAAGTTATGCATATAGATTTTAAAGGTCCAGGAGAAGTTACTGCTAAAGATATAATTACAGATGGAACAATAGAAATATTAAATGGAGATTTACATATTGCAACTGTAGAAGAAGGTGGACATTTACAAATAGAACTTACAACAGATAAGGGAAGAGGTTATAATACTGCAGAACAAAATAAAAAAACAAATCAAGCTTTAAATGTACTTCCAATAGATTCAATTTTTACTCCAGTAAAAAAAGTAAATTATTCAGTTGAAAATACAAGAGTTGGTCAAATGGTTGATTATGATAAATTAACTATTGAAGTATGGACAGATGGTAGTTTAAAACCATTTGAAGCTTTAAGCTTAGCTGCAAAAGTTATGACTGGTCATTTAGAATTATTTATAGACTTATCAGAAACTGCTAAAAATACAAAAGTAATGGTAGAAAAAGAAGAATCTAAGAAAGAGAAAATCTTAGAAATGCCAATAGAAGAATTGGAATTATCAGTTAGATCATATAATTGCTTAAAAAGAGCAGGAATTTCTACAGTTCAAGATTTAGCAAATAAATCAGAAGCTGAAATGATGAAAGTAAGAAATCTAGGTAAGAAATCACTAGATGAAGTAATAAATAAATTACATTCATTGGAATTAGATTTTGCAAGTGAAGAAGAATAACTATAAAAAGGAGTGTGAATAAGTTGGCTAAAAATAGAAAATTAGGCAGAAAAACAGATCATAGATTAGCTATGTTAAAATGTCAAACAACAGATTTATTTTTACATGGCAAAATTGTTACAACTGAAGCAAGAGCTAAAGAAGTAAAAGCAATTGCTGATAGTTTAATAGCTTTAGCAGTTAAAGAAAAAGATAATTATGATATGGTAGATGTTAAAGTTGTAAAAGCTAAATTAGATGGTAATGGAAATAAAGTTACAGAATTAGTAAAAAGTAAAAATGGTAATGAATTTTTAAAAGTTGTTAAAACAGAAACAACTGAAAAAAGACAAAAAGATAGACCTTCAAGATTAAATGCAAGAAGAAAAATGATGAAAAATCTAAATAAAGTTAAAGATTCTGAAGGAAAAAATGTGGATATCCCGTCTAAATTATTTAATGTAATTGCACCAAAATATGCAGATAGAGTTGGTGGATATACACGTATAGTTAAAGCTGGTCCAAGAAGAGGAGATTCAGCAGAAGTTGCTATATTAGAATTATTGTAATAAAAATGGATATAACTAAATCAAATTTAGTTATATCCATTTTTATTATTAAATTAATATATTTAAAAATTATTAAGGAATCTAATAGAATGCATATGAATTTGATATAATAATATCTTATAAATTTTTCGGCTCAATACGATATTTAAGAATTTGTAAAATAATTTAATGAGCCTCTTTCATTCAGGCTCAAAATCAAAGATTTTGCCCATGAACATTCCTCATTAAATTATATAACAAATTCTATAAACATCTCCAATCGCATTCAAAATTTATTCAATATTATTATTTCAAATTCTATAAAAAATAATACATAAAAATCTAATAGAATAGATGTAGGGGAAAGCATTGTTCGCCCGAACTACAGAGCTATTCTCATTTTTTGTGAACTTATTGTGAATTTTATAAAAATAGTATTGACTTTTTATTCAATAAGGTATAAATTATTAGCAGTCAAAGAAAAAGAGTGCTAAAATTTAAAGGAGGAATAAATATGATAAAACCATTAGCTGATCGTGTATTAATAAAAATGATTGAAAGTGAGGAAACTACAAAGAGTGGCATAATTTTATCTGCTGGTTCAAAAGAAAAACCACAAGTTGCAGAGGTAATTGAAGTAGGACCTGGTGGAAATGTGGATGGAAAAGAAATTAAGATGAATATAAAAAAAGGTGAGCATGTTATAGTTAATAAATATGCTGGTACAGAAGTTAAATATGAAGGAGAAGAATATTTAATTGTAAGACAAAATGATATATTAGCAGTTGTTGAATAATAGTGTTAAATTTTTTAGGAGGGATTAATTATGGCAAAAGATATTAAATTCGGTGAGGATGCAAGAAAATCTATTTTGGAAGGTGTTAATAAATTAGCTGATACTGTTAAAGTAACTATTGGACCTAAAGGAAGAAATGTTGTATTAGATAAAAGTTTTGGTGCACCATTAATAACAAATGATGGTGTTACAATAGCAAAAGAAATTGAGTTAGAAGATCCATATGAAAATGTTGGAGCAAGATTAGTAAAAGAAGTATCTACTAAGACAAATGATGTTGCAGGTGATGGTACAACTACAGCAACATTGTTAGCTCAAACTTTAATAAGAGAAGGTGTAAAAAATGTAGCTGCTGGTGGAGATCCAATGGCAATTAAAAGAGGTATGGATAAAGCTGTTAATGAAGCTGTTGAAGGATTAAAAGAAATTAGTTCTACAGTAAATGGAAAAGAAGATATTGCAAGGGTTGCAAGTATTTCTGCAAATAATAAAGAAATTGGTTCTTTAATTGCTGAAGCAATGGAAAAAGTTTCAAAAGATGGTGTTATAACTATAGAAGAGTCTAAAACTGCTAATACAGAATTGAATGTAGTTGAAGGTATGCAATTTGATAAAGGCTATATTTCTCCATATATGGTAACAGATACAGAGAAAATGGAAGCTATAGTAGATAATCCATATATATTAATAACAGATAAGAAAATAAGTAATATACAAGAAATATTACCTTTATTAGAAAGTTTAATGCAACAATCTGGAAAACTAGTAATAATTGCTGATGATATTGAAGGTGAAGCTTTATCTACATTAATATTAAATAAATTAAGAGGTGTATTAAATGTAGTTGCTGTTAAAGCACCTGGTTATGGAGATAGAAGAAAAGAAATGCTAGAAGATATAGCAATATTAACAGGTGGTGAAGTAATTACTAGTGATTTAGGATTAGAATTAAAAGATACAACAATTGAGCAATTGGGTAGAGCAAAACAGATAAAAGTTCAAAAAGAAAATACTATAATAGTAGATGGTAGTGGAGATAAATCTAAAATATCTGCAAGAGTTGCTCAAATAAGAAAACAAATTGAAGAGACAACAAGTGAATATGATAAAGAAAATTTACAAGAAAGATTAGCTAAAATAGCTGGTGGTGTTGCTGTAATAGGTGTAGGAGCTGCAACTGAAGTAGAAATGAAAGAAAAGAAATTAAGAATTGAGGATGCATTATCTGCAACTAAAGCAGCTGTTGAAGAAGGTATCGTTGCAGGTGGAGGAACAGCATATGTTAATGTAATACCAAGAGTTCAAAAATTATTAGATAAAGTTGATGAAGATGAAAAATTAGGTGTTAAAATTATATTAAAAGCATTAGAAGAACCAGTTAAACAAATTGCTACAAATGCAGGATTAGAAGGTTCTGTAATATTAGATAAAGTAAAAGAAAGTCCTGTTGGAGTTGGATTTGATGCATTAAATGAAAAATATGTAGATATGAAAAAAGAAGGTATAGTAGATCCAACTAAGGTAACACGTTCTGCTTTACAAAATGCAGCAAGTGTAGCTTCTATGGTATTAACAACAGAAAGTGTTGTTACAAATAAACCTGAGCCTAAAGGATGTGGACATCATGATGCAGGAGCTGGAGCAGGAATGGACGGAATGTACTAATGTATTTGCGACCAAAGGTCGCAAATGGTGAATAGTTAATAGTGAATGATGAATAGTGAATAATGTCTTGTTTGTTTAAGTGTTTTACTATTTATTATTCACTTTTTTTGTTTTTAGCATATTAATTAGTAGTTTAAAGTGAATATATAAGTTTTTATTGTTAAAATGATGGAGTATTTTGAATTATTACTATATAATATTTGATTTATCTATTATGTTATAATTTTATTCGTTATTACTGTTAACAATCTTGTTTAATCGACATTTACATAATATTGTGCTATAATATATTTATATGAAAATATTTTTATAGGAGTGTTTTATTATGAGAAAAATTAATATTATTATGCGGACAACAATAATGGCATTGGCTCTTGCTGTTTATTTTGTAAGCAGTTGTTTTGCTTATGAAATAAAAGACCATAGGGTCTTATACGATGCTTATGAGGTGTCTGTAATGACCGTTACAGACGGTTCTGAAAAACAGAACCAACTTTACTGGTGTTCCAGTACAGATTTGTACAGGGATGGTAAAGATGCACTTTTCCATATCTACGACAGGGACAATCGTCCTGGTGAGTGGATTACTATGTTCCCAAACAACGACGAGGTTGTTGGTATTACAGCCAAGAAATCTCTCGTTGATGAGATGGTGAAGAGCGTTGCTTATGCACGCTATCACCAGCTAGAAGATTGTACATGGCGCATATCTGTGATGCCATGTGTATATTTCATTCTAAGAAATGAAAGTAACGGCAAAATCTCGGATTTTGACCGTGCTTACATCACGGATAGCGAAGCAATCGAATATTTATCAAATAAATATTCAGATTATGCTACTATTAAAGGAGATGGATATCACATTGAATTGAAACCCTATTATACGATTGTGGTTATGAAATATAACAATTACAGCAAAATCAAATTCGCATCTGATTTCGCTGAAGGCCGTATTCCTTTAGATATGTATTTGAAGGACATGGTTGGTATTGATGTTTCTGCGGAATACAGACACGAAATGTATAATCAGACACATCCTTGGGCAGCATCTGAGGAATGGCGTCGCGATTATGCAAGACGTCAATGGGATAATATATTTGTTGAACTCCAAAAGGAGTACAATGAATATAGAAATGTTTACTAATGTAATACATTAGTAAATAAAAACACTAAAAAATGAGATTCAACTGAATCTCATTTTTTTAGTGTTTTATTCACCTTTTATTTTTTTATCTTTTTTTGAATCTTTTACTACTTCACTAAGTGCACCTAAACTACCTAAAGCACTTGTAGCATCAAATGGGATAAATACTTTGTTTGCATCTCCTTTTGCAACTTCTTCTAGTGCCTCTAAAGATTTTAATTGCACTAATTTTTCGTCTGGATCTGCTTGCTTAATTGCATCATATACCATTTGAACTTCTTTTGCTTTAGCAGCAGCAACTTTTTCAATTGCAGCAGCTTCACCGGCAGCTCTTCTAATTTGTGCTTCTTTATCAGCTTCAGCTTCTAGTATTGCAGCTTCTTTTTTACCTTCTGCAATAGTAATTGCTGATTGTCTTTCAGCTTCAGCTTGAAGAATTAAAGCTCTTTTATTTCTTTCTGCGTTCATTTGTTTTTCCATAGCATCTCTAATATCATCTGGTGGGTTAATATCTTTTATTTCAACTCTATCAACCCTACAGCCCCATTTATCTGTTGCTTCATCTAGTAATACTCTTAGTTTTTGATTTATAGCATCTCTTGAACTAAATGTTTCATCTAAATCCATTTTACCAACAATATCACGAATTGTTGTAATAGCTAAATATTCAATACCTTTTTTCAAAGATTGAATTTCATATACTGCTTTAGCTGGATCTGTAATTTGATAAAATACAACTGTATCTATTGTAATTGTAACATTGTCTTTTGTAATAACTCCTTGAGGTGGTATATCCATTGTTTGTTGTTTTAAACTAACAACAGATCTAACACGATCAAAAAATGGAATGATTATTGTAAGACCAGCATCTGCTATTTTATGAAATTTACCTAATCTTTCTATTATGTATACTTCTGCTTGTCTAACAACCTTAATTGATTTAAATGCAATTACTAAAATGATGATAAGTAAGACTATTAAAAACCACATATAAACATCCTCCTTTTTGTGTATTTTTAATTAACTTGTTCAGTTTCTGATTTTATATCAATAGGGTCAACTACTAGTTTAACACCTTCAATATCTAAAACTTTAATTTCAGTACCTTTTTTTATTTCATCACAGCTATTTGATATTGCTGACCATACTTCTTCACCTATTTTTACTAAACCAGCACCTTCAATTTTACTTATATTTTGAGTTACTACACCTGTTTTACCAATAATCGCTTTTGCGTTTGTTACTACATTATCTTGGTCTTTTGCTACATATTTTTTTACAAGAGGTCTTGTTAGTAATATGAATAGAGCAGATGCTATAACGAATACTGTTGTTTGTATAATAACATTATCTGTAACAAAGCTACTTAGCATAGCAAATAATGCACCAATTCCTACCCAAAAAATAAGAAAACCAGTTGTGAAAATTTCTGCAATAAGAAAAACTCCAGCAACTATTAACCAAAATTGCCACATAAGCATAATAAAAACTCCTAACCGACAAAAATGTCTAAAATATTTTATACATTTCTATTATACAATAAAATACTTGAAAATAAAATACTTTATGGAAATAAAATAGCTAAATTTGTACTATTTTTGAGAAATAGCTCTGTAGAACGGGCGAACAATGTTCGCCCCTACAATTATATCATTAGATTTTTTTGTATTATGGTTTATAGATTTTGAAATAATAATATTTCATAAATTTTTCGGCTCAATACGATATTTAAGAATTTGTAAAATAATTTAATGAGCTTCTTTCATTCATGGGCAAAATCTTTATTTAATAATATATATTAAAGATTGAGTATTTTATACTAAATAAATTTTGAAATATTTTCTATAATCTTTTCAGTATATATTTTTCTTTCAGATGAAAATGGTAAAAATAAAATGTCTTTTAATGGATTAAGCTCATTTTGTAAATTTACAACACTATCATTAACTTTTGTTGGTGCAATTTTATCTGCTTTATTACATACAACTATAAATGGAAGATTGCTATTAATACAATAGTTGTACATTATTTTATCATTACTTGTTGGCATATGTCGTATATCAACTAAAAATAAGATTAATTTTATTTTTTTACTTTTAGAAAGATATTCTTCAATAAAATTAGCAACTGTTTCTTGCTGTTTTTTTGACATTTTACTATAACCATATCCAGGTAAGTCGACAAAGTAAAATAAATTATCTATATTGTAGAAATTTAATTGTCTTGTTTTTCCTGGTTCACTACTAGTTCTAGCAAGTTTTTTTCTGTTTACTATTGTGTTTATAAAAGAAGATTTTCCAACATTTGATTTTCCAACAAGAACTATTTCAGGTAAATCATTTTTTGGGTATTGTTTTGGAGATGTAGCTGAAATTTCAAATTTTGGATTTTTTATTGTAATCATTATATCACCTTAATTCTTTTTTTCTATTTTTTCAAGTCCACCCATATATGGTCTTAAAACTTCTGGAATTATTACACTTCCATCTGGTTGATAATTATTTTCTAATATTGCAATTAGCATACGAGGTGGTGCAACAACTGTATTGTTGAGAGTATGTGCAAAATAGTTTCCATCTTTACCCTTTATACGAATTCCAAGTCTTCTTGATTGTGCATCTGTAAGATTTGAACAGCTTCCTACTTCGAAATATTTTTTCTGTCTTGGACTCCATGCTTCAACATCAACACTTTTAGCTTTTAAATCTGCTAAATCTCCACTACAACATTCTAAAGTACGTACAGGAATATTCATACTTCTGAATAGTTCAACTGTATATGACCACATTTTATCATACCATTTGTAGCTATCTTCAGGTTTACAAACAACTATCATTTCTTGTTTTTCAAATTGATGTATACGATAAATACCACGTTCTTCTAATCCATGAGCACCTTTTTCTTTTCTAAAACAAGGTGAGTAAGAAGTCATAGTATATGGAAGTTTATCTTCTTGTAGGATTTGATCTTTAAATTTTCCAATCATAGAGTGTTCACTAGTGCCTATTAAATATAAATCTTCTCCTTCTATTTTATACATCATTGCATCCATTTCTTCAAAACTCATAACTCCTGTTACAACACTAGAACGAATCATATATGGTGGAATACAATAAGTAAATCCTTTATTAATCATAAAATCTCTAGCATAAGTTAAAACAGCAGAGTGTAGTCTTGCAACATCACCTAAAAGATAGTAAAAACCGTTACCTGCAACTCTATGTGCTGAATCTAAATCAATTCCTCCCAAATTTTCAAGTATTTTTCCATGGAAAGGAATTTCATATTCTGGAACAAGAGGTTCTCCAAATTTTTGAAGTTCTACATTTTCAGAGTCATCTTTTCCAATAGGAACTGATTCATGCATTATATTTGGAATTCTCATCATTATATTTTTTATGTCTGATGAATATTTTCCTTCTAATTCTTCATTTTTTTCAAGTTGTGTGTTTATCTCATTTACTTTAGATTTAATATTTTCAGCATCTTCTTTTTTTCCATTACGCATTAGATTACCAATTTCATTACTTAGTTTTTTTCTTTCTGCTCTTAATTCATCACCTTTAGTTTTTAATTTTCTGTATTCTACATCAAGAGATATAACTTCATCTACTAATTTTACTTTTTCATCCTGAAATTTTTTCTTAATATTTTCTTTAACTAAATCAGGGTTTTCTCTAACAAATTTAATATCTAACATTATAAATCAATCCTTTCAAATCTATATTTTTGTTTTGTAATATTATCTTTTCTATTAGAATCTATTTCTTCTAAAAACATTTTTTCAGGTCTTATCCATGTTTTATATTCTCCATATAAAGCTTTATATATAACATATTTTTCTTCAGTTTCCGAGTTAAAAGCTGTTCCTAAAACAAGGTATAAATTTCCTTTAAAATGTCTATATAATTTTCCTATTTCAAGAGTATTCATTTTTCACCTCCGAAAATAATTTTAATAATAACAAGAATAGATTTGCTAGACTTTTTACATTTGTTATATTAATTTAAAATCTAGCAAGAGGAGTATAAGATTTTTTGTGCATCTATATTTTTAATTTATAGAAAATTGCATTTTATATAAATTAAAAAAACGTCCGTTGCTAGTTTAGCAAAGGACGTTTTAAACGTGGTACCACCTTTTATTATACTCTAAAGTATTATAACCCATACAAACGGTTTAGTTTTCACTAAAAACTCAGAGAGTAGATTCTTAAATTCTTTTAGTTTATTTACACCAACCATAAACTCTCTATGTAAAAGATATTTAATATAGTCTCTCTTCAACATTACAAATATTTAAAGTAAAACAATTTTACTATAAATTCGTATATTTGGCAATACTATATATTGACTTTTATAAAAAAAAGAATTAAAATAATATCCATAAAATAATGAGAGAAGAGTAAAATAGAGGTTGCTTAAAGAGAGAGTTAGTTATTAGCTGAGAGCTAACTTAAGTAAACATATTTGAAAACTAACTCTTTATATTGCTGATGAATAAGTCAGACGTGTTAAAGATACGTTACAGTCTTTATAAATTAAGATAATAATAGGATGGAACCGTGCAAATATAGCACTCCTATGGATAAATAAATTCATTGGAGTGTTTTTTTCATTCTGATGAAAAATAAAAGGGAGGAATTTACATGATAAAAGTAACTTTAAAAGATGGTTCTAGTTTAGAAGTTGAAAATGGAGCTTCTATATTAGATGTTGCAAAAATGATTAGTGAAGGTCTAGCAAGAGTTGCAACTTGTGGAGAAATTGATGGAAGTATTTATGATTTAAGACATAAAATAGAAAGGGATTGTAATTTAGTTATCCATACTTTTGAAAGTAGTTTAGATGGAAAAAAAGCATATTGGCATACAACTTCACATATTATGGCACAAGCTGTAAAAAGATTATTTCCAGATGTAAAATTTGCAATTGGGCCAGCAATTGATGAGGGATTCTATTATGATTTTGATGTGGAAAAACCTTTTACAGAAGAGGATAAAGCAAAAATAGAAAATGAAATGAAAAAAATTATAAAGGAAAATATAGAAATAGAAAGATTTTCATTACCAAGAGAAAAAGCTTTAGATTTAATGAAAGATCAACCATATAAAAAAGAGTTAATAGAAGAATTAGAAGAAGGAGAAGAAATAAGTTTTTATAAACAAGGGGATTTTACAGATTTATGTGCAGGACCACATTTAATGAGTACAGGTAAAATAAAAGTTGTTAAAATATTATCTTCATCAGGTGCTTATTGGAGAGGTAGTGAGAAAAATAAGATGTTACAAAGAATTTATGCAATATCTTTTCCAAAAGCAAGTCAATTAGAAGAATATTTAAATAAATTGGAAGAGGCAAGACAAAGAGATCATAGAAAAATTGGAAAAGCATTAGATTTATTTATGACACATGAACTTGTTGGTTCAGGACTTCCTATGTATTTACCAAATGGAGCAACAATTAGAAGATTACTTGAAAGATATATACAGGATAAAGAAATAAAAATGGGATATAAGCATGTATATACTCCATCAATGGCAAACTCAGAGTTATATAAAGTATCTGGACATTGGGATCATTATAAAGAAGATATGTTTCCTGTTATGAAAATTGGGAATGAAGAACTAGTGTTAAGACCTATGAATTGTCCACATCACATGTTAATTTATAAAAATAAATTACATTCATATAGAGATTTACCTATAAGAATAGGAGAATTAGCACATGATTTTAGATATGAAGATAGTGGAGCGGTTTGTGGTTTAGAAAGAGTTAGAGAAATGTGTCAAAATGATGCTCATTTATTTGTAAGACCAGATCAAATAAAAGAAGAAGTAGGAAGAGTTGTAAAATTAATATTATCAGTATATGAAGATTTTGGATTTAAAGATTATGAATTTAGATTATCTTTAAGAGATAAAAATGATAAAGAAAAATATTTTGATGATGATGATATGTGGGAAAAAGCAGAAAGTCAGTTAAGAGAAATATTAAAAGAACTTGGTATAGAATTTTATGAGGCAGAGGGTGAAGCGGCATTTTATGGACCAAAATTAGATGTACAATTAAAATCTGCAATTGGTCATGATGTTACAGTTTCTACATGTCAATTAGATTTCTTATTACCAGAAAGATTTAAGCTTGAATATGTAGGAGAAGATGGAGAAAAATATAGACCTGTTGTAATTCACAGAGCAATATTAGGTACATTTGATAGATTTATGGCATTTTTGATTGAAGAAACAAAAGGTGCATTTCCAGTATGGCTTTCACCAGTACAAGTTAAGATCTTACCAATAAGTGATAAGCAAAATGAGTATGGAGAGAAAGTAAAAGCAAGATTAGAAGAAAAAGGAATAAGAGTAGAATTAGATAATAGAAATGAAAAAATAGGATATAAAATAAGAGAAGCACAGTTAGAAAAAATACCATATATGTTAGTTGTGGGAGATAAAGAAGTGGAAAGTAATAGTGTTTCTGTTCGTTCGAGAGAAGATGGAGATATTGGAATACAGAGTTTAGATGATTTTATTAAAAATTTAGAAGATGAACTTGTAATGTAAATATAAAAAATGAATAGTGTATGTAAATAAAAAATAAATACACTATTCATTTTTTTTGTGCGATAGGAAAATTGTATAAAGGATACTTTGATTTAATTGGTGTACACAAACTTACGGAAAGCCAAAGTGAAATTTTAAATTTAATATATAATTATAAGTCTTTCCGACTTGTTCAAATTAATATATTTCTAATTGTTGTATGAAAAAATCATCCTTTTTAGTTGTAAATAAATTCAAATTATTATTTTTCTTTAATATTTTCCTAATCTCCCATAAACCTAATCCAGTATTATTTGGTTTTGTAGAATATGATTTATTAAATATTTTTTCTAAATCAATATTTTTCTGTTTATAAGTATTTTCTATAATAAGTAGTTGGCGTGGCTTTTGAGAACTATGATCAAGTTGCATTTTTACATTTATAATTTTTTCTGAACATTCATTTGCTGCTTCTATTGCATTATCTAATAATATACCAAGTATTCTGCAAAATTCATATATTTTCATATTTAATGTATTCAAATCAAGAAATATTTCTAAATTAATTTGTATACCATTAGAATCTGCAAGATGATATTTTGCAGTTAGTAGACTATATATTGCTGGATTATTTATAACTGTAGGATTTAGTGCAGTAAGATTATGTACTCTTTGACAATCTACTAATAGTTGTGAATAATATTTATTTAGACCAACTACATCTTTAGTTTGAACATATCCACCTATTGATTGAACAATATTATTAAAATCATGTTTAAAACATCTAATGTTATCATATAAGATGGTAAGTGTTTTATTATATAATTCTGATTGTTCTAAATTCTGTTTAGTTATTTCCAATTGAGTAGTCCTAATTAAACTATAAATGCTAATAGTAAAGTATATAAGCAAAGTAGATGCACTCAAAATAGTAACTAATAGAGGAATATTATTACTGTAATAATTAATAATATAGTATTGAAAAGCTATTGAAATAAGACCAAGTATGAATGTAACTATTAATAAAATTTTACTTTTTAGATTTAATTCATCTAGCAAAGTTATATTAAAATTAAATCTTTTTGTTACATAGTAAATTAAATACATAATAGAGTAAACTATAAACATTACAAATAATCTAGAAATAGGAGTATTCATCGCTACTTCTAAAGGTATGTCAAATATAATAATATATAATTTTGCACATATAGGTTCAATTAAAGCTGAAATTAATAAAGGTAATAATTCTGCGACTATACTTTTTAATAGAGTTGTTTTGAAAATAAAGATTATAAAAATTGGGAGAGCAATCATATTAATAAAGGTACCATATGGATTTGGAATATAAGAGCGAGTTACAAATGCTAAAACTGATATAGAAAGAACATAAATTAATTTTTGACTATTATTAGATTTTATATTTAAGATAGTTGTAAAAAGTAGCATACCTATCAAAGCATCAACGATGATAAAAGGACTACAAATTATATTAGTAAGTATTTCATTTTGTGATGATAAATTATTCCAGATATTTTGTATTATTTCCATGTTTGTTAATAACCTCCAATAAATTATTTTTGTATTTTGGTCCAATAGAACAAGATATATTATTTTTAAAATATATTTTGTTAATATTGATTCTTATATCAGAAATTTTATTTATATTTACAATATAAGATTTGTGGCATCTTATAAAATTAGATGGCAAAGAATTTTGAATTTTTGAAAATGAATTATATATTTCATATGTTTGGTCAGGACTTATAAAAATAGCTCTCATTCCATCTTTTTTTATATAATAAATATCATCTTCATTTATAAGCATATTCTTAGAAACAAGTTTTAAATATTTATTTGAATTATTAGATATATCATTAAATAATCTAATAACTGTTTCTTCAATTTTTTCAAAAGTAATAGGTTTGGGCAGATAATCAAATGTTTTATACTTATAAGCCATCATAACATATTCTAAATGACCAGTAGTAAAAATTATATAAGTATTTTTGTTATATTTACGTAAGTTTTTAGCAATATCAAGTCCAGAAACTTCAGATTTTAAATTAATATCAAGAAGTAAAACATCTATTTTATTATAATTATTTTGTATATAACTCAAAACATCATTTGCACTTGTTGTTTTAAAAATAATATTAGCATCAAAATTATGTTCTATAAAAATAGATTCTAAGATTTTAGATATTTTATCTAATATGTGCATATTGTCATCGCAAACTACAAAATTCAACATAAAAATCACCTTTTCTACAATATTCTACAAAGCACAACCCATTACCTTAAATTTCCAATATTAAAAACTATAATCCAAAAATATAATATTGTCAATACCTATAATAAAAAAACAAATAATGTAATATTTTTGTAAAATAAGTCTAAAAATTATATTATATATGGCATACATAAAAATTTTATGCTATACTAATCTTGTAAATAGAGAGAACACCAAAGAAGGAGATATAAATTATGAAGATATCAGGAATAGATAAAGATTTTGTGGATATAATCGAATATTTAAATGAGAATGGCTATAAGACTTTTGCTTCATGTGATGGAGTATTAGAACATCATGCTGATGATATAGTAGTTCCAAGCAGTGCATATATTTCATTCTTAAAAAGCCCTAAAATCATAGATTTAATGGCTCAATTTGCAAAAGACAAAGATAAATTTATAATAAATATAGCAAATAATACATATAAAGAACCATACTATTTATATGGTAATATAATAAGTGGGAATAGATATGGAGTATATTTTAAAAATGAGAAAGGTGAATTAACACAATATTTTAAAGATATTATTGAAGGAAAAATAGTAATACAAGATACAGAAAATGAAAGAAAAAATCTTAAAAAATTAGAAAATGTTTTAGAAGATGAAAATACAAATTTGAATTTTAGTGTTACATTAAATGGAGAATATGAGCCAGGAATGTTGAAAAAAACAGGAAAAATTAATTCTTTAGCGATTAGCACAAAAGATGATGTAGGTTATGATTATGACATTGAAACATTAGTTGGTAAATTATCAAAGAAGTATGGAACTGTATACAAAGAAGATGCTTTTTCAGATGAGTTCCCAGAAAAAGAATTTGTTTATGTTAAAAGTTTTTATAATGATTGTGAAATCTATTTTACTGATGAACACTTTGACAATATAATTGACCAAATAAATTATGTTAAAAGTATAGAACATGATTTGCCTGTAATAAGCAAGGATATGTTAAATGATTTTGGAATTATTAAATTCGTAGAAGAAAAAGATGATAATAATAAGAAATTCAATAAAGATGATGTAAAAGATTTAGCAGAAAGTAGAAATATAAGTAAGATAAAGCAAATATATACAAGACTAAAAGAAGATTTTATAAAACAAAAAAATAAAGTAATAGGAAAAATAAAGGAAGGATTTTCAAGGGATGAATGATATAGCGAATGAAGTTGTATCTGTGCTTAATTATATGGAACAAGATTTAGTTAAAAAGATACCAATAAAATTTTTAGACTTTTTAAAAAATCTAGCAAAAGACTCAAATAAAAAAATTAATATAGATTTAAATAAAAGTTTATTAGAACAAAATATTTCAGAAGAAAGTAAAGATTTAATTGGATTGATATATTATAATTATTTAGTAGATGAAAATGAAAAAAAACAAATATTAAAAATATGGTCAAATAATGAAAGGGAATATCAAAAAAATTTAGAAAATAAATATAATTTAGATAATATTTTTAAAATTAATTTGGAAAATGAAAATAATAGCGAGTTACCAGTAGTAATAAAAAAGGAAAAATTAATAGATAAAATAATAAAATTTATAAAAAATATATTTGCAAAGTAATTACTTAATAATGTGCTATAAGCAAAGGGGAGAAAATGAAAGAAAAATTAAAAAAGTGGCAAATAATATATATAGATAATATTAAATATTTAGTTATTAATATGATAGAATTTGAAGAGGATAAAAATATTTGGTATGAATATGAAATAAGAGATGAGCTTGGTAAAAGTAAAATTCTATGTATAGAAAATGAAAATGAGTATTATATATATACACCATATTCTGGTGATATAAATGAAAAAGACAGAAATTTAAATATAAATGGTAGAGATTATGAGGTTTTAGATGAAGGTACTGCAATAGTAAAAAATTATCTAGGAAATGTAGATGTAGATATTCGTGAACAATGCCAATATATAAACTATATTTCTAATGATAAAAAGCACATAATTTCAATAGAAAAATGGGATGATGGAGTAGAGAAAAGTCAAGGTGAATATATAGATAGCAATAGAATAAGAATTACTGATACTATAGAAGAGCCAGATGCTAAACAATATAAAAATAATATAAAAGAAAATAAAAAGAAATCTAAAATAGCTATGATAATTATTCCAATTTTAGCTGTTATAGTAATATTTATAGTAAATATATTTAATAGTAATCCTTTACAAAAATATATAGAAAAAAATTCAAAATATGAATATATAACTTCAATTACTAATAATGTAAATCGCAAAAAAGCAAGAGTATATAAATCTTCTTTTTCAACTATTGATGAAACAGTAAAAGATATAATAGATGGTATACCAGAAAAAATAACAAATGTAACAGATTCAGCAAATAATACAAATGAAAATGGCATAGGAATACATACTAAAAATGAATTTGCATATGTCTATTTAGAAAATGGTGCTGTATATGTTCAAGTTTCAGATAAGAAGTATGTAATTAATGGTGGTTCTACATATCATAGTTATTATAGTCCATATTATTATGGAGCATTTAATAGTTCAAATAAAAATAGTGTTTATTCAAATTATGCCGACTCTGCTAGACAACAAAGTGTAAATAGTAGAAGAGCTAGTGGTGGAGGTATAAGTTTTGGAAAATAATAAGGAGGAAGAAAAATGGGATTGTTATGGATGCAAGTATTAGAAACTTTATTATATGGAGGGTTAGGAATTGTTTTAATGCTTGCAAGTATATATGTTTTTGATTTAATTGTACCTTATAATTTTAATAGAGAATTAAAAGAGAAAAATGTAGCAGCAGGTTTTTTAATAGCAGGTATATTTATATCTGTAGCTATTATAATTAGAACAGTTATTATATAAAATATTAATGGAGATAAGGAGGAAAAAATGGATACAATATGGTTTAAATTATTGGAAATAATTATTTATGTTGTAATAGGAATAGTATTTTGTTTTATAGGATATAAATTAATTGAATTTAAATTTAGGAAAAGTTTTAAATTAACAGAAGAAGTAGATAATAACAATAAAGCAGTTGGTATAATGTTAGGTGGAATGTTTGTAGCTATAGGTATTGTAATGAGTGGTGTATTGTAAAAATGGAAAAACAAAAAGAGAAATTTGATGCTAGATTACTACTCGTAACTACATTATTAATTTCTATATGTTCTATTATTTATGAATTAATTATAAGTAGTATAAGCTCATATTTACAAGGTGATAGTATTTTTCAATTTTCTATAACAATAGGTTTGTATATGAGTGCTATGGGTATTGGTTCGTATCTGTCTAAATATATAAAAAATGATTTGTTTAATAAATTTATATTTATAGAAATATCAATAGGAGTTTTAGGTGGATTTTCAAGTTTAATTTTATTTTTAGCAAATATATATACACAGATATATGTATTAATAATGTATTTGCTAATTATTTTAATAGGTGTATTTGTTGGATTAGAAATTCCTATACTTACTAGAATTATTGAAAACAATGAAAGTAATGTTAGAGAAAATCTTGCACATATTTTTACTTTTGATTATATAGGTGGATTAATTGGTTCAATAGCATTTCCGCTATTACTATTTCCACAAGTAGGATTTATTACAACATCGTTTTTAGTAGGTACAATAAATGTATTTGTAGCAATACTTATAATATGGAAATATAAAAAATTTATTATAAACTATAATAGTTTAAGATATTTTTCTGCTTTTATATTTGTTTGTATGATATTGTTTTTATGTTTTGGAGGAGTTATTACAAAAAATATAGAAAGTGGATTATATAGAGATGATATTATTTTATCTGAACAAACAGAATATCAAAAAATAGTACTAACTAAACATAAAGATGATTTAAGATTATTTTTAGATGGTAATTTACAGTTTAGTTCTAAAGATGAATATAGATATCATGAAGCTTTAGTACATATACCTATGATGTATGCACAAAGTCATGATAGGGTTCTAATTCTTGGAGGAGGAGATGGACTAGCTGTAAGAGAGGTTTTAAAATATGAAGATGTAAAAGAGATTGTATTAGTGGATATAGATAAGGAAATGACAGATTTATGTGCTAGTAATGAGCAGATATCAAAATTAAATAATAATTCATTAAAAAGTGAGAAGTTAAAAATAATTAATGAAGATGGATATATTTTTGTACAGAAAAATGAAGAAAAATTTGATGTAATAATAATAGATTTTCCAGATCCTAATAATGAAAATTTAAATAAATTATATACAAATGTTTTTTATAATTATATTAAGGCTAATTTAAAAGAGGGCGGTGTAATGGTGTGTCAATCAACTAGTCCATATTATGCAAAAAAATCATTCTGGTGTATTAATAAAACTATAAAAAGTCAATTTAATACAGTTATTCCGTATCATTTACAAGTACCATCTTTTGGAGATTGGGGATTTAATTTAGCTTTTAATGGTCAGAATATAAGAAAAGATTTAAATGTTGAAACAAAATATCTAAATAAGAATAATATAGATACATTATTTTTATTTGGAAATGATGAAATATTATCTATGGATGAAGTAGAAGAAAATGATATGTTCAAGCCAGTGCTTATTACCTATTATAATAGAGAAGTTCAAAATTGGTAAATAAATAGAGTACATATTTAAAATGAAATAATGAAATTTTATATAAATTATTATTTTAAAAATTTTCAATTAATATTAAGTCATTAAATAATAATGAAACAATATACTTAAAATAAAGGAGGAAATACTGTGAAATTTAGAAGTGAGTATATTATTGTTTCAATATTATCAATAATGATGGTAGTTTTTACTGTTAGTGTATTAAAAACACAAAATGAAACGGTTTTAGCAAGTGCACAAGAGAATAATGGTATGAGTAATGAAAAGATTGAATGGGGAATAAAAAGAGAAAAAGATCATAAACAACCAGATTTAGGAGAAAAAAATAAAAGATATATAGATGAAGCAGAAGGAATTGCTATGGGAAATGCGGAAACTAAGAAATTGTATTTAACTTTTGATCAAGGATATGAAGCGGGATATACAGAAAAAATATTAGAGATATTAAAAGAAAATGATGTAAAAGCAGCATTTTTTATAACTGCACATTATCTGAATTCTGAGCCAGAATTAGTAAAAAAGATGATTGATGATGGGCATATTGTTGGAAATCATACAGTAAACCATTATAGTATGCCAAGTTTAGATAATGAAAAAATAAAAAAAGAAATTATGGATTTACATCAAGCTGTATATGAAAAGTTTAATTATGATATGAAGTATATTCGCCCACCAAAAGGTGAATATAGCCAAAGAACCCTTGCTGTATGTAACTCATTAGGATATAAAACAGCAATGTGGTCACTTGCATATGATGATTGGGATGAGAAACATCAAAAAGGTGTTGAATATGCAAAGAAAAAAATTTTAGATAATTTGCATTCAGGTGCAGTTATATTATTACATGGGAATTCTGTTGATAATATGAATGTTTTGGATTATGTAATTAAAGAGGCAAAAAATCAAGGATATGAATTTAAAAGCTTAGATGAATTTGAAAGATAAATAGAT
The DNA here is from genome assembly GCA_944386325.1 of uncultured Clostridia bacterium. Lineage (GTDB taxonomy): Bacteria > Bacillota > Clostridia > TANB77 > CAG-508 > CAMCHB01. Next base: position 38,015 of record CALXAP010000016.1, read on the forward strand.
TAAAATTAATATGTAAATTTTGTCTGTAAACAGTAATCAATTGTGAATTTTGTGTGAAAAAGTCAAAAAAGAGATAAATAAAGAAAAACAATATAAATTAATGAAAAATAATTAAATTTATATTGTTTTTTTGTATATAAAATATTGCAAATGTATTTTTTTATTGTTATGATAATGTTGAATGATAATAAATATATGATATATACAAGGAGAAAACAATGATAGAATTTAAAAATGTTTCAAAAGTATATGATACTGGCACTGTTGCAGTTAAACAGGCTAATTTTAAAATAGATAAAGGGGATTTTGCTTTTTTAGTTGGAACATCAGGCTCAGGAAAATCTACAATAATAAAAATGATTTTAAAAGAAGAAGAACCTACAAAAGGTAACATTATAATAAATGGAAAAGATACAACTTTTTTAAAACAAAGTAGAGTGCCATATTTAAGAAGAAGTATGGGCGTTGTTTTCCAAGACTTTAGATTATTACCTGATAAAACTGTATACGATAATGTAGCGTTTGCAATGCATGTTGTAAGAGCTACACCAAGACATATTAGAAGACAAGTGCCTATGGTTTTATCTTTAGTAGGACTAAGTTCAAAAGCAAAGATGTATCCAGAAGAACTTTCAGGAGGAGAACAACAAAGAGTATCACTTGCAAGGGCATTAGTTAATAATCCATCTATGATAATTGCAGATGAGCCAACTGGAAATTTAGATCCAGAGACAGCATGGGATATAATGAATTTATTAAATGATATAAATATGAGAGGAACCACTGTAGTTGTTGCTACACATGCTAAGGATATAGTAGATAGAATGAAAAAAAGAGTAATAGAAATTCATCAAGGAGTTATAGTTAGAGATAATAGAAAAGGTGGTTATGATCATGAAATATAATATATTAGGTTATCTAATTGGGGAAGGTTTCAGAAATGTCTTTAAAAATAAAAAATCAACTTTTGCATGTTTAGCTATAATGTGTGCTACAATGCTTATTTTTGGAATATTTTTTGTAATAGGAAAAAATATAAGCAATGCAATAGAACAAGTAGAATCTTCTCAAGCAATAGAAGTTTTTATAAACAATGATGCAACAGATGAACAAATAGAAAAATTGGGTCAAGAAATATTAGAAATAGATGGAGTAAATACAATACAATTTAAAACAAAAGAGCAAGCATTAAACCAAATGAAAGAAATATTAAAGAGTGATCAAGATATACTAAATGGTATGTATATATTTCCTCCATCATATATTGTTAAATTAACAGATTTAAATTTGAGCTCTCAAGTACAAGACGAAATTAGAAAATTAGATAATGTAAAAAATATAAATAGTAGTGATGAAACAAGTGCAAAATTAGTATCTATAGGAAATACTATAAATATAGTAACTGCAATAATACTTGTATTATTAATATTAATATCAATATTTATAATAGGAAATACAATAAAATTAACAGTACATGCAAGAAGAAAAGAAATATCAATAATGAAATATATAGGAGCTACAAATAGTTTTATAAGAGCCCCTTTTGTGGTAGAAGGAATTATAATAGGTACTATGGCATCATTAATATCAGTTCTATTAATAGGACTAGCATATAATATGGTTTCAAATAGAATAATAGGTTCATCATTAAATAATATAATTGGATTTAATTTATTAAGCTTTAATGAATTGTTTAATTTAATAATAGTGGTATATGTTGCATTAGGAATTGGTATAGGTATATTAGGAAGTGCTATGTCAATGAGAAAATATTTAAAAGTTTAATAAGGGGTGTATAAGTTTGAAAAAATACATTTCATTAATATTAATTATTATAATTATGATAATATCATTGATGGCATACCAAGTAGAAGCATTAGAAGTACAGAATAATATAACAAATAATACAATAGATAATAATAGTAGTTCTAATACATTAAATACAGTAGAAAATACAACAGGACAATCTAGTGTGGAAGAATTACAAAAAACACATGATGAATTACAAGGACAAGTAGATGAATCAAATAATGAATTACTAAACATACAAAATGATTTATCAGAAAATATGAAAGAAATTGAAAGCCTTAATGAAAAATTATTAGAATATCAAATACAAATAGATAAAAATTCAATTCAAGTTAATAATCTATCTGAGTCAATTAAAATTATACAAGAAGAATTAGAAAAAGTAGAAAAAGAATATGAAGAAAAGAAAAAAGCATTAGAAGAAAGACTTGTAATATTATATGAAATAGGTGATAACAAATATTTAGATGTATTGCTAAGTTCAACAAGTATAGGAGATTTTTTATCTAGATATTATCTTATAACAGAAATTGCAAAATATGATAATGAAATAGTAGAAGAAGTAGAAAAGCAAAAAACAGAAATAGAAGAAGCAAAAAGTAAATTAGATGCTCAGATGGAAGAATACAAAAAAGTAAAAGATGAAGAAGAAAAAATGCAAATTATGTTAGAAAACACATTGATTGTAAAAAATAATTATATAAATAAGCTAACACAGCAAGAACAAGATTTGCAGACGAAAATTGAAGAAGCTATAAATGAATTAAGATTAATAGAAAAAGAAATAGTAATGCTTACAACAGCTAATATTGGTACAGACTATGTTGGTGGAGTTATGACATGGCCAGTACCAGGATATACAAGAATAACTTCACCATTTGGTATGAGGACACATCCAATAACAGGGGTATATAAATTACATACAGGAATGGATATAGGTGCTCCAATAGGAACAAATTTTATTGCTGCCAATGATGGAGTTGTAATTAAAGCAGGATATAACACAGCATATGGAAATATGGTAATTATAGATCATGGAGGTGGTGTTTCAACATTATATGCACATGGAAATGAAATTTTAGTAACATTAGGACAAGAGGTAAAACAAGGTGATCCAATATTAAAAGTTGGAATGACGGGATATGCAACTGGTCCACATGCGCATTTTGAAGTAAGAGTTAATGGAGAATATGTACAACCTTTGAATTTTGTACAAGCAAATTAGTATAAATTGGAGGAATTATGAGTAGAAATAAATTATTAAAAATATTAGTAGTATTTGTTTTAATTTTAACAATAATGTCGACTTCAATATTAGTATATGCAGAATCTAAATCAGAAGTAAATGCAGAAATGGATAATGTAGATAGTAAAATAGATGATACTAAAAAAGAAATTGGAGATGTTCAAAGTGATTTATCAGAAGGAATGCAAGAAGTTCAAAAAATCACAGCACAAATTAATGAATATCAAGACCAAATAGATGAATTAGATGATGAATTAAGCCAATTAGAAAGTCAAATTGAAGTACAAGAAGAAGAGTTAGAAAAAGCAGAAGCAGAATATAAAGAACAAGATGAATTAATGAAAAAAAGATTAGTTGCATTATATGAAGCTGGACAAACTTCATATTTAGATGTACTGCTAAATTCAGATAGTATTTCAAATTTCTTATCAAGATATTATTTAATTTCAGAAATTGCAAAATCAGATTCTGAATTATTGACAAATTTAGAAAATAGTAAAAAAGAAATAGAAGTAAAAAAACAAAACTTAGAAAATTCTAAGAATCAAGTAGAAATAAAAAAGAAGAATAAAGAAGAAACTACACAAGCATTAGAAGATAAAAAAGCATTAAAAGATAAACAAGTTAGTGTATTATCAAGTAAAGAAAAAGAATTGCAAGAACAATTAGATCAATTTGAAAAAGATAAAAGAGCAATTCAAGCAAGACTAGAAAAAATAATTAAAGAAGAGCAAGAAAAAAATAAAAATAATGGCTCTTCAGGAGTTAGTGTTAAACCAAGTGCAAGTGGATATATATTCCCTATAATAGGTTTAAGTAAAGCAAATATTAATAATAAAAATTATCCATCATATCCAGGACATACTGGTGTAGATGTTAATATAAATGTGAGTGGAAAAACAATAGTTGCTGTTAAATCAGGAACAGTTGTTATATCAGAAGCTTTAAAAAATCCAAATGGTACATATAGAAGTTATGGTGAATATATTGTTATAAATCATCATGATGGAACTATGACATTATATGCTCATGGTAAAGCTGGGTCTAGAAAAGTTAAAGAAGGACAAGAAGTATCACAAGGACAAGCACTTATGACAGTAGGTAGCACGGGAAATTCAACAGGAGAACATTTACATTTTGAAGTTAAAGTTAATGGAAGATCAGTAAATCCACTACCTTATTTACCATAAAATTTTTTAAATAATAGATATATGAGAGAACAATGTTTGCTCATATATCTATTTATTGGATTTTTTTGTATCATATTTTATAGAATTTGAAATAATAATATCTTATAAATTTTTCGGCTCAATACGATATTTAAGAATTTGTAAAATAATTTAATGAGCCACTTTCATTCAGGCTCAAAATCAAAGATTTTGCCCATGAACATTCCTCATTAAATTATATAACAAATTCTATAAACATCTCCAATCGCATTCAAAATTTATTCAATATTATTATTTCAAATTCTATAGCTGTGAACAATAACAAGATTTCTAGAAATTTCTAGAAATTTTTTTATTAACACTATACTATATGTGATTATTTGTAGTATAATGTATTAGATGAAATCTATAATAAAAATTTATAGAGCTTAAAGCTCAGATGGAGGATATATGGAATACGATAAAAAACAGCGAATTTATAAAACAATAATGTTAATAATTTTAGTAGCAATTATTACATTTATTGCTACAACAATATTTATTTATAATTACTTAGGAAATAATAAAGATACTAAATATGTTATGTTACCAACAATTGATAAAGGAGTAACATCAGAGATATCTAAAGTAAAGGGAATCATAGATAAATATTATATGGGAGAAGTAGATGAGCAAGAATTATTAGATTCTGCATTAATTGGTTATGTAGCTGGATTAAATGATGAATATTCAGAATATATACCAAAAAGCGAAATGGAAAGTTTTGAAGCAGAAACAACAGGAAATTATAATGGAATAGGTATATATTATGGTAAAACAACTGATAATAAAATAGTAATAGTATCACCTATAAAGGATTCACCAGCAGCAAAAGCAGGACTATTACCAGGTGATGAAATTTTAAAAGTGGACGATTATGAAGTAACAAGTGAATCAACACTAACAGATTTGTCAAATATAATTAAAGGTGAAGTTGGAAAAAGTGTAAAATTAAAAATACAAAGAGGAGATCAAATATTAGAATTTGATGTTCCAAGAGAAAATATAAAATTACATCAAGTATATACAGAAGTATTAGAAAATCAAATAGGATATATGGACATATATAGTTTTGATGAAGGTACTTCAGATCAATTTAAAGATAAATATAATGAATTAAAAGAAAAGGGAATAAAAGCTTTAATAATAGATTTAAGAAATAACCCAGGAGGAATTGTAAAAGAAGCAACAGGAATTGCAGATGCAATGTTAGAAAAAGGAAAAACAATTCTAATAACAAAAGATAAAGATGGTAAAGAAGAAATTACAAAATCAGAAGAAGATCCAATAGTGGATGTTCCAGTAATATTGTTAACAAATAATAATTCAGCAAGTGCTTCTGAAATATTAGCTGGTGCTTTAAAAGACAATGGAGTAGCTAAAATTGTAGGAGAGAAAACATATGGAAAAGGTGTTATACAAAATGTATTTACTTTGTCTACAGGTGCAGGATTAAAAATAACAACAAATGAGTATTTCACACCAAATAATAATAAAATAAATAAAATAGGTATTGAACCAGATATAGAGGTGAGTCTACCAGAAGAATTAAAAGATGAATTAAATATACCATTTGAACAAGATACACAATTAAAAAGAGCTATAGAAGAATTAAAATAAAATAAAAAGCATTTTTGCTTGAATGGAGGTTCCTATGGAAAATAAACCAATATTAGTACAAGAATTAGAAAAAAAATATATGGAAACATATGAAATAACAGATTTTAAAGATTTATTATACAAGACATATGAAAAAAATAAAGAAAAAGTAGCATTTAAAGTAAAAGAAAATGGCGAAATAAAAGAGATAACATATAAAAAGTATAAAGAAGATGTAGAAAGTCTAGCTACTGAATTAATAAAATTAGGATTAAAAGATAAAAAGATATGTGTTATAGGAAAAAATAGTTATAAATGGGCAGTTTCATACCTTGCAATAGCTATAATTGGTGTAGTTGTGCCATTAGATAAGGAATTAAATATAGATGAAATAATAAACTTTATTAATGTTTCTGAGAGTAGTGCTATATTGGGAGATAACAAATACATAAATGAACTCCTAAAAAATAAAGAAAAAATAAATCAGAAGGAATTTACATTTATAGATTTTAATATTAATGAAGATATTAATAAAATATATAGCTTTAATAAAATTATAGAAAAAGGAAAAAAACTTATAGAAGATGGAGATAAGAATTTTAGTTTAATAAAAATAAATCCAAATGATATGCATATATTATTATTTACATCTGGAACAACAGGAAGTTCAAAGGCAGTTATGTTATCACATAAGAATATATGTTCAAATATAATGTCTGTTTCTGGAACAGTAAGCTTAAAATTTGGAGTAAGGGTGTTATCTATACTTCCTATACATCATACTTATGAATGCACATTAGGGTATCTATTAGTTATCTATGCTGGTGGTTGTGTTGCATTTTGTGATGGATTAAGACATATTGCAGAAAATATGAAAGAATATAAACCAAATTTAATTTTGTGTGTTCCATTATTATTAGAAAGTGTATATAAAAAGATAGTAAAAACATTACAAAAATCTTTACCAAAAAAATATTTTGAAAAAGGTAAAAATGTAATAGAAGCTTTACCATTTTTTTTAAAACCAATAGTGAAGGGAAAGATAAAAAAGACATTAGGAGGAAAATTAAAAACATTTATAGTTGGAGCAGCAGCGATGAATCCAGATATATCAGCAGTTTTTGAATCAATAGGAATTAGAGTTTTACAAGGATATGGATTAACAGAATGTTCGCCTCTAGTTGCAGGAAATAATGATTTTTATAGAAGAAATGATTCTGTTGGTTTACCAATTCCAAATGTTGAGTACAAAATTGCAGATCCAAATAGTGAAGGTGTTGGGGAAATAATTGTAAAAGGTCCAAATGTAATGCTTGGATATTATAAAGATGAAAATGCAACAAAAGCTGTTATGAAAGATGGATGGTTTTATACAGGTGATTTAGGAAGAATAGATGAAAATGGATATTTGTATATTACAGGAAGAAGCAAAAGTGTAATAATTGCTAAGAATGGAAAAAATATATATCCAGAAGAAATTGAACACTATTTAAATGAAGAGCCAGTAATACAAGAATCAATAGTTGTTGGAGTAAAAGATAAGAAAAAAGGAGATACATTTGTAAAAGCAAAAATATTTCCAAATATAGAGGCAATAAAAGAATTTTTAAAAGTAGATATTCCAACAAAAGAACAAATAAAACAAGTAATATCAAATGCAATACAAGCTGTTAATAAAAAAATACCAAATTATAAGCACATAAGAGGTTTTAAAATAGTAGATAAAGAATTAGAAAAGACAACAACACAAAAAATTAAAAGATATGGTGAAAATACAAAAATAGATGATGACGAAAATATTGAAAAATAGAGTAGTATTGGATTTGGAGGTATATAGTAGGAAGAACATAAATAATTATTAAAATTATCCAGTATAAAAATTTATGAAATATTAATAGATTAAAATCTATTAACCATAATATAAGAAAAATTTAATAAAATAATTGTAGGGGCGAACATTGTTCGCCTGCGCTACAAAGTTATTTCTGAAAAAATTTAATATATAATTTTAGCATGAATATTAATGGCATTTCTAAAAAAATAAAAAAAATTTAAAAATATTATTGACAATGAAGATAAAATTTAGTATACTAATCAATGTCAGAGAGATGGGCGCATAGCTCAGCTGGGAGAGCATCTGCCTTACAAGCAGGAGGTCATAGGTTCGAGCCCTATTGCGCCCACCATTTTTTTGGCCCGGTAGTTCAGTTGGTTAGAACGCTAGCCTGTCACGCTAGAGGTCGACGGTTCGAGCCCGTTCCGGGTCGCCATTTTTTTATAATAGAAAATTATATGGCTTCATAGCTCAGTTGGTAGAGCAGGGGACTGAAAATCCCCGTGTCAGTGGTTCGATTCCACTTGAAGCCACCAGAAAGTAGTATTAGAAAAAATACTACTTTTTATTTTTTTATAGAGATGTGTGGAATCGAAAAGGAGGTTGCCAAGTTTTGGGCTAACAGGGTTAGCCCGAAACTGAGGCAAAAACAGTCCAGTGGACTGTTTTTCCGACGCGGCTTGGCGATTCCACTTGAAGCCACCAGAAAGTAGTATTAGAAAAAATACTACTTTTTATTTTTTTATAGAGATGTGTGGAAT
>CALXAP010000017.1 GCA_944386325.1 uncultured Clostridia bacterium
TTGAAAATTATTTACTTCATATAAGAAATAGAATTGACATTGAAAATAATATACAATATCATCAAGATTTAAGTGTACTGTTTAAAATGATGAATCACAAAAAACATCTAAGCAAATTTTCAGAATATTTATTACATAATTCAGATTCTAGTAATAAATTAAACTATGAAGAAATCTAGGAGGTTCAATATGGAAAAGAAATTTTTTGTTGAAACAGAACAATTTAATACAAATGTTGTTAATAATTTTAATACAACAAATCCATTACAAATAACAAATGATACATTAGTAAACGACTTTCTAAATAAAACAGTTTCTTTGGAATCTTTAATTGAAAAAGAAATATATAATACCAAATTATAATATTGGAGAGAGCAAATGAGAAAAATTGAATTTAATGAATTAAAGTTAAAAAATATAAATGATGAGGAAACTTTTTATCAAGCATATTTAAAAAAATTACAAAAAAATATTAATACTGACAATAACCTTCATGTTCCCATTAAACAATATGAAATATTTTTTCTAAATATTTTAGGTGGAAAGCTAATTTTATTAAATAAAGATTATATAAATAATAATGATATGACTAATTCAGAATTATTCTTTGATTATTCAATAGCTTTAAAAGTATATAATTTAATGTTAGATATAATAGATGGTATAGAAGCTGAAGGAAATGAATTCAATGAATTATATAAAAACGAAAGATTACAAAAAGATAAAGAAATAGAACAATTAAAAAAACAAGATAATATGCTTTTTCAAAACAAACAAGATGAATGTAATGATGTAATGAATACGGATATATACAACAATTATTTAAAATTAAAGGAAGAAAATAAGCAATTAAAAATTGAAAACGAAAAATTAAAAGAAGAAATAAAAAAACTATCAGTAGAACAATATGACAACATTGGTTTCTTCCAAAGATTAATAAATAGATTTAAAAATAAGAGATTGCCAAAAAATTAGGAGAAAGATATGATAGAAGGAATAATAGAAAAAGCAAAAAAAGAAAATAAAAAAGTATATGTCTATGCTCATAAATTTCCAGATGGAGATGCAATTAGTTCTTCAAGAGCTGTTGTAGAATATTTAAAAAGTCAAGGAATAGATGCACAATATGTTGTAACAAATGAAGTACGAGCTTTTAATCAAATTGTAGGGAATATTCCAATTACTACTTCTGTAGAAAAAGATGGGATTTCTATCATTTTAGATACAAGTACAGTTAGTTATGCAGAAAACACACTATTTAAGAATTCATCTCCAGAAAATACTTATGTTATAGATCATCACGGAAAAGTTGATGGTGCTGTTTGCATTGAAGATGAATTAGAACTTTCTAGTGAAAATGTGCTTCGTGATTCAAATGCTAGTTCAGTTTGTGAAATATTAGTAAATGAATTGGAGCAAGAAAAAATTAATCCACAAATAGCAAATATGTTAACATTAGGTTTATTAACAGATACTGCTAAATTGAAGTTTTTAAAATCTGATACACTACAAAACTTATCTAAACTAATGGAATTAGGTGCAGATTATGAACAAGTATTAGGATTTTGTACTAGAAAGAGTAATTTAAGAGAAGAAGTTGGAATTGCACAGACATTATTAAAAACCAAAACATTTCCTATAGGTGATACTTTTGGAATGATTTTATCAATGGACAATTCAGAAGTAGATGAATTAAGTAGAACATTTGGTGTGCGTAGCCCTCAAAAGAAAATTTTTAAAATGGGCGATATTGAAAATTGTAGTTTTATGTGTATGTTAGCTGAAAATACACCTGGAGAGTATAACATTGAATTTAGAAGTACACCAATTTATGGTAATTTTAATGTTTTACAATTAGCCACATTACATAGAGGTGGAGGACATTATAATGCTTCTGGATGTGCAATAAAAGTCAAAGATGCAAATTCTAAAGCAAGATTGGAAGAATCATTACAACAAGAATCATCTGAACTATATTCTAGTCAAGCAACAGATTTACCACAAATAACTTTAAGTGAACAAGATAAAGAATTATCTCAAATTTTAGATAGTACAAAAAGATTAACAGAAGGAGTAAATCCTGAGATATTAGCAAGAGTTGATAGCTTAATAAAAGCTGGTGCAAATTATGATTATACTTTTAAAACATTTAAAAGTTTTGAAAGATTTATGTTGCAAAACGAAATATTAAGTAGAATTCCATCTAGCATGTATAGTCAAAGACAACCAAATGTTGATATATTATTATCGCAAGAAGATATTGATGCTTTAACTAAAAAATATAATATTAATGAAGATGAAATCCTTTCTACTATAGATAGTTTTTCAAATATAAATATAAGTTCTGCATCAATTACATTACCAAACGGAAGAAAATCAACTATTGATCGTAATGGAATTATTACTGCAGATATTATTCAAACTAGAAGAGATAATACAAGAGAAATATCAAAGTAAAAGACCTTCATGGTCTTTTTTTATCAAAAAAGCAAATAGTGGAAAATAAAGCATTATATCATATTTGAATAACAAAAATCAATAGGAAAAAGCAAAAAAAGTTGACTTTTTATGTAAAATGTGGTATAATAATTATAGTTTCAAAGTAAACTTCCTCGCTTTTACAGCAGGATTCAACCATCAATAGTTAAAAATTTTTAGGAGGAAAAAACAATGACAAAGATTTTATGGCTCAGCAGACACACCATGACCGAGGCACAGATTGCCGACTTGAACCGGATCTACGGCGAAATCGAGGTGAAAACCTTTGATCAGTCCGTAAATGGCTGGAAGGATGTCGTTGAAGCAGGCGCTGACTGCGACGTTCTGGCTGTGGTTCTTCCGCCCGCAATTCTGGCAGACCTCACCAACCCGCGCAACAACACCAAGCCTGTCATCAGGGCAAAGGCGAACAGGGTTCCCACTGGGAATACCATCGTTAACCCCGCAACAGGTAAGGAAGAAACGGAATATCGTTTCGAGCATGCCGGCTGGGAAAAGGTCGTCAAGATCGAGGTCGTAGTGGAAGCTCTGTAAACAAGCCACACACCTTTGGTCGGACAGGATTCTACGATGTAGGTCCTGTCTTTTTTTACATTTTTTTGTAAATATGTTGAAAAAAATTTATTAAATGTATATAATATAGTCGAATAATTATATATTATTGAAACAAAAGATGTTTCAAAGAAATGAGGAGAAAATGGGAAAAAGTAAACAGTTAAAAGGATTTCAAGGAATCTTTTTGGAGGATGAAATTGAACAACAATTAATCGCTTTACAAAAAAAAGGATTAGATAGCAATATAGAAAATATGCACATAACTTTCAAATTTGGAGATACTGAAAAATATCCAGAAGAATTAATGGGGAAAGAATTTAAAATCAGAATTACCGGCTATGCATCCGATGGAAAAAATAGTGGTTTTTCTGTAGAACTTCCAGAAGAATTGAAACCATATTATAAAAGTAGCAGTATTCCACATATTACTGTTTCTATTGGAGAAGTAGATGGTGTAAAGGGAAAACCTGTAGATACTGCAAAACTTGACTTTAAACCACTAAAAGAACCTGTTGAAATTCAAGGAAAATTAGGATATTTTATCTTTGGAAAAGGAATGAGTATGGATAATTCTATTATAAATGAACATCAATTAAGTAACATACCTCAAAATGTAAGGGTTTTACTTGTTCCTAAATATATGGAACAAGAAGAATTATCTGCTGCTAATATTAATCCTGATGCTACTGTCGAAGCAGAATATGGAGAAAAAGTAATTAAAGGTGAACAAGTTACATTAGCACATCATACGAAAGAATATGAAAATAATCCTGCACCTTGTAATACTCCTGATGTTCCAGTATTAGCAGATGACAGTACAATAGTAGTTAGCCATTTAGATTTAGACACATTAGGTGGAATTGCTGCTTTAATGGGAAGAAAAAAAGAAGATCCTGAATTTTGGAGAGCAGCAGAGTTTATAGATTTGAACGGACCTCATAACTTATTTCAAGTTGGAGAAGAAGCTAGAAAAAAATATATTGCATACCAAGCATATCAAGCAAATCATAGAAATCCAAGATTTACAGAAGTTACTGATGTTACAGATATTGTATTAGAACATTTAGGTATTATAGATAGAGTAATAGATGGAGATAAAGCACTAATTCAAGAAGGAATAGAATGGGATGAAGAAACTAAAAAGAAAATTGAAGAATGTTTAGTTTTTGAAAATGATAATGTTAGAGTTTTCAACTCACCTAACGGAGTATTTTGCTCAGCTGCATATTATTCAGAAAAGCAGGGTAAGGTTATACCAAGTACAGTAACAAGAAATGGAAAATTCAAATCTGTAACAGTTGCAATGGCTGATGGAGGAAAAAAGGTTTCTGCAAAAGAATTGGTCCAAGAACTATGGGGAAATGAAGCTGGAGGACATCCAGGAATAGCTGGTAGCCCTAGAGGACAAGAAATGACTGAAAAAGATATGCAACAATTAGCTAAGGTCGTTAATGAAAGATATAATAAAATTAATGAAATTGATGAACCTATATATTTCGAACCTGATGAAATTTCATTAGATGATTAAAATACAAAGGAGATTGAATTGGTATGAGAATTTTAAAAGCTAAAGATATTTTTCCAAAAACATATTCTATAGTTAATGGAGAAATAGTAAAAAATGGTAATGGAGAATATTACAATAAACAAGTTGCAGAACATATTTTAAAAAGCCAAACATCTATGAATGATGGAGAAATAAAAAAATTAAAAAAATTTGATGAAGAACAATTAGATAATAATGCAATAAAGTATTTTAGAAATAAATATTCTATGCTTTTGTCATCTGAAAGCGATAATATAAATCTTTTATTCCAACCTAATAAAAGATTTGAAATATTTACATTAGATACATTAGGAGGAAAATCATTTTTAGTTGAAGCATCTAGCTTACCAGATGGAGAAGGAAGAGATTTATATTATAGTTTTGAAATTGCTAATCAAATATATCAAAGAATAATAGATATTCAAGATAGCACATTTAACGATTATGAAGAAGTAAAATATATATATGAAAGGGATATTTTACAAACTGAAAGCGAAATTTCAGATTTAAAAATAAGGGATAATGAAACATTTGAAAAAGATATTAATGCATATAATTTAATAAGTCAAACACCTTTGTATGAAAATTATCAATTATTAAATAAAGATAAGGAACATCTAGTAGCAGAAAATGAAAACTTAAATAAAACAATTTCAGATTATAATGAAAAAATAAGAGATTTAAGTCAAAAGTTAAAAGTTTCATTAGAAAGAGTTGAGTTTTTACAAAGACCAAAAACTTTCTTTGAAAAATTAAAAGATTTATTTAAAAATGATAAAAAGCAACTTTTAATTGCTGATGGGAAAGGAGAGGAATAATATAAATGAAAATTACAACTTCTAGAAAATTAGATCCTTCCCTTTTAGGAGAAAGAGTAATAAGAGAATATTCTTATACCGATTCTACAGGCGAAAGCAATGATGGAATGAGAAGAGGGTATAGCTATACAGTTCGTTGTAAAGTATTTGGAACAATAGAAAATGAAACTAAAAATGAAGCTGGTACTTACACTTATGATTATTCATCAAGAGTTATGAAAGACCATGATCAATATGGTGATGGATATAAAAAACCAAGTGAATCAAAATATGATTTAAAAGAGATGGTTCAAGAATTGTTATTTACTTATAATATACACGAATTTTCAACAGATTTACAAGAGGAACCTAATAACATAAAAGATTATTATGCTGAGATTGATGCAAGTGCTTCATATCAAAAAGAAAAAGAACCATATTTTTCATATAGATGGTCAGAACATAGTAAAGACAGTAAAGGATATACAGAACCTGATAATACACTTTGGTCATCTTATGCAAGAATAAGGTCAGAATCATTAGATGATATAAATGAACAATTAAATGGTGCTTTTTCTAAAGATGATTATATATTGTATTTAATGGGAGAAAAGGTTGAAAAAACATATAAGATGAAGTTTGGATTGGATGAAATAGGAGAAGATGAAACTGTTAGAGATTTTTTAGGCAGAATGAAATTGGAATCTCCAAAGTTTCCAACTTTTGAAAGTGCATTAAAAGAAAATATTATATCTATGGAAGATATTAAAAACTTAATTTTAAAATATAAAAATTTAAGTGCAAAAGAAATTCCTGTTGATATATTAGAACAATTATTTAGCGAAGATCAAGAATTAATTTCTCGTTTTCATGAAAGAGAAATGCCAATAGATGTTTTAAGAAAATATAGTCCTAATTTTGATATTACGAAAGTTAGTCCAAGTGATTTAATACCAAGTGATTTAGATAATGTTCTACAGAATGTAATTCAAAGTCATTGTATTTTAGGAATATATAATGGTCCTTCTGAAAAAGAATTAAAACAAGGATATTGGGAATATTTACAAAGTTTTTATGATAATCCTGATGCACTAAGAAAAATTATACCAGTTATAAATACTTCAAGAGAATACTTTTTTACAAGTCAAGCACAAGATTTTATTAGCCAAATTCCTCTAGAAATTATGGATGCTACTGAAATAAGAGATACATTGTTAGATACAGAAGATATAACTTTGAGTCAATTATTAAAATATGAATTAGCCTATGATACAGATTCTGCAAAAAAATTAATGGGAATTTTAAGTAATACAACATCAAGAACATCATTGAAAGATGTAAATTCTGTTTTAAATATATTAAAAGAAAATGGAATAAATAGTGATGAAATGCTACAAGCATTAAGAGAAAATGGATTCAACATATATATAAGTGATTGGAAAGAAGATCAAGAACAAATACCAACATTTAAAAGTTTTGGTATAGATGGAATTACTTTAGATGATTTAAGAGATAGTATTTTGAAAAATAAAAACTTTAATTTTCTAAAATTGACGGATGATATTAGTCCAGAGGATATAACTAGAGAATATAATAGCCTGTTAAATGAATTAGCGAATAAAAAAGGTAAAAGAGATGATAAGGATGCTAAAAGGTATGAAGAAATATTTGAATTAATGAGTGATTATTCAAATTCTACAGAATTATTCTCACGATTAACTCCAGAGGTAAAGGAATTAACTAAAAAACTAATGATAGATAATTTAGATATAATTGAAGCATTACAGAAAAATCCGATAGGATATTCTAGTGAATTTTCAAAAATCATGGGAGTTATGAGTAAATCATTTGAATTATCAGAAGAAGATATGACAAATATTTATATGAAATGTTTAAACAATGGTGCATCAAGAGAGGGAACTTTAAGTGCATTACAGCAGTATTTACCAGAAGAAGAAAGAAAAGGATTTGAAGAAAGAATTAATAGTGCTAATATATATCCTAACCCTAAATATTTTTGGTTAACAGATAAAAATTTAAGAAGAATTAGAGTAAATAGAGGAGAAAATAGAGGTACAATAAAAAGTAAAATACAAGCTGATGGTAGATGTTTCTCAACCAGACTAAAAACAGATATGGTTGGAGAAAGTAAAGAAGGAAAGAAAATTGTGGTAAATAATTTATCTAAATGGTTATTTGGTGTTCCAGGTGCAAGAGGAAATTTAACAATTACAAGAGCAGGTGATTATATTCAATTACCTGGTAATACACCAGATGAAGCTGTCGAATTAATAGAAACAATTTTGATGGAAAGAGCAAAGGAAGGTCCTTCAAAAGATTAAAAAACTATCATGTTTAATTTAATAAATCTAAACTATTTGGGAATATAATTAATTTTAAATTATATTCCTTTTTTATACTATTTTATTCAATTATAATCATTTTTTCTCATAAATTCTCATAAAATTCTATCATAAAATACCATCAAATTTATTCCTATTTGTTCCAAAATATTATACGAAAGGGGAATTTTGTTATATAAAGATGAAAAACACCATTTATCTATATTATTTTTGCCTTTTCGCATAATTCGACAGATTTTGCAAAAAAAATATGATAAGATGTCGCTGGTAAAGCAAAAGATAAATCCATCAATAGACAAAAGAGATTTTGAAAGATTGGGAGGGATAAGATGGATTTTTTTATTGCATATAAGAGTATAATTACAAATGCACACAATAACTTTGTTATGGGTTAATTGGGTGCATTTTTCTTATATACAACAATTCCATTTATATACATGGGGGCATAAACAGACCAAAGGATAAATTTTTTTGAAAAGGAAAATTTAGCGTAGATTTAGGTAGGTTTATGCTGATTTTACATCTACGCAATAGGAAGTGTGGATGTGAGAATTGTTGTTATTTATGTGCAAAAAATAACTAAATATGTAGATGAGGACAAGCTTATTTTAATGGGTAAGTTTGTCCTTGTTTGCATTTTAACACAAAGATGTAGAGGACCTCCTCGTACTTAAAAATTCGCAAATTTTGAGTATGTAGGAGGTTTTTATTTTGGATAATAATCAAGATGATATAAGGAATTTTGTAAATAGATTTAAGAAATACATTAAATTTATAATTATTAATTCGTCAATAAACTATTCTAAAAAAATAAAATTGAGGAGAAAAAGAGAAGTAGAGCTAGATGATATTGATAATCTAGTTGGAATGGAGGATGTAGATGATAAAGCAGATAGCAAAGATTTTAGACTTGAACTTATTAGCGATAAATACATAAAAGAAATTACAAATGCTTTAACAATAAGAGAAAAAATTATTATTGAGGATTTTGTAAATGATATTCCTAGTAAGGAAACTGCAATAAAATTATCTACTTCAGTAAATTCAATTGATGTTATGCGAAATAGAGCTAAAAACAAAATTAAGAGAAAGTTGAGAGAAAAAGATGAGAAATAATAAGGAAATTTATAATCTAATTAATTCTGCATTAGATGGCAATACTGCTGCAACTTTTAATTTAATTTTACAATTTGAACCTATGATTAATAAATATTCTAGGATAAATGGAGAATTTGACCAAGAATGCAAGGATTATATTATTGATAATTTATTAAAACAAATAAAAAAATTCAAAAAAAATTAAAAAATTTTTAAAATTTGTTAAGATTTTTGATTTTCATTTTGCCTTTATAAGTAGAAGGATAAAAACCTTCTACTTATGGAAGGCACATTGAAAATTGAATATATTTTGTTAGATCATACAAGAACTGAGTTCTAGGTGGGTTGACAACTATTTAGATTAACAATAAGAATGATATCTTATTGCGAATTCAGTTTAGGATACTTTTGTATAGTCATAGAACGAGCGTAAAGTTATATAGGTAGTCCATAATGCCTTTATAATGATGCGTCCCAAGCAATGAGTACAAGCCAGAGTTCTGGTTGGTGAAATTCCAATGTTGCTAGAAACAATAGCAGTCTGACAAAGAGAAGAAAACGAATAAAAACAATTTTATGGAGGCAATAAAATGTTAGATATTATTTCAATGATTACATTAATAATAGTATTTAGTTCATTTGCTACCTTTATGATGTTAATTATAATTGGTGGGAATATGGATAAAAGTAAAGAAGAACAAAGATTAGAAGATGAAGAACAAATGGAATATTTAAGACAATATAGAGAAAAGAAATTAAATAAAAAAAGAAAATTTGGAGGTAAATGATATGGAAGAAGAATTATATACATGGGAACAAGTTAGAGCATATAGTGTAATTGCATTACATAATTTATTGAATTCAGCAAATGATGTGAGTTTAAAGAATATTAAAATGTTTATAGATCCATTACAAACTTTATATGGTAAGGACGGAGTAGTAGGATTTTCTGAAAGATTATTAGAGAAAGAAAACAAATAAATTTATAAAGATGTCAGTAATTTAGATTACTGGCATTTTTAGTGAAAGGAAAAGATATGGATGATATAGAAGAATTAGAAAACAAACTAAAGACAAGTAAAGATAATATACATCTATATAATAAGAAAAATAAACCTGATAAAATCGAAAATGTTTCAATAGATACAAATTTACCATTAGCAGAAAGAATTTATGATTTTTTTAAGAAAGTAAATAATCCTTACATACTAAAAGTAGGAAATATAATTGTAGAAATGGAATTTTCTGATAATTCAAATATAAGTCCAATGGAATGTATAGATAATGCCTTAATCAATGATTATAAAAGTAAAAAATTATCTAGGGTATAAAATAAAAATTTATACCTTTTTCTTTTTTTAAAATATGCAATAAGATGTCCGTATAAAAAGGAGGTCATTAAATTGAAAAGAGGTAGAAAGAGCAAATTTTGTGATAATGATACATTGCAAAACAAATGGAATGTTGCATTATATATTAGATTATCAGTTCAAGATGGAGATAAAGCAGAAAGTAATAGTGTAGCAAATCAAAGAGAATTATTAGATATGTTCATCAAAAAAGATAAAGAATTGAATTTTTACAACTACTATATAGATGATGGATTTTCAGGAACTAACTTTGAAAGACCTAGTTTCAAGAAAATGATAAAAGATATAGATGCAGATTTAGTAAATGCTGTAGTTGTTAAAGATTTATCAAGATTAGGAAGAAATTATATTGAAGTTGGAAATTATATAGAAAAAGTCTTTCCTCTTTTTAGCATTAGATTTATAGCAATAAACGACCAAATAGATAGTATTAAAAATCCTGAATCAGTAAATAGTGTTATAGTACCTTTCAAGAATTTAATAAATGATGAATATTGTAGAGATATTTCAAACAAGATAAAGGCAGTTCTTAATGTTAAGATGAAAAAAGGGGAATATGTTGGAGCTTATGCACCTTATGGATATATTAAAGATCCTGAAGATATACATCATCTTATAATTGATGAAGATGCTGCAAAAGTTGTTAAAATGATTTTTGAAATGACTTTAAATGGATATGGTAGAACTGCAATAGCAAAGAAATTAAATGAACTTGGTATATTAAATCCAACAGGACATAGAGCTGAAGAATTAAAAATGAGAATACCTGTTGCAGAAGAAAAAAAGAATATAAAATATTCATGGTGTTCAACAACAGTTAGACAGATATTAAAAAATGAGATGTATTGTGGAGATACTATACAACATAAAGGAAAACTAATAAGTTACAAAATTCATAAGAGAGTATTATTACCTGAAGAAGAATGGGTTGTTGTTAAAGATACACATGAGGCAATTATTGATAGAGAATTATTTGATAAAGTACAAAAGGCAATTTTATCAAGAGATACAAAAATGAATCGTGATGGAAAAATATCAATATTTGCAGGACATATTAAATGTGGAGATTGTGAAAGAGCAATGAGCAAAAAAATATCAGGCAGTTATAACGGAAAGAAAAGAGAAAAATATCATTATATGTGTTCTGCATATATGAGGTCAGGTGGTACAAGATGTTCAAAACATAGTATTAGAAATGACGAATTAGAAAATGCAGTATTAGAAACAATTAAAATTCAAATAGGATTAATTTCTGATATAGATAGAATAAAAAAGGAAATTGATGATGGTGGATTTTTAGAAAAGAGAAAGCATTTTTTAGAAGAAAATATAAACAAATGTGAAGAATTTGCGAATATTAGAAGAAAGTTAAGAAAAGAGGCTTACGAGGATTGGAAATTAGGCAATATTACAGAAAAGGAATATAATGACTACACCAAAGAATATGGAGAGCAAATAAGGCAATCTGAGGACACGATTGATAAATACTACGAAGAATTAAAGGAATTTGACCAAGCAAGTAGAGAAAGCAATTGGATTGAATATTTTACAAAATATAAAAATGTAAATAGTTTATCAAGAGAACTAATTGATAGTTTAGTAGATAATATTTATATATATGAAGATAAAAAAATCAAAATAAAGTTTAAGTATGAAGATGAATACAACTATTTAATGGATTTTATAAAAAGAAGAAAAAATTTCTTGTCATGAGGGAGTAAGAACTCTCTCTTTTTTGGGCAAATCGGTGGAAAAAAAATCTTTTATATGATATAATGCTGATTAGTTTTAAGGAGGGTATATATTTTAACCCCAAAAACGGACAAACCTTTATATGAAAAGGAAAACAGATACTTTGAAGAAAGGCTAAAAACTCAACTTTGGCGAATTGAAATAGACTTTTTCATCAGTTATTCCAATACTTTTAAGGAGTAATGACAGGGTACACAACTTTTAGCAGTTAAATAGGAAGAGTTGAGAGGAGGATAGATATAGGAAAAAAATTGAGAAGGATAAAAATAGTTTATAAAATATAATTATTTTGAAAAATTTTAAGGGAGGTTAAAAATGATTGAAATAAAAAATGTCTCAAAATCATATGTAAAAGGGAAAAAATCAGTAGACAATCTAGATTTGCAAATAAAAAATGGTGAAATTTTTGGATTTTTAGGACCAAATGGAGCAGGAAAAACAACAACAATAAAAATGATAACAGGAATTCTAAATCCAGATGAGGGAGAAATTTTATTAGATGGAAAAAGTATTACAAAATCACCAATGGAGGCAAAAAAACAATTTGGTTATGTTCCAGATAATCCAGATATGTTTGTTAGATTAAAGGGAATAGAGTATTTGAATTTTATTGCAGATATATATAAAGTACCACAAGATATTAGAAAGGATAGAATTGAACAATTAGCAAAAAAGTTTGAAATTTATGATGATTTGGGAAGTACAATTCAAAGCTATTCACATGGAATGAGACAAAAATTAATAGTTATTAGTGTTTTACTACATAATCCAAAAAATTGGATACTAGATGAACCAATGACAGGATTAGATCCAAAGGCATCATTCCAGTTAAAAGAATTAATGAGAGAACATACTAAAAATGGAAATACAGTATTTTTCTCAACACATGTATTAGAAGTTGCAGAAAAATTATGTGATAGGGTTGGAATTATAAATAGAGGAAAACTTATTTTTGTTGGAACATATGAAAAACTAAAAGAACAATTTTCAGAAGATGGAAGTTTAGAAGAATTATTTTTGGAGATTACAGAAAATGAATAATATATTATTATTAACAAAAATATTTCTAAAAACCTCTATACTTAGAAATATCAGTAGTTCTAACCAACAAAATAAAAAAAATATGTTCAAAGCACTTGGAATTATATTAATAGTTATATATGTTGCTGCAATATTTGGATTTTTAAGTTATCAAATGATAGAAATGCTAAATGAAGTGAATCAGGCTTCTTTGTTTTTAGGTTTATGGTTATTATCAACAGCAGTATTAATATTAATACAAGCCATAGCATCTAGTATGAATTTATTTTACTTTTCAAAAGATATAGAAAATATACTTCCACTGCCGATAAAACCATATCAAATATTGGTAGCAAAATTTAATGTTTTATTGCTAACAGAATACTTTACAGTTTTTATGTTTACATTAATACCTTTTATAATTTATGGAATTGTAACAGGAGCTGGGTTATTATTTTATTTATATAGTGTATTAATATTGTTAGTATTTCCAATCATTCCTGCACTAATATCATGCTTATTAGTTATGATTTTAATGAGTTTTTCAAAATTTACAAAAAATAAAGATATGTTTCAAATAATAAGTATGTTTTTAATAATTGCTTTTGTAATAATTGTTCAGATATTCACACAAAATAATACAGAAACATCTCAAGAAGAGATGATACAAATGTTAACACAAGCAAATGGATTAGTAGAAATGATAGAAAAGTACTTTATCACATTAAAACCGGCAGTAGATACTTTGATAAATTATAATAGTATTTCAGGGATTGTATCATTTGCAGAATTATTATTAATATCTATAGTAATATATATACTATTTATTATACTATCACAAAAACTATATTTAAAGGGAGCAGTAGGAGCATCTATTAGTGGTAAAAAAAGTAAGAGTATAAAAAATGAAAAGGGAATATATACAGATAAAAAAGTTTGGAGCAGTTATTTGAAAAAAGAAATGATTATGCTATTTAAAAACCCTATATATTTTATGCAATGTGTTCTTCCAGCGTTTTTATTACCAATTATATTTGCTATTGTATTTTTTGCTGGTTCAAACAGCGGATTAGAAGAGTTAACAAAAATGGCTATAAATCCAACAATTGTATTTTGTGTTGCAATAGGTATAAATACTTTTTTAATTTCTATGATATTCATATCAGTTACAGCTATATCAAGAGATGGGGAAAATGCATCGTTTATGAAATATATACCAGTTCCAATATATAAGCAGATTATATATAAATGTTTACCGTCAATTATTATAAGTATTGTACCAATAATATTTGTAATTGGTATTATGTGTTATTTATTAAATTATTATAATATTTTATTTATTATATATAGTTTTGTAATATCACTTTTAATAAGTATACTATATTCATATATAACAATAATTGTAGATTTAAAAAGACCAAAGTTAAATTGGGATACTGAATATGCTGTTGTTAAACAAAATTTTAATATGATATTTTGCTTTGCTTTTTCAATTGCAATGATTATAATTATATGTTTAATCGGAGGAGTATTGGGAAACATGGATTTAAATATTGTTGCAATAATTAGTGCAGTTGTTTTAACATTTTTAATATATTTAGTATATAGATATTTTAAAATAAAAGATTCTAAATTATTAGATAAAATAATGTAAAAAAGTACGGGATAATCTTCTCCTGTACTTTTTTAGTAACTATAATTCCATTTGGCTTCCAAGAAATCCTGCAGCAGATTGCACAACTTTTAATTCTACATCACCCATTTTAGTATTTTTATCTTTAGAAATTAATATGATACTTCCAATACTGTCTCCTTGTGAAACAATTGGATAGACTACTTGAGAGTTATATTTTCTTTCTTTATTATCATTTTGAGTTATAGGTAGAGCAATTTCATTATTTTCTTTACTTGTATAAATTTCTTTGTTATCCATAACATCCTCAATTTCAGGGCTTAAATTCTGTTGTAAAAATTCTTTTTTTGGAGCACCAGAAACTGCAATAACCGTGTCTTTATCTGTTATACAAGCTATATGACCAGTTGTTTTAGCTAAAGTTTCAGCATAATTTATTGCAAATTCTGATAATTCTCCAATTGGAGAATATTTTTTTAATATTATTTCTCCATCTTTATCTGTAAAAATTTCTAATGGGTCGCCTTCTTTTATTCTTAAAGTTTTTCTAATTTCTTTTGGAATAACAATTCTACCTAAATCATCAATTCTTCTTACTACTCCTGTTGCTTTCAAAATTTTACCTCCTTTTTCAATATTTATTATTATTATTAATTTTTATGAAAAAAATATGCATTATTTATTAAAAAAAGATAAAAAATGACAAATTGTAAAGTTTCATGATAATTTATCACAAAACAATATAATTTACATAAAATATACTATAAATAAAATAAAGGAGGAAATACAAATATGTATAGAAATTACAGATGTAAATGTTGTATGAATAATAACAATTGTGAAGATAATATTTTTGAAAATATGTGTGAAAATGTTCCAAATACAACATGCCCAGATGATTATGATGCATGCGATTGTGGATTTGATGAAGAAGATAAATTATTCCCAAGTAATCCAATGTTTGGTCAAAGTTATGTGCCATGGCATACAATGAATAAAACATTCACACCAGAAGTTGGTTTAAAAATGGGAACAATTTTTCCAGAATTAGTATCACCATATGAACCATGTCAATCTATGGAAGAAATAGCATATATTAGAGCAACAAATAAAATTGGAAGGGGATGTAATGATGGAAAATAATATGAATGAGTGTATGGAGAGTTCTCAAAGAGATAATTGTACATGTAATAATGACAATATGAGAGAACAAATGTTAATGAAAATAAAAGAATTAGATTTTGCCATAATAGAATTAGGATTATATTTAGATACACATCCAGATGATCAAAGAGCATTGTGTATGCATAGAGAATATTGTAAAAAAGTTAAAGAATTAAAAGACAAATATCAAAAAATTTATGGACCACTAACTATATTTTTCCCATGTAATAAGTGGAGATGGTTAGAGGAACCATGGCCATGGGAAGGAGGATGTTATTAATGTGGGTTTATAAAAAAATGTTAGAATATCCTATAAAAATAAGACAAACAAATCCAAAATTAGCAAAATTTATAATATCTCAATATGGAGGACCAGATGGAGAGCTTGCAGCATCACTTAGATATTTATCACAAAGATTTGGAATGCCAGATGAAAAAGCAAAAGCTATATTAAACGATATAGGTACAGAAGAATAGGATACATAGGTAATCGTTTAAATTAAATTTTTAAGTAATGAAATGCCAAAAATGTGCATATTTTATTGATTTTAATATATAATGATAGTATAATATTTAAAAAACTTGCAATAAAATTGCAAATTGAAAGGAGATTATTATGCTATTAGAATTTAAAATGAAAAATTTTAAATCTTTTAAAGAAGAAATGGATTTTAAAATGACTCCAACTCGAATAAAAGATTTGGAATATAGTCTAATAACAAGAAATATAAAAGGAGACGAAATAAAAGCTTTATCTTCTGCAGCTATATATGGACCTAATTCAGCTGGAAAAACTAATGTCATTGGAGGAATGGATGTTTTTCGTTCTATAATATTAAATGGAAATATAAGAAATAAAGAAAATATAACAACTCCTAATACAGCAGTAGATAGATTAGAACTTATTCCCAATATTGAAAGCGAAGAAAATGAGCCAGTAAGTTTTTATATTAAATTTTTTACTGATAATATGATAGTTGAGTTAAGATTATCTATGTTAATAGGCGGATTTCTCGATGTTGAATATGATAGAAAAATAATAAATGAAGAGTTGTATATAAATAATAATTTGTTATATAAAAGAGATAAAGAATTAATTATAGGAAGAGTTGAAAACATTAGTGAATATTTAATAGAAAACTTTTCAAAGGATACAGCAGAGAAAATTGCAACAACAAATTTAGATAATAAAGAGTTATTTTTAAATGGTATGTTTAAATCTCTATATAGTAAAAAGATATTTGATATTATTTATAGATGGTTTAAAAAAGATTTTAAAATATTATATCATGCAGATATGATACATTTTTCTCCTGTTATATCTTCAGACAAGAAAGATACAAAGTATTATATTGACAAGTCTTTAAATAAGGCAGTGAAAGATTTTGGATTAACATCAAAACAAATTTTATACCCAATAAATAGTGAAAAGGAAAGAATAGAACCATTGTCAATGATTGAGTTTAAAGGAGGAAAAGTAATATTACCAGCTGACTTTTTTGAGTCATTTGGAACTATTAGATTTTTAAATATTTTTCCAATAATATTAATGACGATTCGAGATGGCTCAACTTTAGTAGTTGATGAACTGGATGCTTCTATACATCCAATGGCAATTATGAATATTATCAACATATTTCACAATGATGAAATAAATACTAAAGGGGCACAATTAATTTTTAATACACATAATCCGATATTTTTAAATAATGCTTTATTAAGAAGAGATGAAATAAAATTTGTAGAAAAAGAAGATAAAGGAAGTATACATTATTCTTTATCAGATTTTGGAACAAATGGTAGTAATGGTGTTAGAAATACGGAAGATTACATGAAAAATTATTTTGTTAATAAATATGGAGCAATTAAAGATATAGATTTTTCAGGTGTTTTTATAAACGAAAATAGAAAGGAAAATTAAAAATTGAAAAAAGTATGTAACAAATATTATCTATCAGTTGAAGGAGAAACAGAAAAGTGGTATTTTGAGCACTTACAAATGTTAATAAATAATAAGGAAGAATTATCATATACAGTTAAATTTGACATAAAAATTAACAAATCTATTATAAGTAGAGCAAAATCAATATCTGCACCATATAAAGTAAAAGTTTTTCATATATGTGATTATGAAAGTAATGAAGAAGTGCATACAGAGCAGTTTAATAAAATATTAAAAGAATTAAAAGATGTAAAGAAGATAAATAAAAATCTTGTTTACAAACTTGGATATAGTAATTTTTCATTTGAGTTATGGATAATTTTACACAAAATTAAACAAATAGGAGCGGTATCACATAGAAAACAATATGTAAAAGGAATTAATAAAGCTTTTGATGAAAAATTTCAATTTATCGATGATTATAAAGAAGAAAAGAATTTTAAAAGAATATTAAAGAAAATAACTTTAGAAGATGTTATTTCAGCAGTTAATAATGCGAATGAAATTAGAAAAATGAATGAAGAAAATTTTAAATGTAACTATAGAAAATATGGACAATTTGAATATTATACTGAGAATCCTGATATGACAATTAATAAATGTGTTGAACAAATATTAAAAGAATGTGGAGCAATAAAAAAGTAAGATGTACACAAATTTACGGAAATTCAAAGAGATATTCATCTAACAATTCTAGAAAAAGCTAAGAAAAAATCAAAAAATTAGAAAATATTTACATTGAAAAATATAAATAATAAAGATAAAAAAGGATAGAATAAATTTTGATGGAGGTATAAAATGAAAAGATTAACAAAATTTATTCTATTTTTTATAAGTGTTGCTTTATTTATATTAGTAACACCAAATTTAAGTAATGCACAAAGAGTTGCAAATAATGAAGAAACATTAAATAGTGAGATATCAGCTGCAGATCCAGGAGAAACAATTACTATCCAAAATGATATAACAGTTACAAAACCAATAGTTATAGCAAAAGAATTAATAATTGATGGTAATGGTCATAATATTGTGGGATCAAATGATTGGACATCAACTTCTGGAAATCAAACTATGTTTACAGCACAATTATCTGATGCTAAACTTACACTTAAAAATATCAATTTAAAAAATGGACCTAAATATGGAGTACAGTCTTATGATGGAGCAACAGTAATTTTAGATAATGTATCAATATCAGGTTTTAAATATGGTGGTGTACTTGCAAATGGTGGTAAAGTAGAAGTTAGAAACTTACATTTAGGATTAAATGGAGCAAATGAAAATAACGGTATTGAAATTGATAAGGGAGCTTCTGCTACAAATAATCCAACACTAGTAATGAATGGTGTATTAACTTCAGAATCTAATGAAAATGTAATAAGACCTGCTGAAAATGGACATCTTACTGATTTTACTATAACAAATGAAGCAAATACAACAAATAAAGTAGTAGTATCTGGTAATAATGTTGTATTAACAGATTCAGCTGATAATGTTATTTCACAAACTAAAATACCAGACAAAGCAACTGCAAGTGGAGATATTCAAAAGCTTATTGTAACAATAATTGCAAACGATAAAACAAATAAAATAACAGTAGATACAGGTAAAACAATAACAGCTGATTTATTAAAATCTCATATTCAATTAGAAGAAAATTATACAATAGATGGATTTTATAGAGATTCAAATTATAGTGTAGAATTTAATTTTAATGATCCAATAAATACAGATACAACAATATATGCGAAAATTTCTCAAGTTGAAGTAACTGTTCCAGAAGAAGAACCAGAGACTGCACCAGAAACTGAAAAACCAATAAAAGATGAGACACCAAAAACAGGTATAGAAAATAATTTATCAATTGCAATATTAACAATATTATTAGCAATAACAACAATTATAGCTATAAGAAAGAAAAATATAGAGGGATAGTTTAAAAGCTATCCTTTTATTATTAATAGTAAAAGGCTCGAAAATAATTTAATCTTTTTCAACCAGTTGATGCCTTGGGAGAGGAATAATAATATATATGAAAAAAAATATAATGATAAAGATTATATATTTAAGTTTAATTTTGATAATAATATTATGTATAATATATATTTTTGAATATTTATTGATAAAAAAGGAAGCTTTAGAGGAAAGTAGATTGTTAAATAATTCTGATAAAGCAAAATATATAGCAAATGATTTTATGAAGGAAACAATTAATTCAAATAATATATTACAAAAAATAGGTATTGCACACGGGGAATACAAACAAGATGTAATAGACGAAAATAAAAGAATGAGTAAATTAGATGAACTAAGAAAACAAAATTCAGATATCATTGGATGGCTTGAAATAGAGGGAACAAGTATTAATTATCCAGTATTACAAGGAGATAATGATACTTATTATATGAATCACAATTATAAAAAGCAAAAATCTAAAAATGGTTCAATTTTTCTGACTAGTGAATATGATTGGAATATTCCAAGTTCAAATTTGTTGATATTTGGGCACAATATGAATAATGGTACAATGTTTCAAGAGTTATTAAAATATGAAAATGAATCATTTTATAAAAAACATCCAAAAATTAGATTTACTACGATAAATGGAGATTCTGAGTATGAAATTATTTCTGCATTTAAATCTAGAGTTTATTATAAATCTGAAAAAGATGTTTTCAGATATTATTATTTTGTAAATGCAAATAATGAACAAGAATATAATGATTTTGTAAAAAATGCAAAAAAAGCTTCATTATATAATATTGATGCAACAGCTAAGTATGGAGAACAATTAATTACATTATCTACATGTTCATATCATGTAAAAGATGGTAGATTTGCTGTTATAGCTAGAAAAATTGAAAAATAATATTTCGAATTACTATTTTAATATTTTTTGCATACATATAAAAAGAGGTGTATGTATGATAGTTGATGAATATAAAAGCGATTCTACTATAATTAGAATTGATGATAGAGATATAGTCAATGAGGAGGAAAATAAGAAAATATTAGATATATTATTAAGTTTAAATATTAAAAAAATTTCAAAATACTTTGAAAATAATTTGTGATTTTATCTACTCCTATCTAAATTCACAGTAGTCTATAAAATTTTCAAGAAAAGGAGGAATTTTGGAAGATATATATGGTGGATACTCTAATGAAAAAGTATTAGATATATCAGGAGAATATGCTATTTATTTAAGAAAATCAAGAGCAGATATGGAAGCAGAGGCAAAAGGAGAAGGTGAAACTCTTGCTAGACATGAACATATATTGTTAGAACTTGCAAATAAAAAAGGCTTGAGAATAGGTAAAGTATATAGAGAAATAGTAAGTGGAGAAACAATTGAGTCAAGACCAGAAATGCAAAAATTATTATCAGATGTAAAGCTAGGTAAGTGGAAAGGTGTACTTGTTGTTGAAGTAGAAAGGCTAGCTCGTGGAGAAACAATAGATCAAGGAGTTGTTGCAAAAGCATTTAGAATTTCTAATACAAAAATAGTAACACCTATGAAAACTTATGATCCAAATGATGAATTTGATGAGGAATATTTTGAATTTGGATTGTTTATGTCAAGAAGAGAGTATAAAGTAATAAATAGAAGATTACAAAGAGGAAGAATATTGTCAGTAAAAGAAGGAAAATATGTTGGAAGTGTAGCACCTTTTGGATATGATAGATTAAAAATTAAAGGTGATAAAGGATATACATTAAGGAAAAATGCAGAGGCAAATACAGTTAAAATAATGTATGATTTATATGTTTATGATGATTTATCACTATATGAAGTAACCAGAAAATTAAATGAAATGGGACTAAAACCAAGAAAAAAGGATGAGTGGTCTGTGGCATCTGTTAAAGATATACTTGCAAATCCAGTATATGTAGGTAAAATAAAATGGAATTGGAGAAAAGTAGTAAAAGTATATAAACATGATAAACTAATATCTACAAGACCAAGAAATGATGATTATATATTAGTAGATGGATTACATAAACCAATTATAGATGAAAAAACATGGAAAATTGCATCAGCTAAAAGAAGTTTGAATTCTGCACCTGTGAAACACAATAATACAGTTCGAAATCCCTTATGTGGTTTAATTATATGTGCTAAATGTGGTAAAAAAATGAAAAGGAGGTCTTATTCAAAATTTAGCAAAGAGCCAACTTTATATTGTGATAACCCTAAGTGTGATAATATAGGCTCGAAGTTTTGTTATATAGAAGAAAAAGTATTGGAAGGTTTGAGAAAGTGGTTAGAGGAATATAAATTCGACTATCAACAACATTTAGAAAAGATAAACCATAATAAAATGGATTCAATAAAAGAAACAATTGCATCATTAGAGCAAGAGGCTAAAAAGGAAAATGATAAATTACTTAGTATATTTAATTTTTTAGAAGATGGTACATATACAAAAGAAATGTTTAATGCAAGAAGTGAGGCAGTATCCAAAAATGTAGAAAGAATTAATAATTCAATTGAAAACTATAAAACAAAATTAGCACAGGAAAAAATAATGGATAAAGAAAAAGATGTATTAGTACCTAAAATTGAAAATGTATTAGATGTATATAATTTATTACAAACTGCAGAAGAAAAAAATGAATTACTAAAAACAGTAATAACTCGGGGTTACATATCTAAAAACAGAAAAGGCAATACGAAAAGATTCTGATCCAACAAATTTTATAATAAATATATATCCAAAAATTAATAAGGTAATGTAAAAAAGTTTTTGGAATTATAATTTAAAAACTGGAATAGGAAGTAATTTAATGCTTAAAAATTTCAGTCATATAATTAAATAAGAAAAATTTTTTTTTAGGCTTCAAACGACTACATTATAGTGCAAACGAATTAGCACATTTAGAGATGGTTGGAACAATAGTTCATCAATTAACAAAAGGAGCAACAATTGAAGAAATAAAAGAAGCTGGTTTAGGTGCATATTATACAGATCATGGGGTAGATGTTTATCCGCAAGCAGCATCAGGAATGCCTTTTAATGCAGCTGTATTAGCATGTAAAGGAGATCCAATTGCAAACTTACAAGAAGATTTAGCAGCAGATAAGTAAGGTTTTAAGTGCAACTATAATAGGTAAAATTATAGAATTGATAATTTATGCTATTTTGCTTATACTATTAACAATAGGTGTGACAGTTTTAATAAATAGTCAGACTAAAGAAGTTTTAATAGAAATATAAAAAAATGAATTTTAAAATGGTAAGTTTTATGCTATAATATTTATAATATGGTAAAGAGAGGTGTTGAGTATGCAAGCTATTAATATGCAAGAATTAGAAACTGCTATGAATAAATATGGAGATATTGTATTAACTAAAAATGATAAGAATAATGTAATTGTTTTAAGTGTAGAACAATATAAAGAAAAATTACTAGATGAAAAAATAGAAAAGAAATTATTAAAAGCTGAAAAACAAATAAAAGAAGGCAAAACAGTCAAAGCAGCAGATGTATTTAAGGAGTTGGAAGAAAAATATGGATTCTAAAAAAGAAATATATGAAATAGAATTTACTGAAGATGCAAGAGATGAAATTAGAGAAATTTATGAATATATTTCTAAGAATTTAGTAAATGAAGATGCTGCAAAAAGGCTGATGAGAAAAATGAGAAAAAATGTAATGGATTTAGAAAAATCTTCTAAAATATATGCTTTATGTGTTAATCTATCAACATTGTTGCTGTTAATATTGAATCTTTAAATATTTCATTCCATCTTTCAAATGATAAACTTGTTGTTATTATTTACTTTTTCTTCCTGCTCTTAAAAATAAATTAGAAAAAAGTAATTCCGAGCCTTCTTCATCAAATGAAATATATCTGTATTTTTCAATTGAAATTCTCTTATTTTTTAAATCACTTTTAGTTTATCAAAAACATAATTTTATAAATTCGGGAAATATTAGTAATTTTGATATTTCTACAATTGAAACTCATAATAAAAGTATGGTTGTAAATTTTTCAAATAACCTAAAAGAAAATCATAAAGAAAAAATAGATACATAACACTTTATATCTTTTGGTAATGAAAAACAATTTTAAATCATATTTTTTAATATGGAGGTATTGTATGGAAAAAACAGTTTTAGAAGAAAAGCAAATTATCGAAGTGGATAATAAAAAATATACAGTAATTTCAAGAAAGGCAAAAGAAGTATTTAGTAAAGAAAAATTAGTGAAATTAATTGCTAAATATGCTTTAGCAGAACTTCAAAAAGATTATTAAAAGAGCTAATGAAAACTACAATGATTCGTTATAATATCATTGTAGTTATTTCTTAAATTATACAACTTACGAAGGGAGCGTAAGAGTTTGAGAAATAATAAATTTAGAGTAGGAGGATATTTAAGATTATCAAGAGAAGATGGAGATAAAGAGGAAAGTGATAGTATAGGTAGTCAAAGAAGTATTATAGAAGAAAAAATAAAACAACTTGGAAACGATTTTGAATTATATGACTTTTATATTGATGATGGATATACAGGACTAAATACAGATAGACCATCTTTTCAAAGACTATTGGAGGACATCGAAAGAAAAAAGATTAATTGCATTATTACAAAAGACTTATCGAGATTATCAAGAAATAATTTTGAGGCAAATTATTTATTAGAGATTTATTTTTTAGAGAAAAATATAAGATATATATCCATATTAGATAATGTTGATACTTATAAAAAGAGTTCTAATAATGATATTATCCAATTTAAAACACTTATTAATGATTGGTATAGTAAAGATATATCAAGAAAAGTGAAAAGTGGTGTATGGGCAAGAAAAGAACAAGGATTGTTTGTTGGAGCAAAAGCACCTTATGGATATGTGAAGGATGAAAATAATAGAAATAAATTACTAATAAATAAAGAAGAAGCGAGGATTGTAAAGAAAATTTTTCAAATGTACGATAATGGCTATACTATGGGAGAAATTGCTACAAAGCTATCAGCTGAAAAAGTATATTGCGCTAGTTATAACGGATTCGAAAAAAATAAAAATGGAATATATGGATGGAATTATTCAACCATATCGAAAATTTTAAAAAATGAATTTTATTTAGGGCACACAGTTTATGGTAAAGTTATGAATTTAAGTTATAAATCAAAGAAAGTAAAATTTGTCCCTAGAGAAGAATGGAAAATTAGTTATAATACTCATAAAGCAATAATTTCAAGAGAACTTTTTGATAGTGTTCAAAATAAAATGAAATTGAATCAAAAAGCAAAAACACATAAACATACATGGGTTTTAAATGGTATTGTAAAATGTAAAGAATGTGGAGAAGCAATGCAATTAAAAGTTAAATATAGGAAAGATAAGAAAACGATTAGTTTTATGCGATTATATTGTTCAAGTAGTTTACATAAAAAAGGATATTGTATAAGAAAGTACAGAGGAACAAATCTTCAATCAGTTACACAAATTGTGGTAAGTGAATTAAATAAAAAGGTTAAAAATATTGTTAATTGTGAAGATGTTATAGAACTACTAGAAAAATATTATAAAAATAAAGATAATACAGAAGAAGAAAAAGAACTAAAAGAAACAATAAAGCAATTAGAGAAAACAAATAAAATGATATCGTCTTTATATCTTGACTATAAAAATGGTGTTATCCAAGAGATCGATTTCAGAACAATGTATAATCAAGAAATAGCAAAAAGAGATAACCTAAATGAAAAAATTGATAAGATTAACAATATAATTAATAACAATATGAAAATATCAGATATTCAATTAAAAAAAGTTGTAAAAAAGGTATCAAATGTGAAAAATTGGTCTAAGGAACAATTAGCTGATGTTATTGAAAGTGTTGAAATAGACAACGAAGATCATATTTATATAAATTACAAATATGATATAATGGTGATTGCTTAAAAATGAACAAAAATTACAAAGCTGGAGTATATTTGAGAATATCTAAAGAAGATAAAGAAGAACGAAACAGTATTTCGAGCCAAAAAGCAATAATAGAAAAATATGCTAAAGAACATAATTACAATATATTTGAAGAATATATAGATAATGGATATTCAGGAATATTAAGTTCAAAGCCAGCATTAGATAGAATGATGTTAGACATTATAAGAAGAAAAATAAATATGGTTATAGTTAAAGATACAAGTAGATTGACTAGAGATAAGAATTTAACTTCATATTTTACAGACATATTTTTTCCTGAAAATGATATTCGTTTTATATCAGTTACTGAATATGTTGATACTGGAGAAAGATATGACATAGATGATATTGTTGCACTTAAAGGTATTATTAATCAAAGTTATTTAGAAGATATGTCAAAAAAAATAAAATTAGTAAAAAATGAATTTAAAAAGCAAGGAAAATTTATCGAAAACTCTGTTCCTTATGGTTATAAAAAAGATGAAAACAATAAATATCAATTAATAATAGATTCAGAAGTTGCAAATGTTATTAAAGAAATATTTGCATTATATTTAAAAGGAATCAAACCTTTTGATATAGCAAATGAACTTAATGACCGAAAAATAAAAACACCTTCGGCATACCAGAATCTAAATAAACAAGCTAAATGTTGGACTAATAAGATTATTAATAGAATATTAGCAAATCCAGTTTATACTGGAAGATTACCTATTAATAAATATTGTAATGATTATAAAGCAAAGAGAACAAAAGTAACACCAAATGATAAGTTGAAATTTTGTGAAAATTCGCATAGGGCAATTATTTCAATAGAAGATTTTGAAAAAGTAAAACAAAAAAGGGCCAGTCGTGTGAAAAATGAAAGAACAGAATATATATACTTATTAAAAGATTTAGTCTATTGTAAAAATTGTGGTTGTAAATTAACATATAAAAATAATAGTCCGCTTAGACAAAACTCAAAAGGTGTTATATTAGGAAAGAAAAATGAAAGTGGTAGATTTGTATGCGAAGAACATAATAGAAATAAGAAAATGTGTAAATATAGCGATATTAAAATAACTGAAAAAGAACTAAATGAAATTGTATTAAAACAAATATCTAAAAGATTCAAAGAAATACAAATTGAAAAATATGGAGAAAATATAGAAAACGAGATTTCAAAATCAATTCCTTTAAAAGATAATGAAAAGAAATTGAAAATGGAATTACAAAATCAAGAAAAATATTTTAAAACTTTATATACTAAAAAAGTGGAAGGAATTATAACAGAGGAAGAATTTTTAGAAAAATATAATGTCTATCAAAACAAAATAAATAATTTAAAAGAAGAACTAAATAGGTTAGGGGAAAATAATAAAACCAAAAATTTCCCTGAAACAATAAATAAGCTAATTCAAGAGTTTTCGGATACCAAAAGATTTGATAATGTAATGATAAAGAAATTAATTGAAAAAATTGAGGTTAATAGAAATAATGAAGTTTATATTTCTTTGAAGGTGTAAATATTACACCTAAATTTTTAAAATAAAAAAGGTTGCACTATATTACCTTTTTGAGAGCAAAAAGCAAGAGCAACTTATGAAAAATTAATAGATTTATGTCATGATGAACCAGATATAATAGATCCATTAAAATTTTTAAGAGAAAGAGAAGTAGTTCATTTCCAAAGATTTGGAGAAGCATTAAGAGGAGTACAAGATAAATTAGCAGAAAAGAAATTTTATATGAATAATTGTAATAATCCTTGCATGAAATAAGAAGAATAAAAAAAATTCACTATGTATAATTTACATAGTGGATTTTTTGCTAAATTATAACAAAATTTTTGGTAAAATATTGACCAAGAAAGAAGATAATAATATAATGCATACTAGATATTGTATAAATAGATATTATAAAATTTGGGAGAAGATAGAAATGAAAGTAGTAATATTAGCAGGAGGTTTTGGAACAAGAATTTCGGAAGAATCACATTTAAAACCAAAGCCAATGATAGAAATAGGACAGCAACCAATATTGTGGCATATAATGAAAGAGTATTCTTATTATGGTTTTAATGAATTTATAATTTGCTTAGGTTATAAGGGATATAAAATAAAAGAATATTTTGCAGATTATTTTTTATATACATCAGATGTTACATTTGATTTATGTAAAAATGAAATGATAGTACATAATAATTGTTGTGAAAATTGGAAGGTAACACTTGTAAATACTGGTTTAAATACAATGACAGGTGGGAGAATTAAAAGAATTCAAGAATATATTGGAAATGAGACATTTATGGTAACATATGGAGATGGAGTTAGTGATATTAATATAAAAAAATTACTAGAATTTCATAAGAAACATGGAAAAATTGGAACAATAACAGCCATAAATATTGGTCAAAGATTTGGAGTGTTAGTAACAGATGAAAATAATAATATAAAAAGTTTTAGAGAAAAAAATAATAACGATGGTGAAATAATAAATGGTGGATATATGGTATTTAATTCAGAAATATTTAACTATTTAACAAACGGGGATGAAACAGTACTTGAGAAAGAGCCACTTGAAAATTTAGCAAAAGACAATCAATTAGTAGCATATAGACACAATGGTTTTTGGAAATGTATGGATACACAAAGAGATAAAAAACAATTAGAAGAAATGTGGAATTCAGGAAATGCAAAATGGAAAGTATGGGGGAACAAATGAAAAGTTTAAAAGAAGAAATTGAATTTTTTACAAAAAAAATAGAATATATAATTCCGTTAATAATAACGGCAATATTAAGTTTTGGATTTGTAATTACACATTATAGTGTGAATATTGATACATTATCATCTGAAAGATACTTTAGAGAAGGAGAATTACTCACACAACATAGATTTGGTGGTGTTCTTTTAGATAAAATCTTTGGAGTTATGGAATATAATCCATTTTTTGTAGATTGTCTAGCAGTGATTTTTCTTATAATGGCAAGTATTGCATTTTGTATTTTATTTAAAAAAATTAGTAATAATAAAGTAAATATAGTAGCATATACAATATTTTCATGTTTATTTGTATCATATCCACTTATAAACGAGATTTTTAGTTATACTCCAATGAGTTTTTTGATATGTTTTTCATTTTTTATTACTGCTATTGTACTTAATTTATTGTATTCATATAGAAAAAATAATAAAATTCGAAATCTAGTTTATGCAGGATTATTAATGTGCTTAATTATATCAGCATATGAATCAAGTGCACCAGTATTATTATGTGGCTTTTTTATAATAGAAATATTAGATTGTATATATAATAATAGAAACAAAAAAATAAGAGAAGCTATAACTAATTTAGTTATAATGATTATACCATTTGTATCAGCATTAATTATATATTCTTTAGTATCTAATCTAATTTTGATGTTATGGAACATTATGCCAGGAGGGAGTTACCCTGCAAAAGAGATAATGTACAAGGAATTAGGTCTTATTGGAGGAATAAAAAATTTGATAGATACTATATTTTATAATTATATAGTAAATGCATTTTTATATTTACCAATAACTATAATGCTAATTTCATGTGTAATAATGTTTATATTAGGTATAGTATATGGAATTAAGCGAAAAAACGTAACAATATTTTTACTTTTTTTAGGAAGTATAAGTACTTTATTTTTATTATCTATATTACAAGGAAGTTCTGCACTATATAGAACATGCCAAGTTTTTCAAATATTTAGTGCGTTTGCATTTATGATATTAATTCAATCATTAATTAATTTGAATAAAGCAAAATTAATAAAAAACATATGTATTTGTCTAATGTTTTTAGTAATTTTTTATCAAGCAAAAGATTTAAATAAATATTTTTATTTAAACTACACAAGGTATGAACAAGAAAAAATAGCTTTAACATCGATGGCAGAACAATTGAAACTAAATTATGATATAAAAAATAAACCAGTTGTTTTTATAGCAAGGTATAGTTTATCTAATTATATAAAAGAAAGATGCTATATAAAAACAGATACACTGGGAGCAAGAATGGCAAATATACTAGTATCTGTATATGATCCTAATAATAAAACCTATTCAGAAGAAAATGAATATATATATAAACCAATAGATTCAAATATAAATTCATATTTAAATTGGTCAGCAATAGCATTTTATGAGGTTAATACTGAAATGTTAAAATGGCTTGATATTCTGGGATATGATTATTTCAAACAAGGAACAGAAGATATGCTAAAAGATGCTATTAAGAAAATTTTGTCTAAAGAAGTGACACTTGAAAGAAACAGCATATATGAATTTGATGATTATATACTTGCAATAATATAGAGAGGTAGAAAATGGTAGAATTAGATTTTTATAAAAATAAGAAAATTTTAATAACAGGTCATACTGGATTTAAGGGTAGTTGGCTTTGTAAGATATTGCTAGAATCAGGTGCTGATGTTACGGGATATTCATTAGAAGTACCAGATTCAAGTTTATTTAATAAAATAAATTTAAATGCACAGATGAAATCAATTATTGGAGATATAAGAGACTTTGAAAAACTAGAAAAAATTTTTAGACAAACAAATCCAGAAATAGTATTTCATTTAGCAGCACAGCCAATTGTGAGAGAATCATATGAAAATCCTATGTATACATATGAAACAAATGTTATGGGTACAGTTAATATTCTAGAATGTGTGAGAAATCAATTAAGTGTAAAATCAGTATTAAATGTAACAACAGATAAGGTTTATAAAAATAATGAATGGGAATGGGGATATAGAGAAAATGAAGAATTAGATGGTTTTGATCCATATTCAAATAGTAAATCTTGTTCAGAACTTATAACAAATACATATAAAAGAAGTTTTTTTGAAAATAGACAAATTGGAGTATCAACAGCAAGAGCAGGAAATGTTATTGGAGGAGGAGATTTTGCAAAAGATAGAATAATACCAGATTGTGTTAGAGCTGCAATAAATAAAAAAAACATAATTGTAAGAAATCCAAATTCAATAAGACCTTATCAACATGTATTAGAACCATTATTTGCATATCTTTTAATTGCACAAAAACAATATGAAAATAAAAGGTATCAAGGTTCATATAATGTAGGACCTAATGAGGAAGATTGCATTAAAACAGGAGAAGTTGTAGATTTATTTGTAAGTAAATGGGGAAATGGTCTTTCATGGGAATGTAAAGAGGTAAAAGGTCCGCATGAAGCAAATTTTTTGAAACTAGATTGCTCAAAAATAAAAAAAATTATGCGCTGGAAACCAGTATGGAACATAGAAAAAGCAATAGGCAAAACAGTAGAATTTTGGAAAGAATATGTAAATGGTGATGACTTAGAAAAATGTATTGCAAATCAAATTAAAGAGTATATAAATGATGAAAAAGGGGAATAGTAAATGTTTGAAGATAAAGATGAATTAGAGGCAAGAAAAGAAATATTAAAAATAATAGAAGAATATTATAATAAATATCATAATACAAAAAGTAAATTTAAAGAAGGAGATAGGATAACATATGCATCTAGAGTATATGATAGTGAGGAAATGAAAAATTTAGTAGACAGTGCATTAGAATTCTGGTTAACATCAGGTAGATATACAAAGCAATTTGAAGAAGAATTTGCAAAATATTTAGGAGTAAAATATTGTAGTTTAGTAAATTCAGGTTCATCTGCTAATTTAATTGCATTTATGTCATTAACATCACCATTGCTTGGTGATAGAAGAATAAAAAGAGGTGATGAAATAATAACTGTAGCAGCAGGTTTTCCAACAACTGTATCTCCAATAATACAATATGGAGCAATACCTGTATTTGTAGATGTTACGATACCACAATATAATATAGATGTAAATATGCTAGAAGAAGCACTATCAGAAAAAACAAAAGCAATTATGATAGCTCATACATTAGGAAATCCATTTGATTTAAAAACTGTAAAAGAATTTTGTGATAAGCATAACTTATGGTTAATTGAAGATAATTGTGATGCATTAGGTTCTACATATATAATAAATGGTGAAGAAAAATTAACAGGAACAATAGGTGATATTGGTACATCAAGTTTCTACCCACCACACCATATGACAATGGGAGAAGGAGGAGCTGTTTATACTAATAATAGTTTATTAAATAAAATAATAAGATCATTTAGAGATTGGGGTAGGGATTGTTCGTGTCCATCTGGCATAGATAATTTATGTGGTCATAGATTTGATAAACAATATGGACAGTTACCGTTAGGTTATGATCATAAATATGTATATTCTCATTTTGGGTACAATCTAAAGGCAACAGATATGCAAGCTGCAATAGGTGTAGCACAATTAAAAAAATTTCCATCATTTGTAGACAAGAGAAAGGAAAACTTTAGTAGATTAAAAGAAGGTTTAAAAGAGCTACAAAATAAAATAATATTACCAGAAAAATGTGAAAATTCAGATCCAAGTTGGTTTGGCTTTGCAATAACATGTAAACCAGGAGTAAATAGAAATAAAGTTGTGAAATATATCGAAGAAAATAAAATACAAACAAGAAATTTATTTGCGGGAAATCTATTAAAACATCCATGCTTTGATGAAATGAGAAAAGAACAAAAAGGCTATAGAATAATAGGTGAATTAATAAATACAGATATAATAATGAATAATACGTTTTGGGTAGGAGTATATCCAGGTATGACAGATGAAAAATTGAATTATATGATAAAAATAATAAAACAAAGTTTAAATGAAATATAGTTAAGGTGAAATTATGAAAGTTTCAGATTATATTGTAGAATTTTTAATAGAAAAAGGTATTACAGATGTGTTTGGATATCCAGGAGGAATGGTAACACATCTAATGGATTCATTAAAAAAATATGATAATAAAATATCATCACATGTTAACTATCATGAGCAAGCATCAAGCTTTTGTGCTTGTGGATATGCACAAGTAAAAAATAAACCAGGAGTAGCTTTTGCAACAAGTGGACCAGGTGCAACAAATTTATTAACAGGAATTGCAAATGCATATTTTGATTCAATACCAACAATATTTTTAACAGGACAAGTTAATACATATGAATCAAAAGGAAAAATGAAAATGAGGCAAAAAGGATTTCAAGAAACAGATATTATAAAAATTGCAAATCCTATTACAAAATATTCAAAGTATATAGATAAGCCAGAAGATATAAAATATGAACTTGAAAAAGCATATTATATTAGTATGAGTGGGCGAAAAGGACCTGTTGTTTTAGATATTCCTATGAATATATTTAGAGCAGATGTTGATATAAATAATTTAAGAAAATACGAACAAGAAGAATTAGATGAAAATTTAAAAAAAGAAGATATTAATTTAATTTTATCTGAACTTCTAAAAGCAAAAAAGCCATTAATAATAGCTGGAAATGGTATTAATTTAGCTTCTTTAAACAAAGAGTTTAAAGAAGCAATAAATAAACTTGGAATACCAGTAGTTACAAGTATGATTTCTATTGATTTGCAAAATTATAATTCAAAATATAATTTTGGATTTATAGGTGCATATGGACATAGATATGCTAATTTTTTAATAGAAAAATGTGACTTACTTTTAACTATTGGTACAAGATTAGATTGTAGACAAACAGGTGCAAATAAAGAATATTTTGCTAGAAATGCTAAAATCATAAGAATAGATATAGATAAAACAGAATTAGATAACAAGGTAAAAGAAGATGAAATTCAGATTGTTGCAGACATTAGTGAAATTATAAAAGAAATTTTAACTGATGATAGATTTGAATTAAAAGGCAAATATGATGAATGGATAGAAAAATGTGAAGAAATAAAAAATCAATTATATAAAATAGATAATGAAGAAGGAAATAAAATAATAGATAAACTGAGTGATATAATTAATGAAGATTTAGTTATAACAACAGATGTGGGGCAAAACCAAGTCTGGATTTCTCAATCATTTAAAGTAAAGGACAATCAAAGAATTTTATTTTCTGGAGGACATGGAAGCATGGGATATTCACTTCCATGTGCAATTGGAGCATATTATGCTAAAAAAAATAATATTATTTGCTTTTCGGGAGATGGCGGATTGCAAATGAATATTCAAGAATTGCAATTTATAAAAAGAGAAAAGTTACCAATAAAAATTATTGTATTAAATAATAAATCTTTAGGAATGATTAGACACTTCCAAGAAATGTATTTTGATTCATGCTATACACAAACCATAGAGAAAATGGGATATGAAACACCAGATTTTTGTAAAATAGCACAAGCATATGGAATAAAAAGTTTAAATATAGATAATATTGATAAACAATTAGATATAGTAAAACAAGAACTTGAGAATAGTGAACCGATATTAATACAAATAAACATGAATACAAAAACATACATATATCCTAAATTAGCGGTAAATAAACCAATATATGACCAAGAACCAAAATTAGATAGAGATTTAATAAATAAATTATTAAAGGAGTAAAGATTAACTTAACAAAAAGATAAAATGGAGGTTATAATGAATGCTATATTAACAGGAGCAACAGGGACAATAGGAATTGCATTAACTAGTTATTTGTTAAAAGAAAATAATAAAGTATTAGCAATTGTACGTGATAAAGCAAAATTAGATAAATTATTTAAAAATAATAAAAATTTAAATATAGTAGAATGTGATCTAGAAAATATAGAAAATATAAAAGTTGAAACTAAAAACTATGATGTTTTCTATCATTTAGCATGGACAGGTACAAGAGGAGAACAAAGAGATGATTTGAAACTTCAAGATCAAAATGTAAATTATACATTAAAAGCTTTATTAAAAGCAAAAGAATTTGGATGTGATAAGTTTATAGGCATAGGTTCTCAGGCAGAATATGGTAGAGTAAATGGAATAATTAAACCAAATACAAAAACAAATCCAGAAACAGTTTATGGAATTGCAAAATTAAATGCAGGGAATATAACTAGGAATATTGCAAATAAAATAGAAATTAAGCATATTTGGGCAAGAATATTTAGTGTTTATGGATTATATGATAACAAAAATACAATGATAATGTCTAGTATAATAGAAATGATTGAAAATAATAAAGCTCCAAAGTATACAAAAGCTGAACAATTATGGGATTATATATATACACAAGACGTTGCAAAAGCTTTGTATTTAATAGGTATAAATGGAAAAAACAATGAGATATATTGTATAGGAAGCGGGAAAGTAAAACCACTACATGAGTATATTAATATTATAAAAAATGAAATAAATCCTGAAATAACTATTAAATTTGGAGATATACCATATTCAAAAAAACAAGTAATGTATTTATGTGCAGATATAACAAGTTTAACAAAAGATACA
Source organism: uncultured Clostridia bacterium (assembly GCA_944386325.1). Lineage (GTDB taxonomy): Bacteria > Bacillota > Clostridia > TANB77 > CAG-508 > CAMCHB01. The sequence goes on from CALXAP010000017.1 coordinate 35,043, forward strand.
GGTTTTAAGCCAGAAATTTCATTTGAAGAAGGAATTAGAAGGACAATAAAATGGTATAAGGAGAATAGAATAAGATGAAGAAAATAAGTGTAGTAGTTCCATGTTATAATGAAGAGGAAAATATAGAAAATATATGTATGGCTATAACAAAAGAATTAGAAAAATTAAATAATTATGATTATGAAATGATTTTTATAGACAATGATTCAAAAGATAAAACAAAAGAATTAATAGAAAAACAATGTAATAAAAATAAAAAAATTAAAGCAATATTCAATGCAAGAAATTTTGGACAGTTTAATTCGCCATATTATGCAATGCTAAACTCAACAGGCGATTGTACAATTTTAATTTGTGCAGATTTTCAAGATCCTGTAGAAATGATACCACAATTTATTAAAGAATGGGAAAATGGATATAAAATTGTAATAGGAATAAAAAAAGATAGTCAAGAGAGTAAAATAATGTATTTTTTTCGTTCTTGTTATTATAAAATAATTAAAAAATTTTCCAATATAGAGCAAATAGAACATTTTACGGGATTTGGATTATATGATAAACAGTTTATAGATATTCTAAGAAATTTAGATGATTCAACTCCATATTTAAGAGGAATTGTTGCAGAATTAGGATTTAAAAGAAAAGAAATTCCATATAAACAACCAAACAGAAAAGCAGGAAAAACACATAATAATTTTTATACATTATATGATGCTGCAATGCTTGGATTTACATCATATACAAAAATAGGATTACGTTTGGCAACATTTTTTGGAATGATTGTTGGAATACTGAGTTTTATAATTGGACTAGTATATTTAGTTTTAAAATTAATATATTGGGATAGATTTGTAGCAGGTATGGCTCCTATAATAATAGGTATATTTTTCCTAGGTGCACTTCAATTATTATTCATAGGATTTTTGGGTGAATATATATTATCAATAAATCAAAAAGTTATGAAAAGACCATTAGTAATAGAGGAAAAACGAATAAATTTTAAAGAAGATAAGTATAGTTAGTAATGTTTAAAAAATAACGCATTTATAAATTCTAGAAAAAACTTGGGAAATTCCCTATTTAGTGGAGTTGTAGGGGGCGAACAGTGTTCGCCCGCTCTACAAAGCTATTTTTCAAAAAATTGAACATATTAATTCTATTTCTAAATAGTAACACAAAGATTTTTTTAAACAAATATGTATATTGCTTATGAGTCGTTAATATGGTATAATTTTTGAAGTATTTTTATTTATGATATATATGTGCTCTTATAGCTCAGGTGGTAGAGCAACTGATTCGTAACCAGTAGGTCGGCGGTTCAAATCCGCCTAAGAGCTCCATATAAAGAAGGGAGTTATAATGGGATTTTTTGATAAACTAAAACAAGGTTTAAATAAGACAAAAAATTCATTTAATGAGAAAATAAATAATGTTTTTAGCAATTTTAGAAAAGTAGATGAGGAATTATTAGAGGAATTAGAAGAAGTATTAATAATGTCAGATATAGGTGTAGATGCATCAGTAGAAATAATATCTAATTTGAGAAATAGAATAAAAAAAGATAAAATAGAAAATGAAGAAGATGTAAAAGATGTTTTGAGAGAAGAAATGGAAAAAATATTAAATTTAGAAGATAACGATTTAAAGCTAGATACAACACCATCTGTTATATTAATTGTTGGGGTAAATGGTGTAGGAAAGACTACTTCAATTGGAAAAATAGCTAATAAATTAAGAAAAGAAGGAAAAAAAGTATTAGTAGTAGCTGCAGATACATTCAGAGCAGCGGCTGTTGAACAGTTAGAAATATGGACAAATAGGGCAAATGTAGATATTGTAAAAAAAGATGAAGGAGCTGATCCTGCATCAGTTGTATTTGATGCAGTAAAAAAAGCAAAACAAGAATTTTATGATGTTGTAATATGTGATACAGCAGGAAGGCTACATAATAAAAAGTATTTGATGGATGAATTAGCTAAAATAAATAGAGTTATCGATAAAGAATTACCAGATGCAAGTAAGGAAACTTTATTAGTTTTAGATGCAACAACAGGACAAAATGCTATAAGCCAAGTAAAAGTATTTAAGGAAACTGTTGGATTAACAGGTTTAATATTAACAAAATTAGATGGTTCTGCAAAAGGTGGAGTTGTTTTAGGTATTGTTAAAGAAAATAAAATTCCAATAAAATTTATTGGAGTTGGAGAACAAATAGATGATATGGAAAAATTTAATCCAAAGGAATTTGTAAGTGCAATTATTTAAACATAATTTGCAAATGGAGGTTTTTATAAATGGAACAGCAAAATAATAAAGAAAATACAACAGAAAAAAAACAAAAAAAAAGTAAGAAAAGAATGCTATTAGTTGTAGCTTTTATTATTTTAGTTATTATTTTTATGTTTATAAAATTAAGAGGGGATTATTTAAATATATTAGAAATTGGAGAGAATTATATAGATATATTCAATAAAAATTTGCAATATACTTATGGTGTCATGTTAGTAAATTTTATTATTGTTTTTTTATCTTTATATATAACAACAGTATTTATAAAAAAAGGCTTAAAAGTATTTTTTAAAGAAGACAACAAAGAAATGCCTAAATTACCTAATAAATCAATTTCTTTAGTATTGGCTACAGTAATATCAATATTAACTTCATCTACGATAACAGAAAAAGTGGTACTTTCATTAAATGGTACTTTATTTGGGATAAACGATCCTATTTTTAATATGGATGTAGGATATTATATATTTCAAAAACCATTTATTGAATTAGCAATATATTATTTTATGATATTATTTGTAATATTAGCAATATATACTGCAATATATTATATAGCTGTATTTAATATATACTTTGATGGTATTAATTCAGAAACTTTAAAAAAGAGTATGTTTATAAAACAAATAAGTGTATTTGCAATAATTATAGCAATAACAATTGCAGGAATAACATTTGTAAAAACACAAGATATACTATTTGAAAAATTTTTAGGTTCAGCATTAGATTCAGAAACAGTTATTTATGGTGCAGGTTTAACAGATGTAACTATAAAACTTTGGGGATATAGAATACTTGCTATAATTATACCAATTGCTGTTATTTTTGCTGTAATTAATTTTAGAAAATTAAATAATAAAAAAGCAGTTATATCACTATGTACAATACCAGCATATTTAATAGTATTATTTATTGTTATGACAGGTTTTCAATTTATATTTGTAAAACCAAATGAATTAGACAAAGAAAGAGCATATATAGAAGAAAATATAAAAAGTACAAAAAAAGCATATAATATAGAAATAAATGAAAATTTAATAGAAAATTATGACACTATTACAAAAGAGCAGGTAGATAGTAATATAGATTTAATAAATAATATTTCTGTAGTAAATAAAGATATAACATTAAAAACATTAAGAGAATATCAAACAAATACAGGATATTATACATATAGAGATACAAATTTGGCAAAATATAATATTAATGGTAAAGATAAAATATTATATTTAACTCCAAGAGAAGTAAATGCAGAAGAAGGAAGAACATATAATAGTAAAACATATCAATATACTCATGGATATGGAGCTATTTTATCATCTGCCACTACAACAAATGCAAATGGTAACATCGAATACATTCAAAAAGAAGTAGATCAAAAAGATGAAGTTGTAGATATAAATCAACCACGAATTTATTTTGGCCTAGATACTAATAATACAATAATGACAAATTTAAAAAATAAAAAAGAATTTGATTATCCAATAAATAGTACAACTAATCAAGAAAATGTATATGATGGAAATGCTGGATTAAAATTGAATTTTATAGATAGATTAGTTTTAGGAATAAGAAATGGTGATTTAAAATTAGCATTTAACACAGAAATGACAGATGAAACTAAAATAATAACAAACAGAAATATTATTCAAAGAGCAAAAGTGTTAATGCCATATTTAAAATATGATGAGAATCCATACATGGTAATAACAGATGATGGAAGATTAGTTTGGATATTAGATGCATATACAATAACAAATAACTATCCATATTCTCAAGAAACATTAATAGAAATTGATGGTGTAAAAACAAGAATAAATTATATAAGAAATTCTGTAAAAGTTTTAATAGATGCATATGATGGAACAATGAAATTTTATATAACAGATACAACAGACCCAATAGCATTAGCATATCAAAAAATATATCCAACATTATTTGTATCAAACGAAGAAGAAATACCAGATGATATAAAAGAACATATAGTTTATCCAAAATTTTTATATGATATACAAGCAGAAATGCTAACTAGATATCATAATGTACAAACAGAGGTATTATATAGAAATGATGATGTTTGGGATATAGCAAGAACAAATACATCATCTACATTAAAAAATGTAGGAACTCAAATGGATTCATATTATACTATAGTTAAAACAATAGATTCACTTGAAAACCAATTAGGATTAGTTATACCATATACTCCAGATGAAAAACAAAATATAATATCTTATTTAGTAGGAACATATGATGGGAATAATAAATTATCTTTATATAAATTTAAATCAGATAGTAATGTTCTTGGAATAATGCAATTAGATAACCAAATTGAAGTAGATGATACTATATCAAAAGAATTAGATACTATTAATACTACAGGAAGTAAAATAGTAAAAGAAATGTATATTGTACCATTTAATAATACAATACTTTATGTAGAGCCAATATATCAATTAGTATTAAATAACGAAACACAAATACCAGTATTGAAAAAAGTTATAGTAGCTTCTGGAAATAGAGTCGCAATAGGAGATGATTTAAATAAAGCTATAAGTAATTTATTATCTCAGGAATCTTTAGAAATAGATGTACAAAATACAGATACGCAAGATGGATTAATAAATGAGATTATAAAAGCAAATAATAATTTGCAAGAATCTAGTAATAATAATGACTGGGAACTAATAGGTAGAGATTTAGCAAGATTACAGGAATTAATAGAAAAACTTGAAAAGCTAAAAGAAGATGAAGCAAAAGACGAAGAAAAAATAGGTACAGATATAGAAAATGTAATAGAAACTAATACTATAAATGATAATATTATAGTAGAGGAATAAAATTTATAAAAAAACCAACTATATAAATAGGTGGTTTTTTTATGTTGAAGAAAAAATTATATAAAAAAGTGGATGAATTAAATGAAATTCTTGCAAAATCAAATATTAGTGAGATAGCATATATATTGGGAAGTAGAAAAGAAATTTTTTTTAGAAATGTATTTGCAGGGATAGCAAGAGGAATTGGAATTGGAATTGGATTTACAATTATAACTGCAATAATAATATATTTTTTACAAAAGTTAGTAAAATTAAATATACCAATAATAGGAGAATATGTAGCAGATATTGTTGAAATAGTTCAGCAGAATAAAAAAATATATTAGAAGTTGATATAGAAAAATTTAATGTTTATATATAAAAAAGAATAAATAATATTTAAAATTATTTATTCTTTTTCGTCTTCATTAATATCTTTTTTTAAAAAATCTTCTAAATCTTCACAGTCACCATCTAAATCTATTTCAATATCATTTAAATTTCCAGATAAGTTTAAATCTTTGTAAAAATCGTCTTTTTTTGTAAGCATAAATACACCTTCCTTTCATTAATATAAATATAACATAAATTAATAAAAAATACAATTGGTAAAAACTGAGAAAAAAACAGACTACTAAAAATAGTAGTCTGCATAAGAGTGTCAGCGTACAATGTCATACGTATGCTGACGCAGGAAACAATATTTTATATTCAATTTTTTGTATATTAACAACAGTGATTGTGTTTTTCTTAGTTTCGACTCCAAAATTGAATCTGTTTCTTGAAACTTTTTACTAGATAAAAGATTCAATTTCTCGCTAATGAATAGGATGGCATTTTCAACTACCCAACAATTAGCCTTCTGGTAACTAAACTGATCCGACCGTATTTCCAATGTGAACGGATTGTCAATCGAACCTTTGGAAATAGAAAAACCCTTAGGAATCTTAATATTGTTTTCTTGTGTCATATTAATAACACTCCTTTGTAAAAAAATTTTATGAACAATAATAATTATACTACGAATAATATAAAAATACAATATAGATTAACATAAAAAATTAAGATAATATAAAGAATTATAATATTTAAAAATATATTAAATTATGTTAAAATATTATCCGAAAAAAAGAGGTGATATTTTTGGACCTTGATACAATGACTAATGTTATTTTAAATAATCAGTATGATTTGAATGAAGGTAAAAATAATAATTATAATAATAAAAATAAAAAAATAAAAAAAAAGAAGAGTAAATTAAAAAAAATATTAAAAGTATTTTTAATGCTAATACTACTATTTATAATTTTTATCATATTATTTTTTAAAACATCTTTATTTCAGAAATATAAAGAATTATGGGTACAAACAGCTATGAGTACTATGAATCATCAATATTTAGCAACATGGTTTTTATCAGATGAAGAAATAGAAGAGATAATGCAGAAATTAGCAGTACATAATGATGAAAATTCTGATCCATCAAAAATAAAAATAACAAATAAAAGTAATGAAATAAAAATAGAACAAATAAAAGGAAGTGGATATGTAGGTCATGTTATGATTATTGGAAATCCAAGCAGAGTAAAATTAGTAGATGCAAGAAAAACAAATACAGGAACTAAATTAAGTGAAATTGTAAAAGAAAGAAATGCTATAGCAGGTATTAATGCTGGTGGATTTGCAGATGATGGTGGACATGGAAAAGGAAATAAACTTGTAGATGCAGTTATAATAGATAAAAAATTATTAAACGGTAATAAAACAGATACATATAGTTTAATAGGCTTAACAAAAAGTGGCAAATTAATGCTTGGAAAATATACATATGATGAAGCAATAAAAGCTGGTATAAATTCTGCAGTTGAATTTGGACCATTTTTAATAGTCAATGGAAAAAATCAAATTACAAATGAAAATTCTGGTGGAATTCAGCCAAGAATGGCTATTGGTCAAAAACAAGATGGAACACTTATATTTGTTTCAATAGATGGAAGAAAACCAGGTTATAGTTTAGGAACAACATTACTGGAATTACAAAAAATATTTGAAAAATATGGAGCATATAATGCAGCAAATTTAGATGGTGGATCTTCAGCAACAATGGTTTATAATAATGAAGTTATAAATAGACCTTCTACACCAATTGGTGAAAGATATTTGCCAAATGCTTTTATAGTGGAAAATTAAGAAATTATTAATTTTATTAATGAAAAATCAGTGCTACAATATATTGTAAAGAGGTAAGAAAAATGAAAAATAAAAAGAAATTAATTTTTAATATAATTTTAGCAATATTAGTTGTGTGTTTGTTAGGATATATAGTGTGGAAATTATTCCCGATTATTATTGGTCTTGCAACACCAGAGGGAAGAGAAAACTTTAGAAGTGAAATGAATGAATTAGGTGCTAGTAGTTTCTTTGTTTTATTAGGTTTACAGGTAGCACAAATTTTATTAATAGTTTTACCTGCAGAGCCTTTAGAAATATTATCAGGTATGTGTTATGGTACATTGGGAGGAGCTATATTTATTACTTTTTCTACTTTTTTAAGTACAGTTATAATTTATTTCCTTGTAAATAAATTAGGAAAGAAATTTTTATATCAATTTTTTTCAAAAGAAAAAATAGATAAAATAGAAAATAGTAAATTATTAAAAGATACAAAGAAGATAGAATTTATAATATTTTTATTATTCTTTATACCTGTAACACCAAAAGATTTATTAGTATATATTGGAGCATTATTGCCGATAAAGCCTATAAGATTCATGGTAATTTCAACCTTTTCAAGACTTCCATCTATAATATCTGCAACAATGGTAGGAAATAGTATAACTGTTGGAAATTGGGTTGTACCAGTTGTTGTGTATTCAATAACAGCTATTATTGCAATACTTGCTTTATATATATCAAAAAAGAAAGCTGGTAAAGATACAGATGAATTAATGAATATATTAAAATAGTATTGACATAAACGAACATATGTTTTAAAATATAATTGTGGTTATGTTATAAAAGAAGTAGAGATTAACAAGTTGCTTTTTCTAGACATAAATTAGCTTTAAATGGAGGTTAATATGGAAAGAAAAATTTTACATATAGATGTGAACAATGCTTTTTTATCATGGACTGCAATTAATATGTTGAATAATGGTGAAGAAATAGATATTAGAAATATTCCTTCGATAATAGGAGGAGATGAAAGTAAAAGAAGAGGTATTGTACTTGCAAAAAGTCCACCTGCCAAAAAATTTGGAATAGTTACTGGTGAACCAATATATATGGCAAGAAAAAAATGCCCAGAAATAAAAATATATCCATCAAATTATAAATTATATAAATATTATTCAAATAAATTATATGAATTATTTTTAGAATATACAGAATATGTAGAAAGATTTTCAGTTGATGAATGCTTCTTAGATATGACAGAATTTTTAATGGGTAGAGATATATTTGATATTGCCAAAGAAATTAGTAGTAGAATAAAAGAAGAATTAGGCTTTACTGTAAATGTAGGAATATCAAGTAATAAATTATTAGCTAAAATGGCATCAGATTTTGAAAAACCAGATAAAATACATACATTATATAAAAATGAAATAGAACAAAAAATGTGGAATTTACCAGCTTCAGAATTATTTATGCTAGGTAGAAAAACAATTCCAAAAATAAATAAACTAGGAATGAAAACAATAGGGGATATTGCCAAAGCTGATAAAAATGTATTAATAAAGGTATTTGGTAAACATGGAAAACAAATGTGGGAATATGCAAATGGAATTGATAATTCAAAAGTTATATATGAATATCAACAACCAAAATGTATAGGAAATTCAGTAACATTGCCATTTGATATAGTAAATATAGAAAAATTAAATGAGATACTATTATTATTATCTGAAAAGGTTAGTTTTAGACTTAGAAAGCATAATCTTATAGGAAATAGTATAAGTGTTCAAATTAAAACAAAAGATTTTGAAGTGTTTTCGCATCAAAAAAAGATAGATATATCTACAGATCAAACAAAGACTATATATGAGGTATCAAGAAGTTTATTAGAAAAAATACATAATGGTCAGAAAATAAGATTAATAGGAGTAAGAGTATCTAATTTATCAAATAAAGATGAATGCCAAATGTCTATTTTTGATGTTGCTGAAAATAAAAAACAGAAAAAATTAGATGATGTTATGGATAAAATAAAAGATAAATATGGTTATAATTCAATAACAAGAGCTGGAGAAATAAATGTAAGAGATATAATCAATATAAGAGAAGATTAGTATTAAAATTAAAAAATAAGAAATACTAGTAATATCAATATAAGTGGGAGTAATTTGTTTTGATATTACTAGTATTAAAATTATTTATATATACTTTTTTAATTGTTGTAATATGTAAATATGTATTAGTTAAATATATAAGAAAATTAGCAGAAGTACTTAATTTAAGTTCTAAAACAATTGGAAATATATCTGGATTTGCTACATCTATACCAGAGTTATTAACTGTTTCTTTTTCTGCATTTACAGGTTTTATAAATACAGGTTTATATAATATATTAAGTTCAAATATAATTAATTTAGGATTATATTCTACTTCTATTATTGCAAATAAAAATATAAAAATTATATTAAAAAATATGGGATTAAAAATAGAAATATTATTATCTATAATAACAATTATAATTCCAATTGTACTTATGCTATTAAAAATAAATATAGAAATCCAATTAGTTCCGATATTAATATTATTATTTATATTATTTTACTATATAGATATAAATGTACACAAATTGTATTTAAAAAAAGAAGATAATATTGTATATGATGAAATAGAAAAAGAGAAAAAATATATAAAAGGAAAAAATACAAAGGGAACAGTTTATTTATTAATAATTATTGCTATAATGATTATTTTATTTTTTATAGGTAACAAATTAAGTTATGTTATAGAAGAGTTATGTATAAAGTTTAATTTGCCAGAAATTTTGTTAGGGATAATACTTGGTTTTTCTACAAGTATACCAGAATTAATAACTTTTTTTGAGGCACAAAAATTTCATGGAGAAAATGATAGAAAATTAGGTGTGATAGAAGCAACAAATAATTTATTATCATCAAATTTATTGTGTTTGTTTATAATTCAAAGTATAGGTATTTTAATTTATTATGCTTTCAATTAGAAATATATTTATTGATGTATATATAATGTTACTAAAATGTAAAACTGTATACGAATTTGATATAATAATCTTTCATAAATTTTTCGGCTCAATACGATATTTAAGAATTTGTAAAATAATTTAATCGTTGTAGGGGCAAACATTGTTCGCCCGCTCTGCAAATACATTTCTCAAAAAATTAAACATATAAATTTAGATATGAATAGTTACCATAAAACAGCTTAATTTAGCAAATTCATTGAAAAATTATGTAAAACATTGTATACTTTCCACTGTTCTTTAGAAAGTTTATGTTTTTTTATGTATGTTGGACCATATTTTCTAAATATATCTT
>CALXAP010000018.1 GCA_944386325.1 uncultured Clostridia bacterium
CAGAATCTTTATATAAAATATATGAATTTGAATTAAGACAAAAACAGGATGATAAAACAGAAAGATAAATTACAATTTAATTTAGTAAGAAATATAGTAATTTGTGAGGGGATTTAGATAATGGGAAAGAAAATAATTAATGGAATTATTATAGCTATAAGCATTATATTAATTGGATTTGTTGTGGTATTTAGTTTATTACCAAATGTCGAATTAAATGTGTTAGTAACTATAGGAGGTTTTATTGTACCAATTTGTATGATAATAATTACAATGATAGCTGAAATAAAAAAAGAAAAGAATTTACAAGAAAAGAATAAAATAAGAGATTTTTGGTTAAAAATATTATTTATTATATATTGTATATTATTAATCACAATTTTATTCTTGAATAATGAATATAGGATGACTGGTTTTGAAAGTATTAATATAAATACATTTTCAATAGAACATTTCGAAACAATTAATATTGTCCCATTTTCTACTATAATAGGCTATATTAAGGGATTACTATTTGAAGATGCTAGTATGAGTATAGTAATAATTAATTTAGCTACTAATTTATTTTTGTTTGCACCAATGGGATTTTTCATTCCTTTGCTATTTAAAAATAAAATAACAAATATGAAACAATTCATAATATTGATTATTATAATTTCATTATTTGTTGAAATATTACAATTTATAACTTATAGAGGCTCAACTGATATTGATGATATTATATTAAATACAATTGGTGCAATTATTGTATATATATTAATGAAAACAAAATTAGTAAAGAAAATATTAGAAAAAGTGCTTGATATAGAGGAATAACAAATTACAATTTGACAAAATACAGAAAACCTACTATAATACAACAAATACTATTCAATAGATAGTACAAAACATCCCCTTTTATTTTCAAGAGAGAATCATAGTGATTCTCTTTTAATTTTAATTCTTAAATTTTATTATTTATCGTAAAATACTATAAAATACTATAAATTCTCATAAAATACCATTACAAATTATTACTATTCATTCCATCAATATCAAATATAATATACAAAAGTACAAAAATATTATACATTATTAAAAAAAAGACTTTTTGTAAAATATTTCCTGCTTTTCACATAATTCGACAAACTTTGCAGGAATTATATGGTAAAATACGCTATATAAATAAGCATAAGAAGAATTCATCAATAGACAAAAGAATTATTAAAACTGGGAGGGAGAAGATGGATTTTTTTATTGTAAATAATAGAGAAGTAAAAGCATACTTAACTCTTAATATTAAGGGGTAAGTGTGCTTTTTTCTATTAACCAATAAAACCATTTATATACATTAAGGTATTTAACATACTAAAAGAAAAAAATTCAAAGAATAAGTACAACGAAGATTTAGTGTGTTAATACTTAATATTCTCAAATCTTCGCTTAATGGGAAAGTGTAGATAAATGAGAATTATTGGTTTAAACAACAAAAAAATTCTAACTTTATATTATAAAGAAACGGACAAGCTAACTTTATTAAGTAAGTTTGTCTGTTTTTTTGACTTAATAGTTAGAAATAGAGGACCTCCTGTTTATTCAAAGTTTGATTTTTGAGTAAATAGGAGGTTTTATTATGAATAATTATCAAGAACTTATAAATGATATAGTTTTTGCTAAATTCATAAATTATATGAAAAAAGCATTATTACATAAAAAAATGAACTATATTAGAGATAATAAATGGATAAACGAAAAAGAATGTAGTATAGAAAAAATTAAAGATTTAATGTATTCAGAAAATGAAGAACATTTAGATTTATTAGGAAAAGTTTTAAATACAAGAGAAAAAAGTGTATTAGAATTACATATTCTTGAAAAGCGAACCTATAATGAGATTGCCAAAAAATTAAAAATAAAACCAGAAAGTGTAAGAAAAATAAAATATAGAGCTATAAAAAAGATAATTAAATGGAGGAAAGATAATGAAAACAGAATTTCATGAATTATTAAAAAAAGCAGTAAGTGATGATACAGCATTAATATGCGTAATAGAAAAAATAATGCCTATGATTAATAATTTTTCAAGAATAAGTAATGGAAAAATAGATGAAGACTTGAAAAGTACATTAATTACATATTCCATTGAAATTATAAGGAAAAAAGAAATTTTTAAAATTTTTTAAAAAACTTGTCCCGGTTTTTATAATTTTAAGTGCTGTTCATAGTAGAAGTGTAAAAAACTTCTAGTATGGATTGCACATTGAAAATTGAATAATGTATTTGTTAGATCATAGAAGAACTGTGTTTTAGGTGGGTTAGCAACCACTTAAATTAACAATAAGAATGTTATCTTGTTGTGAATACAGTTTAGGAAACTTTTGTATAGTCACAGCACGAGCGTAAAGTTATAAAGGTAGTCCATAATACTTTTATAATGATGCGTCACACGCAATGAGTACAAGCCAGAGTTCTGGTTGGTGAAATTCCAATGTTGCTAGAAACAATAGCAGTCTGACAAATGGGAAAAGTAAGAAAATAATAATATCTTAATTAGGGCTATTCCCCCAATAGCCCTAATTAGAAAATAGGAGGCAAAAGAAATGTTAGATATTATTTCAATGGCTACATTAATTTTTATATTAATAGGACTACCTTTAATTCTAATTATTATAGGTGGAAGTAGAAAGACACTAGAAGAACAAGAATTAGAAGATGAAGAACAAATTAAATATTTGAACGAATATCAAGAAAAGAAAATAAATAGAAAAAATTTTGGAGGTTATGATGGAAAGAAAAACATATAATTGGAAACAAGTTGTTTCATACGGTTTAATTGCATTACATAATTTATTAAATTCTGCAAATGAAGTAAATATAAAAAATATGCAAATGTTTTATGAGCCTTTACAAGAATTACATTCTAAAAAAGAGGCAGAACAATATGCAGAGATTTTATTAAATAAAGAAAAATGAAGGCAAGTTTCATACTTGCTTTTTACTTTTTTCAAATGTATAAAAAAATATTTTGTACATTTGTTGTAACAATATTATTATGATAATTTTTACATGAAATAAATTGATAAGGAGGTTTATTAAATGTCTTTTTTAAAGTATCAAAAGCAAACTCCTGAATTTGTTAATAATTTTCTAAAATATAAAAAATATATTGAGTTTGGATCTCAAACAACTGTAGATTCAGAATATTTTGATTTAAGAACATTATTAAGATTTGTAAAAGTATATTTGTACGATAAAGATAACTTGTATAAAATATCAAAAGAAGATTTTAGGAAAATAGAAATAAAAAATATTACATTAGATGATATAAATAGACTTAATACTTTCGATCTAGAAAAATATATTATATTTTTAAGTGTTAAATTGGAAAATGATAATAAAACAAGAAACAGAAAATTAGCATCTTGTAAAAGATTATTTGAATATTTAGAAGTAAATAATTTAATAGATTCTAATCCAACTAAAAACATGTCATCAGCAAGAGTAGAAAAAAGAATTCCTAAATATTTAAGTTTAAATGAAAGTAAAAGACTACTTGCTGTTACATTAAAATCAAAAAATATGTTTAACATTAGGAATTATGCTATTACTTGTATATTTCTAAATTGTAGTATTAGACTTTCAGAATTAACTAATATTGATTTAACTGATATAAAAATGGATCAGAGTGAAAAAACTATAAAAATACATGGTAAAGGAAATAAAGAAAGATTATTATATCTGGATGATGCAGCTTGTGAAGCTATAAACGCTTATTTAGAAGTCAGACCTAGTATTGGTAAAGATAATAAAGATTATAATGCATTATTTTTAAGTGCTAGAAATAAAAGAATATCAAATAGAACAGTACAAGTAATTATAAAAGATAATTTATCTAAAGCATTAGATAAAAATGCAAATATAAAAGATTACAAAACACACTCATTAAGGCATACTGGTGCTTCATTACTATATAATGAAAACAATACGGATATATTTGTCCTAAAAAAAATTCTCGGACATAAAAGTCTTGAGGCAACTCAAATTTATACTCATGTTTCTAATAAAAAATTAAAAGACATTATGATGAATTTTGCTGTTTCTAGTCTTATAGAGAAAAATGGAGGAAAATAAAATGAATGAAAATAAAATGAATGAAAATAAGATTCCTAAATTTGTTACAGATTTAACAAATTATTTAATTGCAATTAAAAACTTATCTAAAGTATATGTGACAAATATGACTATTACAATACAACAATTTTTAGAATTTATAAATGTTCATAAATTTAAAAATAAATATGATTCAATAGAAAATATGACCTTAAATGATGTCCGCTCTTTAAAGAATAGTGATATATATAGCTTTATTTTCTTTTTAGCTGAATCACAATATAAAATAAACTCAAGGATTGTAAAAACAGAGCATTTGAGAACATTTTTTGATTTTCTATATACAATTAAACATACTATTTTTACAGAGCCTTTTAAAAAAATAAATGCTGAAAGAAAAATGCAAAAAAAACTACCTAATTATTTGTCATTAGAAGAAGCTCAAAAAATGATAGAGCTATACAAAGATAGTGATGATCCAATAAAAATAAGAGATAAAGCAATATTACATTTATTTATTAATAGTGGTGTTAGATTATCTGAATTAAAAAATCTTGAATTAGAAGATATAAATATGAACAATAAAAGTTTTTCTATAATTGGTAAAGGCAACAAAGAAAGAACGGGTTATTTAAACGATATTTCTAAAAATGCTTTAAATGAATACTTGAATATAAGAGATAGATTAAATCCTAAAAGTAATACATTATTTGTTAGTAAATATGGAAAAAAGATGAGTTCAACAGCCATAGAAAAAATAGTTAAAAGAGCATATAAAAGAGCTAATATAAAAGATGATAATTACTGTGTACATACATTGAGGCATACTTGTGCAACCCTATTATATAGAAATGGTATTGATATAAGGACTATACAAGACCTATTAGGTCATGTTCAAATAGATACAACAGAAATTTACACTCACTTGCATGATGAAAACGTAATGAATGCAATGCTAGGACAGTCATTAGCAAAATTTATGATGGCAGATGTAGAATCGTTTTGTGCATAGCTTTTATGAAAGGAAGTGAAATTTGATGAATGATACTAATAAAAATTTTAATATTAATAATATTCATTCTGTCGAACTTAATCTATTAGATGGTCAAGTTGAAATTATTCTAAGGGGATTAGAATTATATGGCTATAACCTTGAATATATGCTAAATAGTAATGATGCATCAGATGAAGTCACTCAAGAAAAAAAGGCTCTATTAAAATATACATACGAGCAAGTATTAGCCACTCAGGCTGAGCAAGTAACTTCGAAGTCAGATAATATAAATAACTTATCTAGTTTAGGTAAAATATTGTCTAAAGATTTTACAAATAATAAAGATAATATACAAAATTTAAAAGCAATATAAATCAGTAGGGAGTAGGGGAATAGGCGATTTTTATATTTATATAAGAGAAAAAAATAAATAAATTAAAATAAGAAAAGTTTTAATAAGATAAAATAATTTTAAAAAATAATAATTCCAAATTATTAAAATACATAAATTTTAGAATGTTGAAAATGAAACTTATAATAATTCTTAAATAATTATAAATTTTAAATATTATTCAAAAACGAACATTTGTTATAATTAAAAAATTTTAGTTTTAAAATTATTTTTAAATAAAAAATAATTTATAAGTAATAAATATTAGTTACAAAAAATAATAAAATTTAATTATTCCCAAAAGAATATTTATTATTAATTATAAGCTCTAAAATCAATTTTAAGACATTTTAATATTTAAAATGATAAATTATTCATCTTAAAATATATAATAAGTGTAAACAGAATATTATTGATTAATTGTTTAGATTTATAACTAGTTTATAAATTAATTTAGTAAAAAAGTAAAAAACACATAAAAATATACTAATATATAATTTAGTGAAAAATGCCTAAAAATATGACGCACGAGAATCGATTTTAAGCCGTTTTTATTTTTTAGACATATAGTTTGTTGTCTATTAAAATAGCTAAAATAGAGAAATATAAGGTTTTTACGAAAATTCAAAAAATTTAAAAGAAAATATATAAATTATATAATAAGTAAAAATCTTATATAAATTTTTTTAATTAATAAGGTTACAATAATATAAAAAAATCCAACCAGGAAAATATAATAAGATATGATGATATAAGTATTAGATTTAAAAAAATATTGAAATAAATAGAATAATTAACAAGTAATAAATGTTTAAAAAAGCTTGATATAGGCTTAATAGAAAGCATTGTTGGAAAAGGTCTATATACATAGCTTTATATTTTACCCCCATGCCTTATTGCGCAAAACTTTGATTTTGCGCAATGTTGTATCTTTTTTTTTGACATATAATAAATTATGCTTTTCCCTATGTTAGTCATCAAAATGTAAAAAAACAAAAGGCTAAACAAATTTATATTTAGCCTTTTGTTAAAAATCTAATAACTATCAAAATTACAATTTATTATTATGATATTATTTTTAATATCATAAATTCCTTTTTTATCTTTTAAATAAACTATGAAATATGTATCTTTATCTATAATTTTGTCAAAGATACATGGAATAAGCATTTCTCCTTTCATATTATATAATCCAATTTTATCTTGCTTTTTTACATAGATTTTTTTGTCAAATACATAAATACCATCGTAGGAAACTTTTATTAATAATTTTCCTGATGGATTGTATAATCCTACTTTTCCCTCTTTCCATACCCGAATGTAATTATTAAATGATATTTTAATTTTATCATAGATATACGGTATTATTATATTACCATATTCATCTGATACACCACATCTAATATATAGCATTATAAAACTCCTTTCTTTAATTAAAGAATAAGAAAAAATCAAAAAATTACTATAATATTATATAATATTTTTCAGCTTAAAACAATATTATGTAAATATATTTACTAATTACATATAATTTATTATACTAATATAAGTAATTTAAAATAAAGGTGATTATTGTATGAAACTTACATATATAAAAAAATATACTAAATATAACACTATAAGACAAGTCTTAAAAAGAGAATTTAATATATCTAACAAATTATTAACTAAATTAAAAAAAGAAAATAAAATTTTCTTAAATGGTAAAAATATATATTTAGATTATACTTTAAATTATGATGACAAGATTGAAGTTTTTATAGATTTTAAAGAAGACAGTTCTAATATAAAGCCTGTAAAAATGAATTTAAATATAGTGTATGAAGATGAATACTTTATTGTTTTAGATAAGCCATGTAATATGCCAATACACCCTTCTATATTACATTATGAAGATACATTATCAAATGGATTAAAATATTATTTTAATGAAAATAAAATATATAAAAAAATTAGACCTGTTAATCGTTTAGACAGAAATACAAGTGGACTTGTTATATTTGCTAAAAATGAATATATTCAAGAATTATTTATTAAACAAATGAATCATAACCTTTTACATAAAGAATATATTGCACTATTAGAAGGAAATATTAAAAATGATGAAGGTATAATTGATGCTCCTATTACAAGGAAAAAAGATAGTATAATAGAACGATGTGTATCTCCTGATGGTGATATTGCAATTACAACTTATAAAGTTATAAAAAGATATAATAAATATAGCCTAGTTAAATTTAATTTGATTACACGGTAGAACTCATCAAATACGAGTACATTGCCAATATATAAATCATCCTATTTTGGGAGACACATTATATGGAAACAATACAAGCTTAATAAATAGACAGGCTTTACATGCGTTAAAGCTAGTATTTCCCCACCCTATTACTAATAAAAAAATGATATTAATATCTAAAATTCCAGAAGATATTTTAAGTTTGATATGATGGACAAATCTAGCTTCATCTGTGTATGTATTTTTTTCCTTTATATGGAATTGTATTTCCTATAAAGGAAAAATGAGAGCCAGATAAATATCTAGCTCTCTAATCATTTATTTATCTCCTCCTATTATTGGAACAATCGGGTAAAAATAACACTCACAATCTTTACAGTGATATCTCCCTGCTCGATTGTTATGAACTTTTACTGCGTTTTTTTTATGACAAATAGGACAATCGGCAGCAAAACCTTCTATGTCATAATTGTCCATGTGAAAAATCATCGTTGTTAATGATTCATTTCTTTTGTTTTCTTCATAATTTTTCCACCGAGCTACAACGATTTTTTTTATTTCCATGATAAGTTCCTCCTCTTTGGCGAGATTATATATTAAAAATAACCATACTTATCTTATCACACTTTACATAAAAAATCAACTGATTTACATAATTTTTTTAAAATAATCCAACTAAATTAATTATATTAAAAGACTATATTCTTATATTACAAGAATACAGCCTTTTAAAGAGTAATTCTATAAGCCGGGTTCTGTCGTGAATAGTCATTTATCTAGGATATATATTACTACATATCTCAAGCCACCTAATTTAAAAGACAGCGAGCAGCTTTAATCTTTAATTTAAGGTGTTGCTCCAGATGGGGTTTACACAAATGATATATCACTATATCACTAGTGAGCTCTTACCTCACTTTTTCATCCTTACCAATATAATAACTGGCGGTTATTTTCTGTTGCACTTTCCTTAAGGTTTCCCTCACTGGGCGTTACCCAGCATCATTGCTCTATGGAGCCCGGACTTTCCTCATGCACTACTTTGAAATTTGTACACGCGACTATTCAAATTACTCTATATATTATTTTAAACTGTATAGAATAAAAAGTCAATTATAATAAATTTATTTCTCCCATAAAAGTCTTATATTTTATATAAAATACATCTGGATCATTTAAAGAGACAGAATTTTGCAACTCCTTTAAACTAACATAAGTTTTATTTACATTATAATTTTTTTGATTTATAAAATTAACATCTGACATCACATTATTAAATGCTTCTTCAGCTTTTTTAATTTGATCATTTATAGTATTCCAATCATTTTTTTCTACTAAAGCATATGCATTTAATACATATGAACGAGTTAATTGAATATTTATATTATTATTATCTGAGCTGTATGAATTCATAAAAATAGGGATTATACTATACAATTCCGATAATAATCTAAGAGCTTCAGTTTTATTTTCATTTTTTATATTAACAACTGTTTCATCAAGTTTAGAACTAAAATTTAATATATCTTGATTATTAACTCCTATTTTATATAAATCTATTATTGTAGAGTTCCATGTAAAATAAAAACTCTCTATATCATTTTTTATAGTTGTCCAATTTACATTATTTCTGTCTTCTGATAAAATTCTTTTTGATTTTATTGTACTAACACTTATTTTATTATCTTGTTGTCCTCCATCACTTTCTCCTCCTCCTACTTCATTTTGATTAGAATTTTTTGACTTATCTTCTTCATTTTTTTCTGTAGATGATTGCATAGAATTACTTTCTTGTTCCGAACTAGGATTTGAATCTTTACTAACTTCTTCTGTTGTAACATAATAATTTTCAAATGATATATTATTTAATTTATTTAACATAGATATTAAATTTACACTCATATAATTAATTTCTTCATTAACTTTTGCATCTAAATTTTTTGTTTCGCTGTTATTACAACCACTTAATATAAATATAATTAATAATAGAAAAATAGATAGATATATATTTTTTAATCTCATAATATTCACCAATTTTATTATTTCAAAATATTAATTTTTTATTCCTGTATACAAAAAAAATAATAAGATATAATAAATATTAAAAAGAATTATTAATTTGGAGGAAATATTTTGAATACAATAATTAATTTGTATAGTACAAAAAAAAATGAAATAAAAAAATTTTTAGAACATTATTATAATAAAAATATAGAATTAGAAGATGAATTAAAATGGACAAAAGAATTTAATAATCCAATAGAAATGGCGGAAATAATGGGAACATTTATAGATAATAATGATAAATACGAAATTAATATGTGGATTAGTTTAGATAATGGAGTATTAATAAATGTGACTGAATATAATATAGATGAAATAATAAGGTATCTATATGAAAGATACCCATACTAAATAATTCTTCCTAAATTTTATATTAATTTTCTAAAATTATTGTAACTGGACCATCATTTATCAGTTGTACTTTCATATTTGCACCAAATTCACCAGTTTGAACATTTAGATTATTTTTTTTACATTCATCAATAAAATACTTATATATTTTTATTGCATTTTCTGGAGGAGCAGCATTTATAAAACTTGGTCTATTCCCCTTTTTACAATCTGCATATAAAGTAAATTGAGATACAATTAAAATTTCTCCATTAATATCTTGGATAGATAAATTCATTTTATCATTCTCATCAGAAAAAACTCTTAAATTATATATCTTTTTAATTAAGTAATCTGCTTTTTCATAATTGTCATCTTTTGAAATTCCTAATAATATTAAGAATCCTTTTCCTATTTTTGCAACTTCTTTATTATCTATACTTACACTTGATTCATTTACTCGTTGAATTACAGCTTTCATAATACCTCCATTATTCTATATCTATTGGATAATTCATTAATTTTACCAAAGCATCTTGTGGTTTTAAATTATTATATAATATATTATAAACAGAATTTACAATTGGCATTTCTACATTATATTTTTTTCCAAGCAAATAAGCAGTGTTTATATTATCAATACTTTCAATAATCATACAAACTTCATTTTTTGTTTCATCTAAACTTTTTCCTTGTCCTATTAATAAGCCTGCTTGCCTATTTCTACTATGCTTACTCATTGAAGTTGCAATAATATCACCTAAACCAGTTAAACCATAAAAAGTTTCTTTTCTTGCTCCCATAGATACACCCAAATTAGCTATTTCAGCCAATCCTCTAGTTAATAATGCAGAAATAGTATTGTCACCAACATTATTTATAGATAATGTTATACCTGAAGCAAATGCAATGATATTTTTTAAAGCCCCGCCTATTTGAGTTCCTATTACATCATCAGTTTTAAAAATCTTCATATTGTCATTTGAAAAAGTTTCACTTATGCAGTCTCTAATAAAAGAATCTTTAGATGCAATTACTAGAGTTGTTGGAACTCCAATAGCTAATTCTTCTGCATGACTTGGACCATATAAAACTCCATAATTTTTACTTTTTGTTTCTTCTTCAAAAACTTCACCTAATGTTAGAAGTGAATTTTCTTCAAATCCTTTTGAACATATTATAACAGGTTTATTGTCGATTAAATTCTTATATTTTTTAATAGTATCTCTAAAAAATTTTGATGGTGTTACATGTAAAATAAAATCACAACCACTTATTGCATCTTCGAAATTCATTGTTGCACTAATATTTTCATTAAATTTCACTCCATTTAAAAACTTACACTGTCTATTAATATTTATATCTTTTAACTCTTCATTTGTAAAAGACCACATTTTAATATTGTGGCCTAATTTTGACAAATGAATAGCTAATGCAGAACCCCAAGTTCCACTTCCTATTATTGCTATTTTCTTCATTTGATTCTCCTTTTATTTTTTAGCTTTTAATTTATTTTCCTCACCTTTTAAAATTCTACTTATATTACTTCTGTGATTATATACAACTATTAAAGCTATAATAATTGCAAATATTATGTAATTACCTGTTACTATATAATGATTTGTTATAAATAGTGTTAATACAGGACATAGTATAGCTGATGCAATAGAACCCATAGAAACAGTTTTTGTGAGAATTATTAATACCAATGCAAAAACTATACAAATTAGAGCAATTTGCCAATTAACAACTAATAAAACTCCAATTGCTGTAGCAACTCCTTTTCCTCCTTTAAATCCGAAAAAAACAGGAAAAGTGTGTCCTAATATAACAAGAATACCAGCTATTTGAATTAATAATACCTTATCACTAACATTAAAAATATTTCCTAATAATACAGCTATTAAAATAGCTATAACACCTTTTAAAATATCACAAATTAATGTTATCAATGCAGCTTTTTTTCCGACAGTTCTAAGTACATTTGTAGAACCTGCATTTTTACTTCCTTTTTTTCTAACATCAAAACCAGCCATTTTTTTACTTATAATTACTGAAAAACTTATACTACCTAAACAATAAGCAATAATTCCAACTATTATATATATAGCCATAATAATTCCTCCTTTTATTTTTTATTTTTTTCTCTAATTACTAGTCTAATTGGTGTACCTTCTAATCCGAAAGTATTTCTTATTTGATTTATTATATACCTTTGATATGAAAAATGGAATAGCTCTTTATTATTAACAAATATTGCAAAAGTTGGTGGCTTTGTTGAAACTTGTGTAGTATATTGTATCTTTAATCTTTTGCCTTTATCTGTTGGAGGCTGAGTAATAGCTATTGCTTCATTTATAACCTCATTTATTACAGGTGTAGATATTCTCATTGAATTTTGATTAGCTACATTATTTATCATATCAAATAATTTATTTATTCTTTGTCCAGTCTTTGCAGAAATAAATATTATAGGTGCATAACTTAAAAATCCTAATTTATTATAAATATTTTTTTTATAATTGTCAGTTGTTTTATTATCCTTTTCAATGCAATCCCATTTGTTTACTACTATAATTATTCCCTTACCAGCCTCATGAGCTTCACCTGCTATTTTAGAATCTTGTTCAGTAACACCTTCTTGTGCATCAATTAGCATTAAACAGACATCAGATCTTTCTATTGCAAGTAATGTTCTCATTATACTAAATTTTTCAATTGATTCTTTTACTTTACTTTTTCTTCTAATTCCAGCAGTATCAATAAATATATATTTACCAGCTTCATTTTCATAATATGAATCTATAGCATCTCTAGTCGTACCTGCTATATCACTAACTATAGAACGATTCTCATTTAAAATCTTATTTAATAAAGATGATTTTCCTACATTTGGTTTTCCTATTATAGCTACTTTAATTATTTCGCTTTCTTCTTCATTTTCTTCTTCCAATTTTACATTGTTATAAACTTCATCTAGTACATCACCTATACCAATTGCATTAGTACTAGAAACAGGAAATGGTTTACCCAATCCTAAATTGTAAAACTCATAAATATTATCTATATCTTTTTCATAATTATCTGCTTTATTACAAACTAGAACAATTGGTTTTTTGGATTTTTGTAAAATAAGAGCAATTTCTTTATCTATAGCTGTTATACCTTGTCTAATATCTGTCATAAAAATAATTACATCTGCCATATTTATTGCAATATTAGCTTGTTCTCTCATTTGTTTAGAAAATATATTTGAATCATCTAATTCTATACCACCTGTATCTATTAATATAAAATTTCTTCCTCTCCAATCTGTTTCAGCATAAATTCTATCTCTTGTAACACCTGGAGTATCTTCTACAATAGATATTCTTTGTCCAACTATATAATTAAAAAAAGATGATTTTCCTACATTTGGTCTTCCAACTATGGCAACAATCGGTGTAGCCATCAAAAAACCTCCTTTCATAAATTATTACATTTTTTCAGGCATTTCCATACCTAATAATTTGGTTGCATTTTCTATTACAATATTAACCATATATGTTAAATATAATCTTGCTGAAGTTGTATCATTATCATCAGATAAAATTCTATTATTATTATAGAAAACACTGTAATTTTTTGCTATATCCAAAACATATCTTGAAATAATAGATGGTTCATTTTTATTTGCTGCTTCAACAATAATATCATTAAATAAATATATATTTTTTATAATATTTATGCTATCTTCGTCTAATAATTTATTTGTATTTATATCACTTATATTTGGTACATATCCTGCCTTATCTAATATACTCTTAGTTCTAACATACATATATTGAATATATGGTCCTGTTTCACCATTAAAATTAAGCATCATATCCCAATCAAAAATTTCATCTTTTACTCTTGAATTATTTAAATCATTGAATATAATTGCTCCAACTCCAATTTTTCTAGCTGTTTCATCTATGTTTTCTATTGAAGGATTTTTTTCCAATATAATATTTTTTACTTTATCTATAGCTTCATGAATTATATCTTCTAAAACTACTGAATTACCTGTTCGTGAACCTATCTTTTTTCCATTTTTATCTACTACCAATCCAAAAGGAACATGTATACAATTTTTAGCATATTTTTCATATCCCATCAACTCAAATACTTTAAATATTTGTTTAAAATGTAATTGCTGTTCACTACCTACAACATATATGGCTTTTTCAAAATCGTAAGTTTTTGCTCTATCTTCTAAAGAAGCCAAATCCCTAGTTGCATAAATTGATGTACCTGCTGAAGTAATAATTATACATGGTGGCATATCATACTCATCTAAATTAACTACTTGAGCTCCTTCAGATTCTACTAATAAATTTTTATTTTTTAATTCTTCTATTATTCCTTGCATTTTATCATTATAATATGCTTCACCATGGTATACATCAAAACTAGAATTTAGTAATTTATATGTTTTTTTGAAGTTTTCTAAACTAATTTTTCTAATCCATTCCCATATTTTATATGTTTCTTCATCATGCTCTTCTAGTTTTCTAAGCCAACTTTTAGCTAAATTTGTCATCTCTGGATTTTCTTTTTCTTCTTTACTAAATCTCACATATATCTGTAATATTGTATCTATTTCTTTTCCTTCAACAAATTCATATTCATCTTTCCAAAGTGATATTCCTGCCATAACTTTTCCAAATTGTACTCCCCAATCACCTAAAAAATTAAAACCAACACTATTATACCCTAAAAATTTATAAATTTTATATAAAGATCCTCCTATTACTGTTGAACGTAAGTGACCAATATGAAAAGGTTTAGCAATATTAGGTGAAGAATAATCAATAACTATATTTTTACCATTTCCTATATTTGAAGAACCGTAATTTTCTCTTTTTTTATCAAAGTCTTTAATTGTTTCTCTTACTAAAGTTCCTTTATTTATGAAGAAATTTAAATATCCACCTACTATCTCAACATTATCAATTAGTTCTTTATCATATTTCATATTTTCTAATATTTGTTCTGCTATTTTTTGTGGTGACATTTTTAATTCCTTTGCTAATCTAAAACAAGGAAAAGCATAATCTCCTAAACTTGAATTATTAGGAATCTCAATAAATCCAATAATCTTATCATAAGCTATATTGATTGAATTCGATATTAATTTTGATATTTCATTTTTATAATTAATCATCTATCTTCCCCCTTGAAATCTTATATATTAAATTCTTTAGTTCTTTTTTATCGATTATGCTTGCTATCCGCTTAAAACATCACTAAAAGGCCGATTTTTATATATAATAAAAATGAAGAATTGATAGCATATATAGTATAATGTGCTTACATGGGTATACTAAAAAGCTATTAACTCTTCAACATTATTCATTATTCACTGCGACCAATCGCACATATGGAGCCCGAGGTCGGAATCGAACCGACGACTTTCACCTTACCATGGTGCTACTCTACCAACTGAGTTACAGGGGCAAATATCAGAATAATAATATTATTATTCTGGTAATATATTTTTTGCAGCCTTTTTTCGTATTCTTTGAATTGCATTATCTATAGATTTAACTGGTGTATTTAATTTTTCAGCTATTTTTACATAACTTTCACCCTTAGCATAACTATGAAGAACTTCTTTTTCAAAATCACTTAATGTTTCCTCTATTTTATCTTCTACAAGCTTATAATACTCTTTTTTTGTAATTGTATCTAATGGATCTTCTATTGTTTTAGAATTAAAAACATCCATTAATGATATATTGTTTTCATCATCATACGCATTATTATTTAAAGAAAGATATGAATTTAAAGGTAAATGCTTTTGTCTATTTGATGTTTTAATCGCAGTTATTAATTGTCTTTCTATACATAAATTAGCAAAAGTTTTAAATGAGTTTTGTTTTTCCGAATCATATGATTTTATTGCTTTATAAAGCCCAATCATTCCCTCCTGAAAAATATCTTCCTTTTCAGCTCCTACTATAAAATATTTTGAAACTTTCATATTAACTATTTCTTTATAATTATTTATTAATTGTTCAAGTGCTTTTTCGTCTCCATCTTTTATCTTTACTAATAATTCTTCATCACTTGTGGATTTATCATTTGAATAAAAAGATGTTTTATTCTCTGCCATCTAAGCTTTAGTACCTCCTACCCACATTTACTGATACATGTATTATATTTTTAAAATATATTAATGTCAATACAATTTCTACTTTAAAATGCTATTTTTAAAACTTTTTCCATATTTTAATGGATTTAAACCAAAAATATCTAATATTGTAGCAGATATATCAGAAAAAGTGTCTCGTGTTCCAATATTAATATTTTCTTTTATTTGTTTTCCATATATTAATATAGGAATATATTCTCTTGAATGATCTGTACTTGGAGTTGTAGGATCACATCCATGATCTGCTGTTATAATTAACATATCGTCATTTCTCATATTATTAATTATGTCTGGTATATAACTATCAAATTCTTCTAATGCCTTAGCATATCCTTCTACATTATTTCTATGACCATATAACATATCAAAATCAACTAAATTAGTAAAAATTAATCCATTTGAATTACCTTTTATATATTCTATAGTTTTATTAATACCATCTTTATTTCCTTCTGTGTGTATACCTTCAGTTATACCTCTCATTGAAAACAAATCCGTTATTTTACCAATAGCAATAACATCTTTACCATTTTCTTTTAATTCATCTAACATAGTTCTTCCAAAGTTTTCAAACTCATAATCTCTTCTTTGATATGTTCTAGTAAAATTATCCTTATTATCTCCTATAAAAGGTCTTGCAATAACTGTACCTACATTATATTTTGGAGAATTTAAAATTGTCCTTGCAATTTCACAAATTTCATATAATCTTTCTACAGATATAATATCTGTATGTGCAGCAATTTGGAAAACACTATCAGCTGAAGTATATACTATTGGATATCCAGTTTTTAAATGTTCTTCTCCATATTCTTTTAAAAACTCTGTTCCAGATCCCTTTTTGTTGCATAATACACCATTTAAGTTTGCCTTTTCCATAAATTCATCTAGTAATTCCTTTGGAAATCCATTAGGATATGTTGTAAATGGCTCTTCTTTTATATAACCAGAAATTTCCCAATGACCAACAGGACTATTTTTACCTTTTGATTTTTCTTGTGCTTTACCAAAAGAACCTATTACATAATCTTGTTTATCATTAATATTAATACCATCAATATTAAATAAACCCATTTTTTTCATATTATCTATTTTTAAATTTGTACTATTATATATGTTCACTAAAGTGTTACTACCTTGATCTCCATACAAATTTGCATCTGGAGCTTCTCCAACTCCAAAACTATCAAGAACAAAAATTATAACTCTATTTATCACTTTCTTCTTCCTTTCCTTCAAACTTATTATCATCAACATGCTCATTAATTAATTCTAAATCATACTCACATAATATGATATTTTTTACATTTGGTTTATCTATTATCTCATTTTCCTCAAAATTTTTAGTAATATTAAATGTAAGCATATTTTTTGGAATAAAATTAAAATTAGAACCATTTATTATAACTTTATCTGTAACATCCATTCCAACAGGTAATGTTTCATTAAAATTATTGTAATATAATATATTTGTATAAAATACAATTGGCATATTTTCTTTTATATTTAATTTATATAAATTATATTTTTCACTATTTGAAATATCTGCATTATTTATTGCATTTTCTGGAATTATGTTATATATAGAATATCCTGTTTTATCTATTGCTTCTTTTACAGGTTCAATAACATATATGGACATATCATAAGGTGATTTTATTTTTCCTATACTCTCTTCTATTAATTTTTCTGCTTTTTCTATTCTATCTTTAAATTCCTCTACATCTGTATTCTTTCCTATATTTAATATTTTTAATACATCTTTTTCATTTTCTCTATGTTTTTTATTTGCTAAAGTTTTAACTTTATTAGTATTATCAGATATACTTCCAAATATATCAAAATCTTCTAATTTGTATAATTTCTTTTTACTTTCAGATATTTTTTTCAATTTTTTCAATGTCTCTCTCAACAAATCAAAATCTATTTCAATATTAGATTTAACATTATTTATACAAGTTAACACATCAGGGGAATTGGCTAAAAACAAACTATCTTGTGCATCTTTTAATATACTTTTTCTCTGCTCTGTATCCATTTGTATACCTAAATCTTGTAAATCATTGGTATATTCAAAAACCTTTTTTAAATTATTTGAAACATCATCTGTTGATTGAATGTTTCCCTCTTCCACTGCAAGCATTTCATCTTTATTTACAAATTTCCAAAATTCAAAAATACTTTTTTTATGATTCTCTATTTCTGCTATATATTTAGTTGCATTTTCTATTTTTTTGTCCATATTTTTGATTTTCAATTCTAAAGCCTTTATATCAGAATTCATATTCTTTATATATGTAAGTTCTTTTTCTAATTTATTATATAATGTTACTAGATCCTCAATTGTATAATATTCTTTTGAATTATTAATTATTGTTGTCTCTTCTTTCTGATTTATATTTTCATTATTTTCTTGTTTTTCTTCTTTCTTTTTATCTGATTTTATATCTATAATTGTAGTTTTTTTATTTTTAAATTTAATAAATAATTTGATTTTTCCAAAAAATGTTTTTTTATACTCTAAATACATTGCTATTTCTTTTTGTTTATTTAAATATTCTATATCTCTAAGTGCTGATATTTGTTTTAGCTCCTGTAATTTTTCTTCTAAACTTGTTACATTTTTTCTTTCATTAGTAATTTTACTATCTACTTTTAAATATTCGTTTTTTATAAAATCAGATAAATTATTATAATCAATTTGTTCCAAATTATAATAAAATTCTAACTCACAATCTTCATTGATTTTTGTATCAAATTTATAGTAAAATGGCAATTCCGTTTGCAAAATAAATAATGCTTTTAGTAGTTTATAAAATGTCAGTGCTTCTTCTCTACTATTTAAAACAATTTTATACCCACTTTTAATTGTTTGGTATACTGATGTATTACCTACAATTTGTAATGTTATATCATCATCTTTATCATGTACTTCATATATATTAGGCCAATCTTTTGTAAATAACCATAAATAATTTTCTAAATCAGCTATTTCTGATGCTGTTAATAATTCTGTAGAATATCCCACTAGATTAATTGGAACAAATATTAAACTTTTAGTTTTTTTTCTGCTTTTATTAAATTTTATCTGTTCTTTTAATAGATAAAAAAAGCAATCATAATTATAATCCTCTGTTGTTACTAACATAAAATACCTGTTTGTGTTCTCAGAATAATATATTTGCCATGTATAATCTTTATCATATTGAACACCAAAAGGAATTTTTTTATTTAATAATTTTTGTTTCTTTTCTATCTCTTCAATACCTTCAATTGATGTAGTAGTTATCATATTTAAAAATGTTGCATATTCATCTATATTTTTAGGATCCATATATTCAGCAAGTGTCTTTGCTTTATTATATTTTTCTTTTATATCTGTTAATCTGTTAGTTGGAGATACCAAAATCTCAATCTCATCTATTGGAACATATTTAAAAATTTTATGTTCATTATCGTTCATTGTAGGCGAACTAACAAAATTTACGGGCTGAGCATCTTTTATAAATTTAGGGGTTTTTTCTAATTTAATTCCTATATAATCTAATTTTTCTTTTAAATTACTATTATTACTATTACTAGCTTTTGCCATAATGTCCTCCATTAATTATTCTAGTGGATAGTATATCACAAATATATAGGAGGTTCAAGATAAAAGTCGATTAATGTAAAAAACAAATGTAGTTTTATACTATAATAAAAATACATTTGCTTTTTATAATAAAATTACATAGTTGTCATACTCACAATATTTTATAATTGTTTTTAGTCATCATAATCATCTGGATAATTATCAAAATCAAAAGTGTCTGCTTTTTCATCTTCATTATACATTAATTCGTTTTCATTATCTTTTATAATAGAATTTTTACTTCTTTTTATTTTTCTTGTAGTTCTGTCATCTTGATTTTGATTTTTACTTTTTTTATCATTTTTCAATTTTGTTGCTTCTTTTATAGTTTCATTTATAATTTTTTTCTCATTTTTATCATTTTCTTTTGCTTCTTTTACAACTCCCATAACTATATTGTTTGCTTTTTCCATTATTTCTGGAACATAATCTAATAATTTATCTACTGTAGATGAATAATTTACAGGAAGTAATCTCACACTATCTGATTGTACAACTAAAAATGCTATAGGATTAATACTAACTCCTGCTCCACTTCCACCACCAAATGGCAATCTATATTGTATGTCCTCATCTTTATCTCTTCTAGAATATTCATCTATTGTTTCTCCTCTAAATTCACTACCACCTGCTGCAAAACCAAAAGATACTTTTGATATTGGTATTATAATAACATTATTAGATGTTTCTATTGGCTCACCTATAATTGTATTAACATCTATCATATCTTGAATACTATTCATAGCAGTTGTCATAAGACCTTCTATTGGATGTTCATTCATATAAAATTCACTCCTTATTTTTAGATATATATTATATATCTAATATGTACCAGTTTTTTGTAATTTATACAATTTTTCATAAACTATGTACATATTCTATATCTCTCACTTTTCTTATTTGCTTTAAATGAAATATATAGTATATATATAATATGTAATAATCTAATAGATAATTGTCCTGTAAATTCTAATTTAAATATATTTTTATTTGAAAAATTAGGAGTTAATTCATATTCAAACTCATCAAGTGATTTTATATTTTTCGAATAATAAATTAAAGGTACTAAGACACCCCAAATAGTAGAAATTACTCCAAATAAAATTGCTGTTAATTTTGCATCCTCTGTGCCTATATTTAATTTTAAATTAAATCTTTCTATATTTAACTTTACTTTCTTTATTGCATTTTTAATATCATCATTATTTATAATTTCAATATCTTTTTTTATTTCATTTTTTTTCTTAATATTTAATATATATTTATTTTTTAATAATTTTTCTTTATTCATGCACACTTCAAATATTTTTATTTTTTTACCTATATATAATCCTAATTTTATAATTAAATCTATTTGAAAATGCCCAACAGAATTAATATTGGATATCTTAAATTTAACAATTGATAATTTAATATTTAGTAACAGAAAAATAATAATACTTAATATAAAAAATGATAAAAATAATATCATAATATTTACTCCTTTGATAATATTTTTACCATTTTTTCTAAACTTAAACTTTTTTAGGCATTTTTTCTACTAAAATATCCCCGAAAAGTTTTTCTTGTTTTACTTGTATTTTATTTTTTCTATTTAATTCTAATATACCAGAAAATGCAGTTATTATTTCCATTTTTGAGCATTTATCTGTAGAAAATAATTTACTAAAAATAAATTTTGAGTGTCTTATTAATTCTCTAAAAATTTCTTTCACTTTACTAGATACACTAACTGTTTCTGTAACTGCAATCTTTTCTATATTCTTTGCATTATCATTTATTCTTTTTTTACTTATATCTAACATTTTTAAATAAGTATTAGGTATAATATTTTCATCATAATCAATTTCTAATTCTTGTTTTTCTAATTCAATCATATCTGGATTTTTAAATAAAATATTTTTATTTTCATTGTATCTTTCTTTCAAGAAAATACTTATCTCTTTATATCTTTTATATTCTATAATTTTATTTAAAAGTTCTTCTTCTGTTAATTCAGCCTCATCGTCAATTTCTTTCGGTAATAACATTTTTGATTTTATAAGTAGTAAATTTGAAGCCATAATTAAAAATTCACTTGTTATTTCTAAATTCATATTTTCTTGAATTGTGATAAACTCTAAATATTGATCAGCAATTTCTGAAATTTTAACTTCTGAAATATCCACTTTATTCTTGCTAATCAAATAGCATAATAAATCTAAAGGTCCTTCAAAATTTTCTAATTTTATTTCATATTTTTTGCTTTCTAAAGTTAAAACACTATTCATTATACATCTTCCTCTAAAATAGCTTTTATATTATCCATTCTATATCCCTTTCTTAATAGGAAATTTATAATATCATTAGTATTAGAATCATTTATTTTTTTTAAATATATCTTCTTTGCACATTTCTTTTCATACTCTGATAATTCATCTATATTATCATCAATATATCTTTCTATTAAATTACAATCTAAACCTTTAGATTGTAATTTATATTTTATTTCTTTTATAGATAAAGTATTGATATTTATAAATTCATTAATGGATCTTTTAATATAATTTATATCATCAATATATTTTTCCTCTTTTAAATAATTAATTATATCATCTAATATTAAATCATCTATATTATTAAATTTTCTTCTTATCTCTGCTTCAGTTCTCTTTTTATATAGTACATACTTCAGTACTTTAGTTTTAATAGCATCATATTGTTCAATAGAATATTTATTCATTTTCTTTTTCCTCTTTTGTGTTTTCTCCTAAACTATTTTCAAAAGCTTGTTCAAAATTTTCTCTTATTTTTGTTTCAATTTCCTTCATAACCTCAGGATTTTCTTTTAAATATTGCTTTACATTTTCTCTTCCTTGTCCTAATCTATTTCCATTATAACTAAACCATGAACCACTTTTTTCAATAATATCTAAACTAACAGCAATATCTAAAATATTTCCCTCTTTAGATATACCTTTACCATATATTATATCAAATTCAGCTTCTCTAAAAGGTGGTGCTACTTTATTCTTAACTATTTTAACTCTTGCCCTATTTCCTACTACTTCACCATCTTGTTTAATTGTTTCAATTTTTCTTATATCTAATCTTACTGATGCATAAAATTTTAATGCCCTTCCACCAGGAGTTGTTTCTGGATTTCCAAACATTACTCCTACTTTTTCCCTTAATTGGTTTATAAATATTATTACAGTTTTTGACTTGTTTACAGCACCAGCTAATTTTCTTAAAGCTTGAGACATTAATCTAGCTTGTAAACCGATATGAGAATCTCCCATATCTCCATCTATTTCAGCTTTTGGTACTAATGCTGCAACAGAATCTACAACAATAACATCTAATGCACCACTTCTTATTAAAGCTTCTGCTATTTCTAATGCTTGTTCCCCTGTATCTGGCTGTGAAACAATTAAACTATCTATATCTACACCTAAATTTTTAGCATACACAGGATCTAAAGCATGTTCTGCATCTATAAAAGCTACTTCTCCATTCATTTTTTGTGCTTCACTTATTATATGTAAAGCTAAAGTTGTTTTTCCTGAAGATTCAGGACCATAAATTTCTATTATTCTACCTCTTGGCACTCCTCCAATTCCTAATGCAATATCTAAGCTCAAAGCCCCTGTTGGTATTGCTTCAATATTCATAGCAGTAAATTCTCCAAGTTTCATTATAGAACCCTTTCCAAACTGCTTTTCTATTTGGCTCATTGCCACTTCTAATGCTTTTTTCTTTTCTGGATTTTCGTTACTCATAATTTCCTCCTCTAAACATCTGTTTGTTATATTATATACTATAATATTTTTTTGTCAATACTTTTTTTAATTTTGTCTATACCAATTTTCTATATTATAAAATACATTATACCAATTTGGTTTTTGGTCTCCTAGTAAATTAGTATTATATACAACATATTCTCTATTTCTATATAGTGAAATAAATGGTACATCTTCCATATATATTTGTTGCAATTCTGTATATTTTTCTTTAAGTATTTTTTCATCTTTTGCTGTATATGTATCATTTAACAATTGTATAGCTCTATCATTATGATAATTTGCTAAATTATTTTCTCCAAAATATCTTGTTAAATTTGGTGCTGCTGAAATATCTACACCTGCTATAATCATATCATAGTTTTTATTCTCTAAATAATACCTATATTGTGAATCTGAAACTTTTTTTACATTTATAATTATACCTATATTTGCAAGCTGATTTTTTATTGTTTCAGCTACTGCTACTCTTCTTACATTAGAAGAATTTACAATTAAATCAAAAGTTGTTCTTAATGTTCTATAATTTTCAACTTTTTGCCATTGTCTAGATTTAAAAGTCCATCCATTTTCCTCTAAAACTTGCTGAGAATATTCTGGATTATATGTATTATATGAAACATCATTATTATATAAGTAATTACCATAATCTAATGGATATTCGCATGTATAATAATTATTATCAAAAACTGTAGATACAATGTTGCTTTTATCTATTCCACAAGTTATTGCTTTTCTCACTTCTTTTTTACTTAATACATTATCTTGAGTATTTATAGCTATAAAATCATATTCTCTTGCTCTATATTCTTGCACATTAAATCCTATTGTTCCAATATATTCTTTAAAGTTGACATTACTTGTTGGAATTAAATCTATATTTCCTATTTTAAAAGCATTATATACTTCTCCCATTGATGTATAAATATTTACTGTAATTGTGTCAATTTTAGCATTCTTAGTTTTATCCCACCATTGTGTATTCTTAACTAAACTAACAAATGTACCTTCTATTTTATCTATTTTATACATTCCTGTTCCTATTGGAATTTTTGTACTATTAAAAAAATCTTGATTTTCATAATCTTTACTAGATAATATAGGAAAAATTAAATTATACTCAAAAAAAGGTTGTGATGAAAAAAGATTTATTTTTATTGTTTTATCATCAATTACTTCTAACCCTGAAATATTAGCAACATTATCTTTATAAATTGATTCAACGCCTTCTTCTTTCAATTTGTCAATTGTAAATTTAACATCTTGTGCAACAAGAGGATTTCCATCTTGCCATACTACATCATCTTTTAATTTTATTACATATGATGTATCTCCTGTTTTTGAACATTCTTTTGCAAGACAATTACTTAAACTATAATCACTATTTATATTCATTAAAGGCTCAAATACTAATTTATCTATAAATTGTATATTTTTGTTCTGGCTTAGTATAGGATTCATAGTATCATATTGATGTATACCTAACCTCAAATTTGTAATAATTTGTTGTTGCTCTACTTGTGGTTCTTGACTATCTTCTATTTCTTTTTCTTTATTTTGATTATATATTATATATATACCAAAACCAATTAATACAATTACTACAATTATAAATACATATTTAAAAAAATTGACTTTCAAATTATTCACCTCAATTACTTTAAAATAATATAATAAAATATATAAATTTTCAAGATTATAGAAAAAAATAAGAGAGCTTTTTAATAGCCCCCCATTCTAATATATATAATTTTCATAAATTATTTTCTAGACTCAACAATAAGTTTTATACCTGTTCTATCTTCTCCTTCTACTTCAACTTCTGCAAATGCTGGTATACACACTAAATCTACACCTGAAGGTGCTACAAACCCTCTTGCAATTGCAATTGCTTTTACTGCTTGATTAAGAGCTCCTGCTCCTATAGCTTGCATCTCTGCCTTTTGAGTTTCTTTCACCAAACCAGCTATAGCCCCAGCTACTGAATTTGGATTTGATTTTGATGAGATTTTTAAAATTTCCATTTTTTTGCCTCCTATAATTTTATTTTTTGTATTATTTATTAACTACATTTATATTTATATTATATTTTAATACAAAAGTCTATAGAAACTTGGTAAAAAAAGGAATAACTCATCGCGCGTTTATATGTATATTCTGCATATTCTATAAATTTATTCTATTAATTTTGGTTGTTCGACAATCTTCATCATTTATATCTAAAATACAACCATTAAACATTGCTTCACTATTTGCTACTTTATATCTTTCTGGTAAAGATGTTACAAATCTTTTTATAGAAGCATCTTTATCCATTCCTATAACAGAATTGGCTGGTCCTGTCATACCAATATCAGTAATATATGCTGTTCCATTATTGAGTATCTTTTCATCAGCTGTTTGAACATGAGTATGAGTACCATAAACTAAATTAACCTTTCCATCTAGAAAATAGCCCATAGCTATTTTTTCAGCTGTTGCCTCTGCATGAAAATCTATAATAATTATATCTGCCAAATTATTTATTTGTTTTATTATTTCTTCTACTTTTGTGAATGGATTATCTGAAAGTACATTTATATCAACTCTGCCAATAAGATTAATTACACAAATTTTTTTATCTTTACATTTATATATACCATATCTATTTCCAGGAACATTCTTACTATAGTTTGCAGGTATAAGTAAATTTCTACTGTTAATAATTTTAAAAATATCTTTTTTACCCCATGTATGATTTCCCATAGTTATTACATTAACACCAATGTCTATTAATTGCTTATAAATTTTTTCAGTTATACCCATACCATCTGCAGAATTTTCAGCATTAGCAATAACAAAATCTATTTTCTCGTGTTCTATTATATTATTTAATTCTTGCTTAACTTTCAAGACACCTATTTCTCCAACTATATCACCTATACATAAAATTCTCATTTAAAACCTCCAATAGTATATTATTTAATAATATTATATTACTATAAATATAAAGTTAAATCAATAATTTTACTTTTATTTAAATTTGTAGATAATATTTAAAGTTGCTATTTACAGCTATAAAACAAGATGGAGAATTCAATATTATTATATCAAATTCGTATGCCATAAATTATAACTATTTATATATTCAATTTCTTGAGAAATAGCTTTGTTGTGCGGGCGAACATTGTTCGCCCCTACAACTATTCTATTACATTTTTTCTATATTGGGTTTTATAGATTTTACCTCTGAATATAAAAGTATTATACATAAAAGAAACTGATATATTAAATAAAATTAATATATCAGTTTCTTTTATTATTTTGCATATTCTATTGCTCTAACTTCTCTTATAACATTTACTTTTATTTGTCCTGGATATTCCATTTCAGATTCTACTTTTTTAGCTACATCTCTTGCCATTATAACCATTTCACTATCAGATACTTTATCTGGTTTTACTATTAATCTAACTTCTCTACCTGCTTGTATAGCAAAAGATTTCTCAACTCCATCAAAAGAATCTGCTATTTCTTCTAGTTTTTCTAATCTTTTAATATATGTTTCTAATGTTTCTCTTCTAGCACCTGGTCTTGATGCTGATATTGCATCAGCTGCTTGAACTAAAATAGCTTCAACAGTTTCAGGTTCTACATCCCCATGATGTGCTTCAACAGCATTTATTACAACAGGAGATTCTTTAAATTTCTTTAACACATCTACACCTATTTCTACATGTGTTCCTTCCATATCATGATCTAAAGCTTTTCCAATATCATGTAGTAGTCCTGCTCTTCTAGCTATTTTTGGATCTGCACCTATTTCTTCAGCCATGATTCTAGCTAAATTAGATACTTCAATAGAATGATTTAAAACGTTTTGTCCATAACTTGTCCTATATTTTAATTTACCTATTAATCTAACTAAATCAGGATTTAAACCATTTACTCCTGTTTCTAAAATAGCTCTTTCACCTTCTGATTTTATAATATTTTGTACTTCTTCTTTAGCTTTTTCTACCATTTCTTCAATTTTAGCTGGATGAATTCTACCATCTTCTATCAATTTTTCTAGAGCTATTTTTGCAACTTCTCTTCTTAGTGGATCAAAACCAGATAATATAACAGCTTCGGGAGTATCATCTATAATTAAATCTATACCTGTTAATGTTTCTAAAGCTTTTATATTTCTTCCCTCTCTACCAATAATTCTACCTTTCATATCGTCATTTGGTAAAGAAACAACAGATACAGTTGTTTCAGAGGTATGGTCAGCAGCGCATTTTTGTATCGCATAACCTACTATTTCTCTTGCACTTTTATTAGCTTCTTCTTTAAATTTTTCCTCAATATTTC
The DNA here is from genome assembly GCA_944386325.1 of uncultured Clostridia bacterium. Lineage (GTDB taxonomy): Bacteria > Bacillota > Clostridia > TANB77 > CAG-508 > CAMCHB01. The sequence continues at coordinate 28,034 of CALXAP010000018.1, forward strand.
TTATCATGCTCGCTTTTTCATCCACTAAATCTTTTTCTAATTCATCTAATAAATATTTTTTAGCTTCGTCTGTTGTAAAGCCTGATATTCTTTGTAATTCTGTTTTTTGTTCGTTTAAAGTATCTTCTAAGGATTTTTTAATATTATCATTTTCAAGATACTTTTTCTCTAAATCTTTTTCTTTTCTTTCTAAATTTAATGAACGATTATCTAAAGCTTCTTCTTTTTGAATTATTCTTTTTTCTTGTAATTGTACTTCGCCCCTTCTTTCTTTAATCTCTTGATCTAATTCATTTCTAGCCTTTAACATTTCTTCTTTAACTTTTATAATTTCTTCTTTGCTTTTATTTTCAGCCTCAATTCTGGCATTTTCTAATATTCTTCTAGCTTCTTCTTCTGCACCTTGTATTTTAGATTCAGCAATTCTTTTCCTTATAAGAACTCCTAAAGGTATAAAAATTACTGCTGAGATTAGAAAGGTGAATACAATTATTATGATTTTATCCATAAATAACTACACCTCTTCTTATTAATTTTTCAATGTACATAAAAATATATTATATTATTTTATATTATATTTAAACCTACCTTATTATTTTATATTTATTATTGTAAACTGTCAATAGTAAAATTTAAAATTACTAAATTTGGTTATTATTTTTGTTACAATTCACAGCTAAAATCATATATTGAATTTTTTGAGAAATAACTTTGTAGCGCAGGCGAACATTGTTCGCCCCTACGACTATTCTATTAAATTTTTTGTAATTTATAAAAGTTGTATTTGTTAAATATCATTTTTTCTATATTATGTTCTATAGAAATATTGAATAAATTTTTCGGCTCAATACGATATTTAAGAAATGGTTAATAAAAAAGAAATTATTAATTAATTATTAAGGTTATATAAGAATATTTACTTTTTTTAATGTATCTGATATTATATTGATAACATAATTAAGGAGGCTGTGTTGTATTGGAAGACATAGAAAAGCAATACAAATTAAACATAGATAAACTACTATTATACTTTTTCATATATTCTGCATTAGGATGGATACTTGAAACATTTTATTCATACATACTATTAGGACATTTTGAAAATAGAGGTTTTCTAATTGGTCCATTATGCCCTATATATGGATTTGGAATGTTAATAATGATAATATGGCTATCTAAATATAAAGATAATAAATTAAAACTATTTTTCATTTCTGTATTAGTATTTTCAATTTTTGAATATGTTGTTGGCTATGCATTAGATGCTATTTTTAATTTAAAGTGGTGGGACTATACAAATGATTTCTTAAATATAAATGGTAGAATCACTTTATTTTATTCCTTAGGTTGGGGAGTCATAGGATTAATTGTTATTAACATAATCCACCCTTTTGTAGAAAAATTTTTAGATAAAATATTAGACAAAATTCCTATAATGATTCAAAGTAATTTATTAAAAATAGTTGTTATTATATTTATTATAGATATAGTATTATCAAGTATAGGATATATACAAAAATAGAACAGAATAAACTCTGTTCTATTTTTGTACTTTACTAATAGCTAATCCATCTCCTACACTCAAGATTTCAGTTTCTAAACTAGAATCATTTTGAGATTTAGTTATATATTCTCTTAAATGATTTACTGCAGTTCTTTGCTTATGCTTATTATAATCACTCATAACATAACCCTTATATAAAATATTATCAGCTAATATAATACAATTATTTTTTGCTAATCTAATACTTTGTTCTAAAAAGAATGGATACTTTCCTTTTGCTGCATCTATAAAAATTATATCATAACTATTATCTTTTAATTTTGGTAATATTTCTACCGCATCACCTTCTAATATATTAATTCTATCAGATAATTTCATATTTAATATATTTTGATGTGCTTGTCTTATTTTATCTTCGTCTTTCTCAATAGTGTCTATTTTTGTATTTTCATCACAACTAAGTATAAAACATATAGCAGAGTATCCAACTGCTGTCCCGATTTCTAATATCTTTTGAGGTTTCTTCTCTTTTATAATATTAATAACAACATCTAAAGTATCATCCATAATTATTGGAATATGCTCATCTAATGCTTTTTTCTTTATTTTTTCTAAAACTAAATTCATATATTATCCCTTATTTCTAGACATTCTTTCTCTTGTTTTTGTATCTAAAATCTTTTTTCTTAATCTAATATTTAATGGTGTCACCTCAACCAATTCATCATCTTGAATAAACTCTATAGCTTTTTCTAATGAAAATTGAATTGGTGGTACTAATCTCAAAGCATCATCTGAACCTGAAGCTCTTGTATTAGTTAGATGTTTTTCCTTACATACATTTATAGCAATATCTTCAGCTCTAGAATTTAAACCAACAATCATTCCTTCATACACTTCTGTACCTGGTCCTATAAATAATTCTCCTCTTTCTTGTGCATTATATAGTCCATATGTTACTGCTGTTCCTGCTTCAAATGCAATTAGTGTACCTCTATTTCTAGCAGAAATTTCGCCTTTATATGGTTCATATGAATCAAACATACTATTCATTGTACCATTACCTTTTGTATCTGTCATAAATTCAGTTCTATAACCAATTAAACCTCTAGCTGGAATTCTAAACTCTATTTTTGTTCTTCCTTCTTCTGAAGGCTCCATATTAACCATTTCGCCTTTTCTTCTACCTATTTTTTCAATTACATTTCCTATACAATCATCTGGAACATTTACTACTAATATTTCCATAGGTTCACATTTTTGACCATCAATTTCTTTAAAAATAACTTTTGGTCTAGATACTAATAACTCAAAGCCTTCTCTTCTCATTGTTTCTATTAAAACAGAAAGATGTAATTCCCCACGTCCTGATACTTCAAAACTTTCTGCTCTATCTGTTTCTTTTACTCTTAAACTAACATTTCTTTCTAATTCTTTAAATAATCTATCTCTAATATGTCTTGATGTTATAAACTTTCCTTCTTTTCCTGCAAAAGGTCCATCATTAACACTAAATGTCATAGATACAGTTGGTTCATCAATATCAACAAAAGGTATTTTTTCTGGATTATTAATATCACAAATTGTATCACCTATATTTATATCATTAACACCAGAAAGTGCTATAATATCACCTGCTGAAACCTCTTCTACTTCAACCTTTTTTAACCCCATATAAGTAAATAATTTAGCTATTTTACCATTAACTATTTTATCTTCACTCTTGCAAATAGCAACGCTCATTCCAACTTTAATAGTACCTCTTTCAATTCTTCCAACAGCTATTCTTCCAAGATAATCATCATAATCAATATTAGAAACTAACATTTGAGCTGCTCCTTCTAATTCACATGCAGGAGGATTGATTGAATTAATAATTGTCTCAAAAATACAATTTACATTATCTGTATTATCTTCTAAATTCATTTTTGCAATACCATTTTTAGCTGATGCATATATAACAGGAAATTCTAATTGTTCATCACTTGCTCCTAATTCAATAAATAAATCTAAAACTTGGTCAACAACTTTTTGAGGATTACAACCAGGTCTATCTATTTTATTTATAACTACTATAGGTTTTAGATTTAATAATAATGCTTTTTTTAGTACTTCTCTTGTTTGTGGCATAGGACCTTCAAATGCATCTACTAAAAGTAACACACCATCTACCATTTTTAATACTCTCTCTACTTCACCACCAAAATCAGCATGACCAGGTGTATCAACTATATTAATTTTTACACCATTGTACATAACAGATGTATTTTTTGAAAGTATTGTTATTCCTCTTTCTTTTTCTAAATCATTTGAATCCATTATTCTTTCTGATACTTGTTCATTTTCTCTGAAAACATGGCTTTGTTTTAATAAAGCATCTACTAATGTTGTTTTTCCATGATCAACATGTGCAATTATTGCTACATTTCTTATTTTTTCATTATTCATTTTGTATCCCCCTAAATATTTAAAACTATATCTCATACAGAACAAATCGGAAAGCCTTATAATTTATATTGAATTTAAATTTTCACTTGGCTTTCCGTAAATTTGTGTACATCAAATGGAGCGAAGCGACTTTTATACAATAGAAAGGTCTGACTTTCCTATTGTATAAATATAGAGTAGAAAATATCTACTCTTTTTCTCACGTGCTCGGCTTATTATTATATACTATATCTTTTCATTTGTCAATCTTACAACCTCATCCATAATCTCTTTTGTTATTTCATCTAAAACCTCTCTATCAGATTTTTTATCTGCATATTTTGAAAAATCCATTGGCTTTCCATAGTTTAATTTTACTTTTCTAAAAGCTTTAAAACTTCCTTGTATTCCAACAGGTATTACTTTTGTTCCTGTTTTTAATGCAATTAATGCAGCACCACTATGAAATTTAACACCTTTTTTCATTCCATTTCTTGTACCTTCTGGGAAAATACCTACTATATTACCTGCTTTCAAAGCCCTAAAAGCTTTTTTCATAGCATCAATATCTCCTTTTCCTCTCTTAATAGCAATTACACCAAATGTTCTTCCGTAACCATGCTAAAAATGGATTTTCAAACAATTCTTCTTTTGCAATCATTTGAATTTTTCTTTTAGAAGCTAGTACCATTACTGGAGCATCAAGTGCATGTACATGATTTGCACAAATTATAAAACTTCCTTCTTTTGGTATGTTTGATTCATTTACTTTTTTCACTCTATATACTATTAGACATAAGAAATATAAAAAAGCTTTAATTACTCTTCTTAACATTTATTTCACCTATATTAACCTTTCATTTTCATTTTTATAATATTAATTATCTTATCTGCTACTTCTTCAATATTTAAATAAGTTGTATCTATCACTATTGCATCATCTGCAACTTTAAGAGCACCAAATTCTTTTTCTTTATCATTTTTATCTCTTATAATTATATTATTAAGTACATCTTCATATTTTATATCTTTATTCTTTTCTAAAACTTCTAAATATCTTCTTTCAGCTCTAATCTCTAATTTTGCATCTAAATATATTTTTACATTTGCATTCGGAAATACCACAGTAGTTATATCTCTACCTTCCATTACTACTTTTTTATCTGAGGCTATTTTCCTCTGTAAATCAATTAATTTTAATCTAACTTCTTTAATACTTGAAACTTGAGATACTATTTTTGATACATTAGGCTGTCTGATTTTATCAGTAACATTTTCATTATTTAAATACACTAATTCTTTGCTTTCATCGATTTTTATATTTATTTCATCTAATTTTGAAATTATTTTTTGTATATTGTTTATTTCTATATTATTCTCCAATAAATATAAAGCAACACATCTATACATAGCCCCTGTATCTATTTTTATAAAATTTAATTTATCTGCTATTATTTGTGCTATTGTTCCTTTACCACTTCCAGCTGGTCCATCTATTGCTACAAGAAAAGACATTATTTCATTCCTCCATTATCACTTTTTTCTGGCATATATATACCTTTAGCTACTATTTCTACTTTTTCTACATTCATAGAAGTTAATTTTTCAATCTCTTTTTTACATTTTAATTTAAAATTGCTTAAACTATCCACTACATTATATCCATATATAACTACAATTTCCATATATATAGATATACCTTCTCCATAATTCTCAATTCTAGTTTTTGTAACTTTATGTATACTAATCGTTTTAGAAGCTAAATATTCTGCAATTTGTCTAAAAACAGTATCTGATATTGTAAATTTGCCAAGATAACTAAAAGTAGGCCTAATTATTGATTTCTCAGTTATATATGGCTTTTCATTTCTTTTTGTTCTAAAAATTTGCAGAGGATCTAGCAAAAATCCTGAAAAATCTTTTTTTATCTCAAAAGTAGGAACAGGAATTACATGTTTTCCTTCCGTAACTCTAATTCTCCTTGCAGTTTTTATTTCTTCTTCTGTTGCAACATCTGTTATATATATTATTTCAGTTAATTCTGGTAAATTCAAATTCTGTGCAATTCTTTTAACCATATTATCAGATGTTCCTAATATTAAAATACTCTCTGGTTTATATTTTTTTATTGCTTTTAAGATTTCATTTTTCTGCTCTTCTTTTGTAAAAAGTGCATCTCTAACAGTTTCAATTTTAGTTGGGGCTTTTTTAGCAGATTTACCAGCAATAACTTCGTTTTCCTTTATTAATAAACCATCATCTATTATATATTTAATATTTTTCTTACCAGCAACTAATTGTGCCCTATAACTTTTACCAGTACCAGAAGGTCCAACAAAGCCATATGTTTTTAACATATTATTTATCTCCTTTTTTTGAATATACTAAATTATATAATATTTTTTTATTAATATCCATACATTTTATAATTTTATCTAAGAAATTTCATAATAAAAAGTTTCTATTCATAGCTAAAATTTATATATTAAATTTATTTGAGAAATAACTCTTTAGCGCGGGCGAACACTGTTCGCCCCTACAACTATTATATCAAATTCATATAGAATGAATTGTAAATAAAAATGGCTGAGAATTTTTTTCTCAGCCATTTTTATTATATTTTGTAATGATATCTTTCATCTTTCTTGCCTTTTTTCTTACCAAAAATTATTAGCAAGACTACATCAAAAATAAATAACCAAAACATAAAAATTGAAATGTTTATTAATGAATCTAAATACCAATGATTTAGCCTAAAAATAAATAATAAACACATTGTAGATATTAGTGTAAAAACTATTATCCGAAGATTTTCTTTTGAACATTTACTTAAATATTCTTTTAACATAACGTCCATCTCCTTAAAATTGATATTAAATATTATATCACTATTATATGAATATGAAAAGTGATTTTTGATGTCATTTTTATAATTTATTATAAAAAATTTAGCCATAGTAATAATACTATTAAGGTTATGACTGCAACCTTCGGTTGCGATGAATAACGAATAGTGAATGGTGAATAATTTTTGATTTTCTTAAGTATGTATGTGTTGGGTTATTTTGTGTTCATTTTTTTGGGCATGCCTTTGTAGAGCGAGCGAACGCTGTTCACGACTCCTACAACAAAAAATATGAATTAAGTATTTTAAATACTTAATTCATATTTTTCTACCTTTATGCTATTTCATTAATCTTTACGTCTCTAACATGATTAATTTTTTCCCATTTTGTATTAGGTCTTATTATACATTTTAAATTTATTAATATCCATGAACCCATAAAAATTGGATATAATATTAATCCTTTAAGCATTGGTTTAATTGGTCTTTTATCTAAAACCATAATTAAAACTGCAATAGCTATAGGCATTAAAAATGTTGCAAATAAATATCTAGAATAATTATTAATTAAATCTATAAATGTCATTCCATTTACTAAGTATATTGCAAGGTTTACTGCCAATAATAAAAATGTTAATAACATCATTGGAATTCCAAGAATATATAAAAGTCCATCAAAATTCATTAATGATTTATTCTCTTTTACTGATTTTGCTAAATCTGTTGTATAATATTTCATACATTGTAAATGTCCAACTGTCCATCTAGATCTTTGAGACCATGATTGCTTAAACCCTATAGGTTGTTCATCATATACTTTTGCATCAATTGCCCAACCTATTCTTCTACCTTTTATTATATTTTTTAATGAAAATTCTATATCTTCAGTTAATGTTTTTGTATTCCATCCCTCTTGTTTTATTATATCGAATTTTACCATAAAACCTGTACCATTTATTAATGGTGATAATCCTAGATTATATCTTGCTAAATGATAGAAACGATTCATTGTCCAATAGAAAAGTGCATATCCAGCTGAAATCCAACTGTCTGTAGGGTTTTTTATATCTCTATAACCTTGGACAACTTCTTCTCCTTGGCACAACTTTTTATTCATATTTTTTATAAAATCTACTGAAACAATATTATCAGCATCGAATATGCAAAAAGCATCATAATCTGCCTTTTCCTCGATTTTCTTATTTAAGAACCAATTCATTGCAAATCCTTTAGTTTTATTCTTTTCGTCAAATCTTTCATATACAATAGCTCCTGCTTCTTTTGCAATTTTAGCTGTATTATCAGTACAATTATCTGCTATAACATATATATCTAATAGTTCCTTTGGATAATCTTGTTTTTTCAAACTTTCAATTAAGTTAACAATTACAGTTTCTTCGTTATGTGCTGGTATTATAGCCATAAATTTATGATTTTTATTTACTAATAATGGTTTATCTTTTAATTTAATTAATGAACTTATACTTACTAATATTTGATAAAGCCAAAATATAGTTATTATCCATATTAATGCTTGTTGAAGTACATATAAATAATCCATTATAAACCTCTTTTCTTAATTATTATTTGTAATTAATTTTTTCCTATAACATTATATGCTATATTTTTAAATAATTCAACAAAATTTATAAATTTAAGTTTTTTTTAATAAATTATTCTTCAATTCTTTTTAAATTTATTTTGCCCTGATTATCTATTTCTATTATTTTTACTAAAACTTTATCTCCTACTTTTAAAACATCTTCAATTTTTTCAATTCGTTTTTTTGAAATTTTTGATATATGAAGCAATCCTTCTTTGCCACTACCTATATTTACAAAAGCACCAAATGGTAAGATTTTAATAACTGTTCCTTCACAAATATCATCAACTTTAAATTCTCTAACAATATCTTCTATTATTTTTAATGCTTTATTTCCATTACTTGAATCTTGCGAATATATAAATACATTACCATCTTCCTCGATGTCAATTTTCACTCCTGTTTCTAATATTATCTTATTAATTGTTTTTCCACCTGAGCCAATTACATCTTTAATTTTCTCTGGATTTATATGTGTGTGAATTATTTTAGGAGCATACTTAGATATTTCTTTTCTAGGTTCTGACAATTCTTTTAACATAACTTCATCTAATATATACTGTCTTGCTTTATGTGTTCTTTCAAAAGCTTCTTCTATTATATCATATGATAATCCATCAACTTTTATATCAACTTGTATAGCAGTTATACCATCCTTTGTTCCCGCTACCTTAAAATCCATATCTCCAAAGAAATCTTCTAATCCCTGAATATCTGTTAACATTATATAATCATTATTATCTGGGCTTGTTATTAATCCTGTTGATATACCAGCTACTGGTTTTTTTATAGGAACACCTGCATCCATCAAAGCAAGTGTGCTACCACATACACTCGCTTGAGAAGTAGATCCATTTGAGCTTAGCACTTCTGATACAACTCTAATAGAATATGGAAATTCTTCTTCACTTGGTATAACTGGTTCTAGTGCCCTTTCTGCTAATGCACCATGACCTATTTCTCTTCTTCCTGGTCCTCTTGAAGGTCTAGCCTCACCTACACTGTAAGCTGGAAAATTATAATGATGCATATATCTTTTAGAATCCTCATTATCTAATCCATCTAATATCTGTTCTTCACTAATCATTCCTAATGTAGCCACAGATAAAACTTGTGTTTGACCTCTTGTAAATAATGCACTTCCATGAACTCTTGGTAATACTCCAACCTCACATGATAATGGCCTTATCTCGTCAATCTTTCTTCCATCAGGTCTTTTATGCTCATTATAAATTAATTCTCTAACACATTTTTTTTCTAATTTATTCACACTATCTATTATATCTTTTCTTTTCTCTTCTAGAACCTCATTATCTAATTTTTCTTCAAAATATTTTAATATATCTTCTGTAATTATTGTTACATTATCATCTCTTTTTGTTTTATCTACTTCTTGAATATCTTTATACATTCTATCCTTAAAATTCTTTTCTATTTCTTCATAAATATCTTTATCTACCTCAAAAGATTTATATTCAAATTTTGTTTTTCCTATTTCATTTTTTATATTTAAAATAAATTCACAAATTCTTTTTATTTGAATATGAGCTTCTTTAATAGCTTTTAACATTATATCATCTGGTATTTCATCTGCTCCTGCTTCTATCATAGCTATTTTTTCCATAGTTCCTGAAACTGTTAATTGTAATCTACTATTTTTTCTTTCTTCCTCTGTTGGATTAATTATTATTTTGTCATTTACATATCCTACATTAACAGAACCTGTTGGACCTCCAAAAGGAATATCTGAAATTGAAAGTGCAACAGATGAACCAATCATTGCACATATTTCAGGCGAACAATCTTGATCAACAGACAACACTAATGCATTTATACATACATCATTTCTAAAATCTTTTGGAAATAAAGGTCTAATTGGTCTATCTATAACTCTTGATGTTAAAATAGCTTTCTCAGATGGTCTTCCCTCTCTTTTTTGAAAACTACCTGGTATTTTTCCAACAGAATATAGACGTTCCTCATAATCAACTGATAATGGGAAAAAGTCTATATCGTCTTTTGGTTCTTTAGACGCTGTTGCTGTTACCAAAACTCTGGTATCTCCATATTTAACTAAACAACTACCATTAGCTAGTCCAGCTATTTTTCCTGTTTCAATTCCAAGCTCTCTACCAGCTAATTCCATACTATAACTTTTAAACATTTTTACCTCCATTTTAGCTAATTTTAATACTAAGAAAATTTCATTAAATTAATCTTTATTAGTTAGTAAATGTGCTAGCTATTAAAATTAGTCATATTAAAATTTATTAGAAGAAAAATATTTGTAATTATAATATCATAGTAACCTCTATTAATATATTTCTTCACATTGTAGGAATTACATTTGATATAATTTCTATCAAAGCTGGATTTATCCTAAAAATATATTAATACAAGCTACTTTATATAATTACTAAATATTTCTTCTTTATATTTTCAAAAGAGCAGAAAAAACTTTTTAGTAATTCTGCTCTTAAAAAATTATTTTCTTAAAGATAACTTTTGAGCTATTTCTCTATATCTATTAATATCTTTTTTAGCTAAATAGTTAAGTAAATTTCTTCTTTTACCAACCATTTTCAAAAGTCCTCTTCTTGAATGATTATCTTTTTTATGAACTTTCAAATGCTCTGTTAACTCATTTATTCTTTCTGTTAATAAAGCTATTTGAACTTCTGGTGATCCAGTATCATTTTCTTCTCTTTTATAAGTATTAATAATTTCTTGTTTTCTTTCCTTTGTCATTAGCTATACACCTCCTAAATTATATTATATATGCCATAAACTGAGTCTAAGTTGTGTTATTATCCAAAGACTAAGAATATGGTAATGCTGGACAAATCTAGCTTCGCTATACTTTTTTCTAATTTTTAATATTTGTTACATTAGAAAGAAGTGTATAAGATTTGTCGACACGAAAAATTGCAAAGCAATTTTCCTGTGCATCTATTTTTTTAATTTTATAGAAAATGTAATTTCCTATAAAATTAAAAAGCATTTTTATTTTACTACAAAATTATATTAAATGCAAGCATAATATTATTCATCCCAATTATGATATATTTCCATTACATCATCTAAATCTTCCAAGTGATCTATTAATAATTGCATTTTTCTTGATTTTTCCTCATCTAAAGTAATATAAGTAGAAGGTACAAACCTTATTTCTGATTGTTCCATTTTTATATTATTTTTTTCTAATTCTTCACTGACTTTTGAAAAATCTTCTGGAGTAGTTGTTATTTCAAAATACTCATCATAGTTTTCAAAATTTTCTGCTCCAGCTTCTATACTCATAAGCATTAAATCATCTTCACTTATATTATTATCCTCTTTTAAAACTATTATTACACCTTTTCTACAAAATAGATAAGAAACACAACCTGTTGTTCCAAGATTTCCACCAAATTTATCAAATATATGTCTTACATCTGCAGCAGTTCTATTTTTATTATCAGTTGCAGCATTTACAACAACTGCAACACCTGCTGGACCATAACCTTCATATGTAATTTCCTCATAATTTTCAGAATTATTAGCTCCTGAAGCTTTTTTTATTGCATTTTTAATTGTATCATTTGGCATATTATTAGCTTTGCATTTTGATATAACATCTTTTAATTTAAAATTAGCTGCAGGATCTGGCCCACCCATTTTTACAGCCATTAATAATTCTCTTCCTAATTTAGTAAAAATTTTTCCTCTTGCTGCATCAGCTTTTCCTTTTCTTGCTTGTATATTATGCCATTTTGAATGCCCAGACATTTTCTCTCTCCTCCTTTAATTTTTTTCCTTTATTTTTAAGGGTTTCAGCCTTTTAATAACTGATTTTACCAATTTTTTAGCTTTATTGAACTTTATTGATTTTTAGGGGTTTTCGAGGTTCGCAATTAGAAACGATTGCTCCCAAAAATCTTATGTAAAGTTTTTAATGTGCTTTAATTGAACTTTTGTTTTTTCCATATTTGAAAATTTTAGCAAAAATTCTAAATTATTTTATCACATTTTTTTTAATTTGTGTAGTATTTTTACAAATATTTTTTACCAATTACACTACAATTTGTTGTAGATTTTTTAATATTATCCCACTTTATTACTCTTGGAATTAATTCTATATGTTCTTGGTACATAAATCTTTTTGTTTTGTTATAGTATTTTTATTCTTAACTTCTTTTAACCTGTTTATCTATAAATCTATATATGTCCAAAATTTTTTATCAAATTTTGTACTTTTTTCAAAGTTTTTCTTTACACTCTTTGGTAGTGCCATTATTAAGATTTTTTGTATATCTACTATATATGTGTCTTCACTTATTTCGCTAATATATTTTTCTACATCTTCTATATACATATTTTTCTCCATTTATAATTTATTTACTATTTTCAGTAATCATTTCTATACTTACAGGTGTATAATCTACAACATCACAAGAAACACATATATGATTTTTCTTATTAAATCTTTCATCAAGTGGCTTATCATGTATATGTCCAAAAACATTGATTTGATTTTCTCCAACTTCTTCAGTTGGTGCATGTGTTAATAATAAATTATCTAAAATAATTTTCTTCTTATAAACCTCTAAGAATCCT
>CALXAP010000019.1 GCA_944386325.1 uncultured Clostridia bacterium
CTTTTGTTCTTTTTTATTGCTTACGCTTGCTAACACGCAAGCTATCAATAAAAAAGTCGATTTTTCCTATACAATAAAAAAGAGTGTAAATTTTAAATTTTACACTCATTAAAAAATTTTTACTTTTTATAAATAGGTTTTTAATTTTTCAATATTATTTTCTTGTAATTGGATAAATTCATTTATAATACTTTTTGTATTTTTATTTAAATCTGGTTTTTGATTTAATATTTCACGTCCTTGAACAATTCCCATAGTATTTCCTCTTATTAATAATTCAGCTATCTTATTGTTACTTTTATCCATAATAGTGTTCATTTGTAAAGATGTCCATCCCATCATTTTTTCACCTGGATTAGTATCTACAGGTTTTATACCATTTTCTTCGAATTTTGCATCTATTTTATCTAAAACTTTTCCATATTCGTCATATTGATAGTTTAAGTCATCTCTAAAATTTCTGTCACCAACTTTTGGTGTAATAACAGATATAGATTCCATTCCCATTACTAAACCTTTATGAATTTTATTTAATAATTCTAAATTTTCTTTTTCCATTTTGACCTCCATAATATTTAAATAACTATCTAATTTTGTTATAATTATTTCAAATAGCTATTAATATTATTTGTAAAAAAACAAATAATATTTACAATTCAAATAAAAAAAGATATACTTATTTTGATAAAGATTAATAAGTGAGGAATAAAATGGAAAAAACAAAATGGACAAAAGAGCAATTACAATCAATTAAAGAAAAAGGTAAAAATATATTAGTTGCAGCAGGTGCAGGAAGCGGAAAAACAGCTGTTTTGGTTGAAAGAATTATTCAAAAAATTCTATTAGATAAAATTGATATAGATAAAATTTTAGTAGTAACATTTACAAATGCTGCAGCAGCAGAAATGAGAGAAAGAATATTAGATGCAATTTATAAGAAGTTAGAAGAAGAGCCAAATAATATGAATTTACAAAGACAAATATTGTTATTAAATAATGCTAGTATTTCTACAATTCATTCATTTTGTTTGGATATTATAAAAAATAATTTTTATGAAATAGATATTTCTCCAAACTTTAGAATTGCTGATACACCTGAAATAGAATTACTAAAACAAGAAATATTAGAAGATTTGTTTGAAGAGTTATATGATGAAAATGATGAGGAGTTTTTAAAATTAATAAATACATATACAACTTATAAAGGTGATGATTCTTTAAAAGATATAATACTAAAAATATATAATTACATACAAAGTAGTCCATTTCCAGATGAATGGCTAAAAAATTGTGTTGATGAATTTAATATAGATAGTAATACAGATTTTGCAAAAACAAAATGGGGAAAAATTTTATTAGAAGATTTCAAAGACGAAGTAAATTCCTGTATTAATAGATTAGAATACATAAATAAACAATTATTAAAATATAGTGAACTTGAAAAATATAGTAAAATTATATGTGAAGATATCATTACATACAAATATATAGTAGAAAATATTGAAAATTGGGATATTGTTTACAAAAAAGCTAATCAATTAGAGTATTCAAGGTGGCCATCAGATAAAAAAATTACAATGGAATTAAAAGATTCAGCCAAAAAAATTAGAGATGATGTAAAAAAAGTATTTAAAATTAAAAAAGATAGTATACTTTTATGTGAATCTAAATACATTATATCTGATATATTAGAAATGTATAATATTTTAAATATATTAGAAAATGTGATAATTAAGTTTTCAGAAAGATTTGAAGATTCTAAAAAAGAAAAAAATATTATAGATTTTAGCGATATTGAGCATTATGCATTAAAACTGTTATTAGAAAAAAATGAAAAAGGAGAATATATTCCAACACAAATAGCTAAAAAATATAGAGAGAAATTTGTAGAAATAGCTATAGATGAATACCAAGATAGTAATTATGTACAAGAAAATATACTTAAAGCAATTTCAAATGGTAGTAATTTATTTATGGTAGGAGATGTAAAACAAAGTATATATAAATTTAGACAAGCAATACCAGAATTGTTTTTAGAAAAATATTCTGAATATAAAGATATAAATGAGATAAGTAATGGAGATAATTTAAAGATACAATTATTTAAAAATTTCAGAAGTAGAAAATTAATATTAGATTTATGTAATTTAGTTTTCAAAAATATTATGACAAAAAAATTAGGTGATATAGATTATAATGAAAAAGAGTTTTTACAGATTGAAAAAGATTATGATAATCCAGAAGATACAAATATAAATTATGCAGGAAAGGCTGAGTTACATATTATTGATTTAAAAGAAGAAGAGGTAGAAG
Organism: uncultured Clostridia bacterium; assembly: GCA_944386325.1. Classification (GTDB taxonomy): domain Bacteria; phylum Bacillota; class Clostridia; order TANB77; family CAG-508; genus CAMCHB01. The sequence goes on from CALXAP010000019.1 coordinate 2,314, forward strand.
ATGAGGAAATATTAGAAGAAAGGCTGGAAAACGAGCAAATAGAAGCAAGATTTATAGTAAATAAGATAAGGGAAATATTAAGAGAAGATTATTTTATATTTGATAAGAAGGAAAAAAAATATAGAAAAGCAACATATAAGGATATTGTAATATTATTAAGATCAACTTCTAATATTGCACCAGTATATGAGAAAGAACTTTTAAATAATGGTATACCAGTTTTTAGTGATACTTCATCAGAATACTTACAATCTATAGAAATAGAAACAGTTATGTCTGTGTTAAGAATAATAGATAATCCAAGGCAAGATATTCCATTAGTTGCTGTTTTAAGATCACCTATAGGAGGATTTACAGATAATGAACTTTTAAAAATAAGATTATATGATAAGAATTCTGATTTTTATAGTGCATTAAAATTAGCAATGGGTGATAAAGAAAGTAAGTTAAGTGCAAGGATAAAAGTTTTTATTGATAATTTGGAGAATTGGAGACAAAAACAAGAATATTTAGGCTTAGATGAACTTATTTGGATAATATATAATGATACAGGATATTATAATTATGTTAGTTTAATGCCAGATGGAGATTTAAGAATTGCAAATTTAAAAATGTTATTTGAAAGAGCAAAAGAATATGAAAGTGCAAGTTTCAAAGGTTTATTTAAATTTATAAATTTTATAGATAGATTAAAGATGAGCAGTGGGGATTTAGGCTCTGCAAAAATAATTGGTGAAAATGAAAATGTTGTTAGAATAATGAGTATTCATAAAAGTAAAGGTTTAGAATTTCCAATTGTTTTTCTAGCATCAACAGGAAAACAATTTAATATGAGAGATTTAAATGATAACATATTATTACATCAAGAGCTTGGAATTGGACCAAAATATATAAATTATGAAAAAAGAATTGAATATAACACTTTAGCAAGGGAAGCACTTAGAATAAAATCGAGAAAAGAAGCTATATCAGAGGAAATGAGAGTTTTATATGTTGCACTAACAAGAAGTAGAGAAAAATTAATTATTAGTGGTATAGATAAAGATGTAGAAAAATCTTTAAAAGAAAAAGAAGAATTTTTAAATATGTATGGTAATATTAATGAGAATCTATTAGAAAAGTATAAGTCTTATTTATCATGGCTTGAATTAATATATGTAAATAATAAAGAAGAATTAGAAAAGTTCATGAAAATATGTATACATAATAAAAATGAATTTTTAAAAAATGAAAAATTAGATAAAAATGATTTTGATTTTGAAGATTTAATTAATAATAAAAATAGTAATAAAAAGTATCAAATAGAAGAAATGTTAGATTGGAGATATAAGTATAATTTAGCAACAAAAATTCCTAGTAAAACTTCTGTTACAAAGATAAAAGAATTAAGCAAAACTAAAGATGATTTATATGAAAAAACATTAACAAAACCTAAATTCTTAACACAAACAGATAAATTAACAAATGCAGAGAAAGGTACTTTAATGCATTTGTGCTTACAAAAGATGGATATAAATAATATTAATAGTAAAGAAGATATTATAAAAATGATTGAAGAACTAGTTGCGAAAAAAATAATTACAGAAAATGAAGCTAAATATATAAATATAGATAAATTAAATAATTTTATTCATTCTAATACAGCAAACAATATGAGAAATTCAAAAAAGATTTATAAAGAAGTTCCATTCTATATAAATATAAATGCAAATGAGATTTATGATGAAAAATCTGAAGAAAAGATATTAGTACAAGGAATTATAGATGTATACTATATAGATAAAAATGATAAAATAGTATTGTTAGATTATAAGACAGATTATGTAAAAAGTGGAGAAGAAAAAAGATTAATAGATAAATATAAAGAACAATTGTTATTATATAAAAGAGCTATTGAAGAAAGTACAAATAATAAAGTTAGTAAAGTATGTATATACTCTATATATTTAGATAAGGAAATAAATATTAAAAATTGAATTTATTTAATAAGTGTCGGTTTGATTTAATATTTATAAAATATTAAAAATCTTTTATAAAAATTATAAGTATAAAATAATAATAAAAAAAGATAATAATAAAAAACAAAAAATTTTTATAAAAGAAAGAGAGAAAAAATGAATTCATTATGGATAGATAAATTAGATAAGATTCCATATGTGGGAGAATATTCAAATTTTATGCCTAACATGTATATTATGACAGGATTTAATAAATGGGGTATGACATCATCTAATGTAGCAGCAAATATAATAGTAAATAAAATTTGTGGTAGTGAAAGTGTTTATGAAGAAATATTTAAATCAACTAGATTTAAACCAATTGTAAACAAAGATGAAATGAAAAATATGTTAGTAGATAGTACAAAATCTCTTATATTAGATAGAATAAAAAAAGAAAACATAAAAACAGATGACATAAAAAATAATTCAGGAGCAATAATCGATATAGATGGAACAAAAGTAGGTGTATATAAAAATGAAGAAGGTAAAATATATTATATAAAACCAGTTTGTACTCACTAAGGATGTATATTAGAGTGGAATGATGCAGATAAAACATGGGATTGTCCATGCCATGGGTCAAGATATGATAAATATGGAAAAAATATTTACGACCCAGCTATTAAAGATTTGGAAATTACAAAGTAAAAAGTTCTTAATTGACTAAAAAAAACTTTTATAATATAATCAATTCTACCCACCTGTCTTTTTCTAAAAAAAATGAGATATGCGACCACATATCTCGGCAACACTTAATGACATCGTATGTTGCTAGCTGATGTAATTATAACATCTTTCTTATTATATGTCAAATTTAAAAGATTAATACTCGGAGATGAGAAATAATAAAAAATTAATTGAACAATTTTTTGATTTATGGTAAAATAATTATGTATCACATTTTATTTTATACAAGGAGGTGCTTTAAAATGAAAGCACGGTTTATTATTTTAATGGTTTTTTCTTTGGTACTATTTGGTTTTGGAAATGTTTCAAAATCGGAAGCTGCAAAACTTGAGCCTGCTGTAAGTATAGTGAAATTCGATACAACCTATCAGTATAGGATTCACGAGTACAATAGCGGGGGGTTTAATGAACAATTTAGAGAAACCGTTGAAAAGTTAGAGAAAGAAGGTAAGCTGATAAAAGTACTCACCTTTATAACTAATGTTAAAGGTGAAGTAACGATAGAGCATAAAATTTATTATTCAGATGATAAGATGAATAATAAACAACCAATTCATAAAATATTTTTTATTTCATCTTCTCCAGATGAAGGGGAAAAATATTTTATCAATCTATGTTTTGAGTATGAATATGTAAACTTGCTTCATTTTGGAGTTACTCCAAATGGATTAAGATTATTTATATTCGAAACAAATATCTAACAAAAAAAGGTCAAATAGTAAACTTTTTGTTTATTATTTGACCTTTTTACGTTATAGTAGCTGAAGTTGTTCATTAATAGTTACAATTCACGGGAAAAAAATTTGATATAATAATATTTCATAAATTTTTCGGCTCAATACGATATTTAAGAATTTGTAAAATAATTTAATAGAATAAATGTAGGGGCGAACAGTGTTCGCCCGTTCTACGGAGCTATTTCTTAAAAAATTGAACATATAAATTTTAGCCGTGAATTGTACCATTAATATTACAATATGGTTAAATTTATAAAAAAACTATAGACTTTTGAAAAATTTTATCATAAAATAATACCATTATATTATATGAATCAGGAGAAATTTATGTTAATAGAAAGAATCATATTTAATATATTAGCATTCATATTTTTTATATTAATGTTTCTTAAGATGGTAAAAAAAAATGATACAAATTATGTAGCAATATTAACAATTCAAGCATTAGGAATTACTCTTAGTTTTATAGAAATTATGAATGGAATAATAGAGTGGAGTAATACAAAACTGTTTTCTTATATTGTATCAATCCTACTGCCAGTTTTTGTATTTTATTTAGATAACAGAAATGTAAATATAATAGAAATTGCATATTTTTGTGTAGCAAAAATATTGGAATTTTTTAAACAAGAAAAAAAATCAAAGAAAATTCTTAATAATTTAATAAATAAATATCCTTCTAGTTATTTAGGTCATAAAATGTTAGCTGAAATATATGAAAAAGAAGGTGGAATGAGAAAGGCAATAGATAAATATGTTAAAGCAATAGAAATTAAAAGAAAAGATTACGATTCTTATTATAAAATATCAGAGCTATTAAATAGTCTTTCTCAAAAAGATGAAGCTATTACTATGTTAAATAACTTGTTAAAAATAAAACCAGATTATTATAAAGCTTCAAGATTATTGGGTGAATTATTAATAGAAAATAAAATGTTTAAAGAAGCTTTAAATGTATATAAAGAAGCTATGGTATATAGACCAAATGATTATGAAATTTATTATTACATGGGAATAGTATATACAAATTTAAATGATTTTAAAAATGCTAAAATAGCATATGAGAAAGCTTCACAAATAAATCATCTACAATATAAGTCAAAATATTATCTAGGTAAAATATCAATGATGTATAATGATGTTAACCTAGCAGAAAAATATTTTGTAGAAGCATTATCAGGAGAAGAAGTTGAAGCATGGTCATATTATCAATTAGCAAGAATTTATATGATAAAATCAGATAAGGAAAAAGCAATAGTATTTTTAAATAAGGCAATAGAATTAGATAGCAATTTTATAGATGAGTATAAAAAAGATTCTATTTTTATACCAATTAAGGTATATATTTCAAATAAAGTAAATAATAATATAGTAGAAAAAGAAAAATCTCTATCTACAATAGAAAAAGATGTTTTAGATCATTTAGAAAAAACTGGTAGTGTAATGGAAAATTTAAGTGATTTGGAATATAAAGTTAGGAAAAAAGAAAAGGAGAGGAAAAGAGAAAATATAATTGATAATGAAAAGGAAAGGTAGGTAATATTGTGATTGATAAAAAAAATATATCAGTTATTGGCGGGGATTTAAGAATAGTCAAATTGATAGAAATTTTAGCTAAAGATAATTACAATATATACACATATGGATTAGAACTAGCAGAAGAAATAAATGAAATTAATAATGTGACTAAATTTGATAGTTTAGAAGAAGCTATAAATAAATCGGAAATAATTATTGGACCAGTTCCTTTATCAAGCAACAAACAAGATGTAAATATGTTATTTAGTGACAAAAAATTAACTGTTGAAGAGTTAATATCACTATTAAAGGATGGGAAAGTTTTTATAGCAGGGAATTTATATGAAAATGTATATAGGTTGATAGAAAATAAAAATATAAAAGTAATAGATATATTAAAAAGGGAAGAGCTAGCTGTATTAAATGCAATTTCCACGGCAGAAGGAACTATTGAAATAGCAATTAAAGAAACAATATCAACAATACATGGAAGTAAGATTTTAGTTATGGGATTTGGCAGAGTAGGAAAGATACTTTCAAAGATGTTAAAAGGAATAGGCTCAGATGTCTATTGTGAAGCTAGAAAATATGCAGATTTAGCATGGATAAAAGCATATGGATATCATCCGGTATATTTAAGAGACTTAGATCAAAATTTAGGAAAATTTGATATTATAATCAATACAATACCACATCTTATATTAAATGATAGAAGACTAAATTTAGTAAAAAAAGACTGTTTAATAATAGATATTGCATCAAATCCTGGTGGGGTAGATAGAAATGCAGCAAAAAGTAAAAATATAAAAGTTATTTGGGCACTTTCACTTCCTGGTAAAGTTGCACCTGTAACATCTGCAGAGTATATAAAAGAAACAATATATAATATATTTAATGAATTAGATAATAAAGTATAAGGAGTAAAAAAATGGATATTTTTCAATCATTAGTTTTAGGAATTGTTCAAGGATTAACAGAATTATTGCCGATTTCAAGTTCGGCACATTTATTTTTAATACCATGGTTTTTAAATTGGAATATACCAGAGTATTTTGATGTAGCATTACATTTTGGAACATTATTGGCAATAGGTATATTTTTCTTTAAAGATTGGATAGAATTATTAAAAGGTGGAATAAAGCATGTAAGGGGAGAAAAAAATCCTCAAGGAAGAATGTTATTTTATATTATAATTGCTACAATACCTGGTGGAATTATAGGTTTTTTATTAGATCATTTTGCATCAGATATATTAACAAATCCAATGATTATAGCAATAGCATTAATAGTAATGGGTATAATTTTATATGTTGTAGATAAAAATGCTAAAAAAAGTGTAAAGTATGAAGATATGAATTTAAAACAAACTTTTTTAATTGGATTATCACAAGCTTTAGCTTTTATTCCAGGTGTTTCAAGATCAGGTGTTACCATGACAACAGGTAGAATGTTAGGGATAGAAAGAGAATCTGTTGCTAAATTTTCATTTATGTTATCTGCACCAATTGTATTAGGTGCTACATTATATAAAATGAAAGATTTTGTTTTTAATATTCCTTTTGTAATTGGAGTATTAGCAAGTTTTATTGTGGGATTAATAGTAATTAAATTTTTATTAAATTATTTAAAAAAAGGTAGTTTTAAATTATTTGCAATATATAGGATTGTATTAGGTATTGTTGTAATTGGAACAATAATTTTTATAAAGTAAAGGGGTAATAAATAATGGAAAGAACTTTTGTAATGTTAAAACCAGAAACTATAAGAAGAGGTTTAGTTGGAGAAATCATCTCTAGAATAGAGAGAAAAAATTTTAAAATAGTAGATATGAAAATGATGAATTTGGGTGAAGAAATCATAAGAGAGCATTATAAACATATAGTTGATAAGCCTTTTTTTGTTGATACATTAAAAAGCATGACATCTGGACCTGTAATTGCAATGATTATAGAAGGTGAGGATGTTGTAAAAGCAATAAGAAATATAATGGGACCTACAAAATGGTTAGAAGCACCAGCAGGAACAATAAGAGGAGATTATGCAAATAGTACAACAGAAAATCTTATACATGGTTCAGATTCTGTTGAGAACGCTGAGATAGAAATAAAAAGATTTTTTTCAATATAGGAAATATAAAATCTCATAATGAAAAAACAAAAGAAAGGGTGTATGAGTATGTCAAAAATTAAGCTTAATTTAGAAAATAGTGGTGTAAATGAAAAAGATATTTTAAAATATTCAAACCAAGTATTTGATATTCATAATAAAATGAATGAAAATGCAGATAATAATAATGAATTTTTAGGTTGGATTAATTTACCTACTAAATATAATAAAAATGAATTTGATAGAATAAAACAGGCTGCACAGAAAATAAGAAAAGATTCTGATGTATTAGTAGTTATCGGTATTGGTGGTTCATATTTAGGTGCAAGAGCTGTAATAGAATCTTTAACACATACTTTTTCTAATATGATATCTGTAGAAAAAAGAAAATCTCCAAAAATATTGTATGCTGGTAATAATTTAAGTCCTACATATATAAATGATTTAATTGATGCAATAGGTGATTTGGATTTATCTATTAATGTTATATCAAAATCTGGAACAACAACAGAACCAGCTATTGCTTTTAGGATATTTAGAGAGATTTTAGAAAATAAATATGGTATTAAAGAGGCAAGAAAAAGAATATATGTTACAACAGATAAAAGTAAAGGAGCACTTAGAAAATTATCAAAAGAAGAAGAATATGAAACATTTGTTATACCAGACAACATTGGAGGTAGATATTCAGTATTAACACCTGTAGGTTTATTACCTATAGCTGTAGCAGGAGTGGATATTGATAAATTAATGTATGGAGCAAAATTAGCTCAAGAAAAGTATAATGATGATAATTTAAAATATAATGATTGTTATAGATATGCAGTAGCAAGAAACATTTTATATGAAAGAAATAAATTAATTGAAATATTAGTTAATTATGAACCAAAAATGCATTATTTTACTGAATGGTGGAAACAGTTATTTGGTGAAAGTGAAGGAAAGGATGGAAAAGGTATTTTCCCTGCTGGTGTAGATTTTACAACAGATTTACATTCTATGGGACAATATATTCAACAAGGAAAAAGAGATATTTTTGAAACAGTAATTTCTATAAATAATTATGATTCAGATATTACAATAAAAACAGATGGTGATAATTTAGATGGATTAAATTATTTAGCTGGTAAAAAATTAAGTTATATAAATCAAAAGGCAATGGAAGGAACTATAGAAGCTCATGTAACTGGATTATGTCCTAATATATTATTAGAAATTGAAGAGTTATCAGAAGAAAATATTGGGCAATTAATATATTTCTTTGAGAAAGCTTGTGCTGTATCTGGTCAAATTTTAGGTATTAATCCATTTAATCAGCCAGGTGTTGAAGAATATAAAAAGAATATGTTTAGGTTATTAGAAAAACCTGGATATGTAGATTTAAATAAGGAGGTATAATTATGGTAAAAAAAGTTGCGATTTTGGCTAATGGGGGAGATGTATCAGGATTTAATGCTGTAATTAGAGCTATAGCATTAACTGCAAAAAAACATAATGTAGAATGTTATGGATTTATTGATGGATACAATGGATTATTAAAAAATGAATATGTAGATTTAATTGGTACACATATGATATCAGGTATTTTACACAAAGGTGGTTCAATTATTGGTTCATCTACAAATGCAAATGTATTTAATTATAAAGTAAATGAAAATGGACAAACTGTATATAAAGATTTATCACAAGAATGTATAGATAATATTAAAAAAGATGGTTTTGATTGTGTATTTACATTAGGTGGAGATGGTACACAAAAATCTGCTAGAGATTTCTTTGTAAGAGGAGTTAATGTTATTGGTGTTCCGAAAACAATAGATAATGATGTTGCATGTACAGATATTACATTTGGATATAATACAGCTGTTTCTGTTGCAACAGAGGCTTTGGACAGGCTTCATACAACAGCTGAGACGCATCATAGAATTATGGTTTTGGAAACAATGGGAAGATATGCAGGTTGGATTGCATTAGAATCTGCTATTGCAGGAGGAGCAGATGTTGCTTTGATTCCAGAGATTCCATATGATATTGATAAAGTAGTAGATAAAATTAATGAAAGAAGAAAAGAAGGAAAAGATTTTAGTATTGTTGTAGTTTCAGAAGGAGCAATGCCAAAAGGTGGTAGTATAACAGTTGAAAATACTAGAGATAATGGTGCAGGTGTTGATAATACTAAATTAGGAGGAGTTGGAAATAAAGTTGCACATGAACTTGAAAAACTAACAGGATTAGAAGCAAGAAATACAACATTAGGATATGTGCAAAGAGGAGGTACACCAACAGCTTTTGATAGAACATTATCTACTAAATATGGAGCAAAAGCAATGAATTTAGCATTAGAAGAAAAGTTTGGAAGATTAGTTGTTTTGAAAAATGGAGTATTAGATAGTGTATCTTTAGAAGATGTTGTAGGAAATAATAAGAAAATAGGAGCTGTTTCTGGAAATACAGAAGAAAGTAATATAAGAAAAGTAAGTATGGATAGCGATTTAGTAAAAACAGCAAGAAGTATAGGAATATGCTTAGGTGATTAACTTTATGAAAGAGGGATATAAATGAAAATAGGAATAGTAGGACTACCAAATGTAGGTAAAAGTACAATGTTTAATGCAATAACAAATGCAGGTGCTGAATGTGCTAATTATCCATTTTGTACAATTGAGCCAAATGTTGGAGTTGTTCCAGTACCAGATGAAAGATTAGATGTTTTAACAAAAATGTTTAATGCTAAAAAAACTACGCCAGCAGTTATTGAATTTGTTGATATTGCAGGTTTAGTAAAAGGAGCAAGTAAAGGTGAGGGATTAGGAAATAAATTCTTATCACATATAAGAGAAGTAGATAGTATTGTTGAAGTTGTAAGATGTTTTGAAGATTCAAACATTGTACATGTTGATGGAAAAATTGATCCTATAAGAGACATAGAAACTATTAATTTAGAATTAATTTTTGCAGATTTAGAGACAATAGACAAAAGATTAGAAAAAGCAAAAAAAATGCTTAAATCAGATAAAAAATATCAAGAAGAAATTGATATTTTAAATAAAATAAAGATGAATTTAGAAAATGGTAAACCTGCAAGAATCGTAGAATTATCAGATGAAGAAAAAGATATTATAAAAGATATGTTTTTATTAACAATGAAACCTATGATGTATATTGCAAATATTTCAGAAGATGAAATTACAGATGTAGAAAATAACGAAAATGTAAAAAAAGTAGAAGAATATGCAAAAAATGAAAATGCTAAAGTTATACCTTTATGTGTAAAAATAGAAGAGGAATTAACCTTGCTAGAAGGCAATGATAAAAAAGAAATGTTACATGAGTTAGGTTTAGAAGAATCAGGTCTTGACAAATTAATAAAAGCAAGTTATGATTTATTAGGACTTATGTCATTTTTAACTGCAGGAGAACCAGAAGTAAGAGCTTGGACTATAAAGAAAGGAACAAAAGCACCAGAAGCTGCTGGAAAAATTCATTCAGATATACAAAGAGGCTTTATAAAAGCAGAAGTTATAACATATGATGAATTAATAAAATGTGGTTCAATGCAAAATGCTAGAGAAAAAGGATTAATACGTCAAGAAGGAAAAGACTATATTATGAAAGATGGTGATATAGTATTATTCAAATTTAACGTATAAAGATTAAAAAAAGATTTATAAAGTATATAGAATAAGAAAAAAGCATTGGGCATACCCAATTTGGTGGATTTTATTTTCCCCACCTTACTTAGAATTTTTATTCTTTTTATAAAATAATAAAAATAGTAGTAATATGTAGGGTCGAACAGTGTTCGCCCGCACTATAAAGGAATACTAAAAATACAAATTATTTTCTTTATTACAAAAGAAATTAGTCTAAAATATTGCAATTATATTACAAAAATTAAAAAATAAAATAAATTTATATAAAAGTATTGCAATATGTAAAAAAATGTAGTATAAATATTTATAGAATAATTATACTAAGTATATAAGAGATTAAATAAAAAGGAGCAAAAGAAATGTTGAAAGTAAAAAATTTAAGATTATTGTTAATAACAATTTTAATGGTTACTCTAATTTGTATGAGTGGTTCAGTTTTTGCAACAAATGGTTTACCAACAATAGGTAATGTAAATACTAATACAGGAAGTACAAACGGTATACCTTCAATAGGAAATATTAATAATGGTACAAATAATACACAAATTGTTGCACCAGCTTTAAATACTTCTAATAGTAATTCAAATAATACAAATAATTCTAACAGGAATAATTCAAATTCAAGTGTATATGATAGTAACCTACCAAAAACTGGTGTAGATTATTCAGTTCTATTTATAATAGGAATATTTGCTATAGTTGCTATATATGCATATATGAAAATAAGAAAATATAACAATGTAAAATATTAAAATAAAAAATCTCGTAAGCGAGATTTTTTTATTTTAATATTTTATATTTCACGAGCTTTTACAATAATTCTATTTCCATTTGAATTATTACATGTCACAAGAGTTACTTCTTTTTTTCCATTTGTGTTTTGATCAGTACATGTTGTATCATTATAAAAAGTTTCAAATACTTTATATACATTATATTTTACAAGATTTCCAGATATATCATATATATATATTTCATCATTAACTTTCAATTTTTTTATTTTACTAAAAAATCTATCATCATCATAGTTGTGAGCTGCAATACAGAGATTTCCTACTTCATTAGGATTTGGACCATAGAATTTACATGGAGAAATTTTAAGTAATTCATCATTTATATTAGAAACAATAGGATAATAAATATCTATTTTGTCAATTTTAATACTACCAATAACATAAAAATTATTATCCATTTCATCTGTACTTATTTTCATTGAACCATAAGAATCAGAAGATGAATATAAATTAGATATACTAAAAGTATTAAAAAGTGAATTAGATATATTAGCTTTTTTATTTCTAGAAAATGTACTATATATAAAAAACATTGTTCCTAGTATAATAAAAATTATAGATGTAATAAAAATTATTTTAAAAATTTTAGTATAATTATAATTTTTATTTTTATAATAAAAATTATCTGCATTTTCTAAAATATTTACTTTATTTGTAATTAATATTTGATTCATACAAATATTTTTTGCAAAAATATATTAAATATACAAGAAGAAATTACTAAAAAATATTTCTGTAAAAATTGTACAATTCATAGCATACGATTTTAAAATAATAATATTTCATAAATTTTTCGGCTCAATACGATGTTTAAGAATTTGTAATATAATTTAATGCGCCTCTTTCATTCAGGCTCAAAATCAAAGATTTTGCCCATGAACATTCCTCATTAAATTATATAACAAATTCTAAAAACATCTCCAATCGCATTCAAAATTTAATCAATATTATTATTTCAAAATCTATAAAACATAATATAGAAAAACCTAACATAATAGTTGTAGGGGCGAACAGTGTTCGCCCGCACTACAAAGTTATTTCTCAAAAAATTAAATATATAACTTTAGCAGTGAATTGTAGCAAAAAATTAAAACTAATTTGCAAAAGCAAATAAAAAAGCATTGATTATCACAAAAAAATACTATAAAATAATAAAAATATAGTATTAACAAATTTTATTAATAAAGTTAAAATTGTATGGAGGCTAGGATGGAGAATTTTGTTCATTTACATGTACATAGTGAATATAGTCTATTAGATGGTGCAAATAGAATTAAAGATTTACCTAAAAGAGCCAAAGAGTTAGGAATGGATTCTATTGCAATAACAGATCATGGTGTTATGTATGGTGTTGTAGATTTTTATAAAGAGTGTAAAAAGAATGGAGTAAAGCCTATCATAGGTTGTGAAGTATATGTAGCTCCAAGAAGTAGATTTGATAAAGAGCCAAATATAGATAATAACTATTCACATTTAATATTACTCGCTAAAAATAATGTTGGATATAAGAATTTAATAAAAATTGTATCAATTGGTTTTATAGATGGGTTTTATTATAAGCCTCGTGTAGATTTAGAAACATTAGAAAAATATAGTGAAGGAATAATATGTTTGAGTGCTTGTTTAGCGGGAAGTATAAATAAAGCGATTCTAAGTGATAATATAGAAAAAGCAAAAGAAATTGCAAAATGGCATAATAATGTTTTTAAAGATGGATATTATCTGGAATTACAATATAATGGGTTAAGGGAGCAAGCAATTGTTAATCAAAAATTAATACAAATAAGTAGAGAACTAAATATACCTTTAGTTGCAACAAATGATGCACATTATTTAAAAAGAGAAGATGCTTATAATCATGAAGTATTATTATGTATACAAACTGGGAAAAAGATGAATGATGAAGATAGAATGAGATTTGAAACAGACGAATTTTATATAAAAAGTCCAGAAGAAATGTATGAACATTTTAAAAATGTACCAGAAGCTATTAGTAATACAGTAAAAATTGCAAATGAATGTAATGTCGAATTTGAATTTGGTGTAACAAAATTACCTAATTATGAAGTACCTAAAGAATACGCTACACATGCAGATTATTTTAAAAAATTATGTTATGAAGGTTTAGTAAATAGATATGGTGAAAATCCAAGTGAAGATATAAAAAATAGATTAAAATATGAAATTTCCGTAATAGAAAAAATGGGTTATGTAGATTACTATTTAATTGTTTGGGATTTTATAAATTATGCAAAATCTCAAGGAATAGCTGTTGGACCTGGTAGAGGTTCAGGAGCTGGTTCAATTGCTGCGTATGTTATAGGAATAACTGACATTGACCCAATAAAATATAATTTACTTTTCGAAAGATTTTTAAATCCAGAAAGAATTAGTATGCCAGATTTTGATATTGATTTTTGTTATGAAAGAAGGCAAGAAGTTATTGATTATGTTGCAAGAAAATATGGAGAAGATCATGTTGCACAAATAATAACTTTTGGAACAATGTCTGCAAGAATGGTAATTAGAGATGTAGGTAGAGCACTAGATGTGCCATATGCAGAAGTAGATAAATTAGCAAAAATGATACCATTTGAATTACATATAACTATTAACAAAGCACTTGAACAAAATAGAGAATTAAAACAGACATATGAGACAAATGAAGAAGTAAGAAAGTTAATAGATATATCAATGGCTTTAGAAGGTTTACCAAGACAGGCTTCTACTCATGCATGTGGGGTTGTTATAACAAGAGATCCTGTAGATACATATGTACCATTATATGTTAGAGATGGTGCAATTTCTACTCAGTTTATAATGACAACTTTAGAAGAATTAGGATTATTAAAAATGGATTTCTTAGGTTTAAGAACATTAACTGTTATAGAGGATGCAAAAAAATTAGTTAAGGAAAATAGAAATATAGATGTAGAGTTTGACCCTGAGATGAATGATCCAAAAGTATATAAATTGTGGTGTGAGGGAAAAACATCTGGAGTTTTTCAATTTGAAAGTGCAGGTATGACAAATTTTATGAAGGAATTAAAACCAGATAGTCTGGAAGATATAATAGCAGGAGTATCACTTTATAGACCAGGACCAATGGATCAAATTCCAAGATATATAGCAAATAAAAAGGATCCAGAACATGCTGTATATACTCATCCCTCATTAGAACCAATTTTAAAAGTAACATATGGGTGTATGGTTTATCAAGAGCAAGTTATGCAAATTGTTAGAGACTTAGCAGGATATTCTTTAGGAAGAGCAGATTTAGTAAGAAGAGCAATGGGAAAAAAGAAATTAGATGTAATGGCAAAAGAAAGGCAGTACTTTATTTATGGTCAAACAGATGAAAATGGAAATGTTATTATTCCAGGATGTATTAGAAATGGAATAGATGAAGAGTCTGCAAATAAAATATTTGATGAAATGGCAGAGTTTGCAAAATATGCATTTAATAAATCACATGCTGCAGCATATGCTGTTGTATCATATAGAACTGCATTTCTTAAGGCATATTATCCTGAAGAATTTATGGCTGCTACTTTAAATAGTTTTTTAGGAAATTTAGATAAAGTACCAGAATATATAGATGAGTGTAAAAGATTAAATATTGAAATATTAAAACCATGTATAAATAAAAGTTATACTAAGTTTTCAGTAGATAATAAAAAAATTAGATTTGGTTTAGGAAGTATAAAAAATGTGGGAATTGCAGCTGTAGATGCTATTGTTGAAGAAAGAGAGAAAAACGGTATATATAAAGATTTTACAGATTTTTGTGAGCGTATACAAAATGAATCTGTAAATAAAAAATGTATAGAATCTCTTATTAAAGCAGGAGCTTTTGATGAGTTTAAACAAACTAGAAGTACGTTATTAGCTTCATATGAAGGAATTATAGAAACAATTAGTTCAAGTCAAAAGAAAAGTATTGAAGGACAAGTTACGATGTTTGATTTTGGTCAAGAAGATTCAAAACTTCAAGAAATTAAATATAATTATATTGTTTTACCAGAAATGCCAGAAAGAGAATTATTAAAAAATGAGAAAGAAATGTTAGGTATATATATAACAGGACATCCACTAGAAAAAATAAGAAATATTATAGAAAGAAATACAAATATAAATAATTTAATTATTAATAAAATGGTTGAAGAAAATGATTTTTCAAAAGATAATACTTTTGTAAAATATGCTGGTATAATAACACAAGTAAAGAAAAAATATACTAAAAATAATACAATAATGGCATTTGTTACAATAGAGGATTTGTATGGAACATGTGAAATAATTGTATTTGATAGTTGCTATTCAAAGTGTTCTAATATATTATTAGTTGATAATATAGTACTAGTAGATGGAAAATTAAGTGTTAGAGAAGATGAAAATGCTAAAATAGTAGCAAGAGATATTACTGAATTAAAAGAGAATCATTCTAAGAATTTAGTAATAAATATAACTAATTTAGATGATGAGCAAAAAAATAAATTAAGAGGAATTTTAAGATTTTTTAATGGTGAAAAAAATAATATTGCAGTAGATATAATTAATGGAAATGATATAAGTGGTGCTGGCAGTATTTATATAACTGATGAGATTATTAAAGAATTTAAAGAAATAGTTGGAGATAATATAGAGTTAAGGAAATAAAGATGGAAGTATTAGAAATTAAAAATAATAAAAAATATATAATAGGAAATGAAATATTAATATATAATGAAATTGATTCTACTCAAGAAGAGGCAAAGAGAATAATAAAAAATATAAAAGATGGAACTGTAATAATAGCTAATAATCAAACAAATGGGCAGGGAACGCATGGTAGAAAATGGTACACAGAAAAAAATAGTAATATAATTATGTCTATAGTACTTTTTCCAAATGTTGAAGTGAAAAAATTAAAAAATATTACTTTAGATATAGCAAAAATTATATTAGATACAATATATGAACTATATAATTATAAATTAGATATATCATATCCAAATGATATAGTGTTAAATGGAAAGAAAATGGGAGGAATATTAACAAATATATCAACTCAAGGGCGGTATAGCAAAAGATATAATTATAGGTATTGGTTTAAATATAAATCAAATAGAGTTTCCAGAAGAAATTGTAAATATAGCTACTTCATTAAGAAAAGAGTATAACATTATATTTGATAAGGAAAAAATAATAGAAAAAATTTGTATAAATTTAGATGATTTGTATAAAAAAATAAAAAATTAAAAAAATTTTTTGTTTTCGACAAGAAATGACAAACAAAGTAAAAAAAATATGATATTATATTCACCCGGCAGATGTTTCTGTTATAAATATTATTAAAAGGAGTGAATTTAATATGTATTCTGAAAAAAGAAAAAATAGAATTATAGCTATTTCAATATTTTTGATTTTAATCATAATGTTTTGGGCAAATGTTGTATTTTCTAATGAATATAAAATTAATAATCCTTTTTTAGGAAGTAGTGATACTGTTGATACAGCAAATCCAAAAAATAATATTTATGGTTTAAATCTAGGTTTTTTAATGTAACATATATATTTAAAATTGTTACTATAATATAAAAGATGAGTTTTATATAAAAAGAATAGGATTAACATTTTATTTAATCACTATTCTTTTTTAAAATATTTTAACAAATTTTTAATTTATCAAAACAGAATATGCTAGTTAATTTTATTGGTATAATTTGTGTATGAAAATAAATTTATAAAGGAATGGTGCTTAAATGGATAATAATAAATTAGAAACAATTTCAAAACTTTTTGAAAATAATGAGATAAGAAGTGTTTGGGATAGTGAAAAAGAAGAATATTATTTTAGTGTAGTAGATGTCGTTGGAGCATTAACAAAAAGTGATAGAGCGAGAAAATACTGGAATGATTTAAAAATAAAGTTGAGTAAAGAAGGTAGTCAGTTGTCCGAAAAAATCGGACAACTGAAATTAAAATCAAAAGATGGAAAATTTTACAATACAGATGTGTTAGACACAAATGGAATATTAAGACTAATTGAATCAATTCCAAGTCCAAAAGCAGAGCCATTTAAACTTTGGCTTGCAAAAATGGGAAAAGAAAGAATTGATGAAGTTTTTGACCCAGAAATTGCTATTAATCGTGCTGTTGATTATTATAGAGCCAAGGGATATGATGATAAATGGATTAAAGCAAGATTAACAGGAGTTGTAGATAGACGAAAATTAACAGATGTATGGAAAGAAAATGGAATAACAAAAGATTATGAGTATGGAATTCTCACAAATGAGATATATCAAGAGTGGTCTGGAATGAAAGCCTCTCAATACAAAGAATATAAAGGTATTAGAAAAGAATCATTAAGAGATAATATGACAGATATAGAAGTAGCATTAACAGATTTAGGAGAAATTGCAACGAGAGAACTTGTAAAAGAACATAAACCTTATGGTTTAAAAGAAAATAGAGAAATGGCAAAACGTGGTGGAAGAATTGCGAGAAATACGCGTGATGACTTGGAAAAAGAGTTAGGAAGAACAGTAATTACAAAACAAAATGCATTAAATTATAAGTATATAGATGATAATAAATTAGATAAAGATAAACAATTAAATGATAAATCAAAAAAATTAAAAGCTAATAATAGTACAGAAGAAAATTATGAATAAACCTATTATTTGAATTTTAACAAAAAATTATGTCATTTATATATCAATAAAATATTTTAATGTTTCTATACAACAAAGTTAAACCCTTTATAATCAACAGGTATTTCGAAAATTTTACCATTTAAATAATTCAAGATTTTTGCATCATTTGTAAAATCAAATTTAATTTTGTAGCTAGTTAAAAGTTGGTGTTTTTCTTTAAATTTTTTATTTATAGAATTAATACCATATTTTCCATCTCCAAGTATAGGAAGACCAATGTGGGCAAGATGTGCACGAATTTGATGTGTTCTTCCAGTTCCTATTTCTATATCTAATAATGATAAATGTAGAGATTTATTAATACCTAAAACTTTATAAGATGTAGAAATTTTTTTATATCCTTTTTTAAAAGTATCACTAATATAAACAAGTGATTTTTTATTATCTTTAAAAAGATATGCTTGCATTTGTAAAGTATTTACTTTAGGTATTCCATAAACTACTGCTTTATAATATTTTTTAATTTCTCGATTTTTAAATTTAGCTAGTAATATTTCTAGTACTTCATTATTTTTGGCATATATTATTAAACCAGAAGTATTTCTATCTAACCTGTGGCATGGGTTAGCATTAGGGTAATAATTATTAACAATATCTGAAAAAGATATTATTGATGAACTATCTTTTAAAACAGATATACCAGCAGGTTTGCTTAATATAATTATGTTTTTATCTTCATATACTATATCTAAATTAAATTTTTTACCATATAGAATATCATCTGAAATATAAATAGTTATATTATCATTCTTTTTTACAAAAATATTAGATGATATTCTTTTACCATTTACAAGTATATCTTTTTTTCTTAAAGCTTTATATAAAAAAGGATAAGGTAAATTTGGAAATTCATTAAGTATAAAATTAACTATTTTTTTATTATTATATTTTTCATTAACAACAATATTTCTCATAATGCAATATTATAATAATATTTTGTCGAATTTTCAACATATTCAAAGATAAATTATACTATAGTTCCACCATTTACATGTATAATTTGCCCTGTTACATATCTTGAATCATCAGATGCAAGATATAAATATGCAGGTGCAAGTTCAAATGGTTGACCAGCACGTTTCAGTGGTACATCTGTTCCAAAAATCTCTACTTCTTGCTCATTAAAAGAAGATGGAATAAGAGGAGTCCATATTGGTCCAGGTGCAACTGCATTAACTCTAATTTTATCATCTGCAAGTGATAGAGCAAGTGATTTAGTAAATACAGTTATAGCTCCTTTTGTTGCAGAATAATCAATTAAATTTTTCTTTCCATCAAAAGCAGTAATAGATGTTGTATTTATTATACTACTATGTGCATCTAAATATGGTAATATTGCTTTAGTAAGATAAAAGAAAGTAAATATATTTGTTTCAAATGTATCTTTTAATTGTTGACTTGAGATGTCTAAAATGCTATTTTGAGGGAATTGAACTCCACAATTATTTATTAAAACATCTATTTTACCAAAGCATTTTATTGTAGTTTCAGCAATGTATGTTGAAAGAGTTTCATCACGTAAATCGCCAGGAATTAAAATACATTGCCCTCCATAACTTTCTACTATTTGTTTAGTATAATTTGCATCTTCGTGTTCATTAAGGTAATTTATTACTATATTTGCTCCTTCTTTAGCAAAAAGTACACTAATAGCTCTACCAATTCCACTATCACCACCAGAAATAACAACGACTTTATCTTTTAGTTTACCACTTGGAATATAATTAATATTATCAAAAATAGGATATGGTTCCATTTTATATTCAAGTCCAGGTTGAATATCTTGATGTTGTGCAGGAAATGTAATAGGAGTTTTAGGATTTTCATCTTTATATCCTAAATATGGTATAAATGGGTAGTTGTTATAAGACATAATAAAAACACTCTCCTTATATTTTTTCGTAATAATATTATATGCAATAAGGAGAGATTTATTACATTTTATTAGGTACAATAAGAAATCAAAAAGCCTTATAGTTCAACAACAGTAACTCCATTTTCGCCTTCACCATATAATCCAAGCCTAAAAGATTTAACCCTTTTATTAGATTTTAAATAGTTGTGAATTCCATTTCTTAATTTACCAGTTCCTTTACCATGTACTATCCTAATTGTATTTATTTTAGCAAGAAGTGCATCATCTATATATTTATCAATTATAAACAATGCTTCATCAACATTAAGACCTATAACATTTAATTCTGGATTAAAATTAATAGATTTATTAATAGAATTATATTTTTTGGAAATATTGTTTTCTTTATTACCTTTAGATTTAGAATAAGATAAATCTGATATTTTAACATTCATTTTCATATTTCCAATTTGTATTGAAACCATATTAGAATTATTAGGTAAACTTAATATAGTAGCATCTTGATTTAAAGTATCTACATGTACATTTAAACCTATATATATATCTTCTTTTTTTATTTTATTAGATGAATTTACATTATTATCTTCAATAGATACACTAAATTTTTTTATTTTATCATTTAGTTCATTTCGTATAATAGAAGCAGATTTTGAATCTTCTATTTTTTTAATTAAATTGTTTGCAGAATCTTTTGCGTCTAATAAAATATTTCTTGCTTCAATTTTAGCATTATTTATGATTTCGAGTTTTGTTTTAGATATACTCTCTTTTTGGTCTTCAAGTGATTTTTTTATATTATTTATTTCTAAAAGTTTATTATCAATTTCTTTTTTTTCTTTTTCAATTGATATTTTATTATCGTAAATATTTTTTAGTAATTCTTCTATATTAATATTGTCAGAATTTATTTTAGAATTTGCATTATCTAAAATTTTTTGTTTTAATCCTAATTTTTTACTAATTGCAAATGCCATACTTTTTCCTGGAACACCAATTAATAAATTATAAGTAGGAGATAGGGTATTTAAATCAAATTCACAACTTGCATTTTCAAAACCTTGTGTTATAAGTGCATAATTTTTAACTTCTGGATAATGAGTTGTTGCTATTGTTAAAATATTTAAAGAATGTAAATATTCTAAAATACTAACAGCAAGACTAGAACCTTCTATAGGATCTGTTCCAGAGCCGAGTTCATCGACAAGCACAAGGCTATTAGAACTTGCGTTATTAATAATTTGAATAATATTTGACATGTGAGATGAAAATGTACTAAGAGATTCACTTATACTTTGATCATCACCAATATCAGCGTAAATATTATCAAATACATATATACTGCTATTTTCATCAGCAGGTATATATAATCCACAAATTGCCATTAATACAAGCAAACCAACTGTTTTTAATGTAACAGTTTTACCTCCAGTATTTGGTCCAGTAATTACAAGAGTAGAAAATGAATTACCAATATTAATATTTATAGGAACAACTTTTGATTTATTAATTAAAGGATGCCTTGCTTGTTTCAAATTTATACATTTTTTATTATTAAGTATTGGCTCTGTAGCATCCATTTGTATAGCATATTTTGCTCTGGCAAATGCGAAATCTATTTTAGCAATATTATAAACTGTACTAGATAACATATTTGTAATATCATAAAACAAACTAGACAAATTATTTAAAATATTTTCAATTTCTATATTTTCTTCTATTTTTAGTGAATTTAAATTATTGTTAAGCTCAAATATACTTAAAGGTTCAATAAAAATTGTAGAGCCACTAGAAGATATATCGTGTATAAACCCCTTCACAGTACCTTTAAATTCTTGCTTTATAGGTATAACAAATCTATTATTTCTAATAGTAATAATAGGTTCTTGCACATATTTTTGGTTTAGCATTGAAGTAAGGGATTCTCTTATTGCATTTTCTGTACTTTTTTGTTTGGTTCTTATAGAATATAGTTTGCTTGATGCTCTATCATCAATATGATTTTCATCTATAATAGATGAAAATATTTTATCTTCTATATTTTTATTGGAATAAAGATTACTAAAATATTTTTGAAGAATTTCAAATTGAGAATTATCTATATCGTTTGTATTAAAATATTTTTTTAATTCTCTTGAAATTTTTAATATATGTGCAAGTTCTAATAAATGAGTAGTATTTAGAGTACCTGAGCTATTTAATATTTTTAGATGTGTTGTAATATCAGAAATATCTACAATAGGAGGAGTAGACTTTCTATGTTTTATAATAACAGCTTCAGTTGTTTCATTTAGTAATTCTTGTACAATTTTTTTATCAAAAATAGGAGAAATGTTTAAACAGTACTCTTTACCAATTTTTGTAACAGCATAATTACTTAAATCTTTTAATATTTCATTAAATTCTAATTTATTTAAAAATTTTGTATCCATTTTGACCTCCATATTAAATCTATAATATTATATGTTAATAACCCAAATCATGCAAGAAGAATAAATGCTATAAAATAAAAGGCGAAATTAATTCGCCTTTTATTCTATAGCAGTGAATGGACTAACATTTTAATCCATTCAGGAAGGTCTTGCTTTAAGCAATCTTCCAATATTTTAGGATTTTTAATCCCTTCTTGTTTTAGGTAATTATAAATAATTACCCTTTTATAGCGTCTTCTCGGTTGCCATCCTTCCATCATACTATACAGTATGAGTTGAATCTCAAGTGGAAGAAGAGGAATATTTAAATATTCCGACTCTAATGTTTCTAATGGGATGCATGATAAATCACAATAATATGATTTATCAAAAGTATTAATTCGGAATCCAGCTATAAAATCAATGTGAATCGAATCTAACACATAGTGTAAATAGATATCAGATTCACAAAAACCGTTTCCCCCAGTACCAACTAATTTACCACCAAGATTTTGCATTATTTCTGATATTTTATCAGAATCTTTTTTATCAAAAATAATGTCAAAATCGTTGAAATCATCAACAATCCCCCTGAAAAATAAATTAGATGAACAACCTAAAGCATAATTTACATTATACTTTTTAAATTGGTTTATTATTTGAAAAAACACATTCCGTCTATCTTCAAAATAATTACCATAAAAATCCAGAATATTGGAATTAGATTGATTTTTGTAATTAATAAATTGCATAAAATTGACCTCCCTTAAGTTGTAAATATGCTATAAATATATAGTAACATTTTAATAATATTATGTCAATCAGCAAGTGAATTTCCTGTAAAATTTCTTTTCAAATATAGAACTTTTGTTAAGATTATGATAATATATAAGAATAAAAAAATTACTGTTATGGGGGAAAAAATGAAAAATAATTTATTGGAATTTTTAGGAAGAGATTCAGGGTTTGGAGAAAAGAATAATTCAGCATATATAGAAATGGAAAATAAACTTATAATTATAGATTGTGGTTTTACTGTATTTGAACAATTAAAAAAGAGATTTGATTTTACTAAGTATGAAAATATAGAAGTTATAATTACACATTTGCATAATGACCATGCTGGTTCTTTAAGCCAATTAATATTATATTTGTGGTTTATGCATAATAAGAAAACAACAGTTTATAGTAAATGTAGTAGAATAAAGGAATATTTAGATATAACAGGAACACCAACTGCTTCATATGAGATTAAAGACGAATCAGAAAATTTAAAATTCATAAAAACAGAACATGTTGAACACTTAGATGCATATGGATTTAAGTTAAAAATTAATGATACTAATATAGTTTATACAGGAGATACAAATACATTAGAACCATTTATGCAATATTTAGATGATGTAAATGAATTTTATGTAGATGTTTCAAAATTTGGAGGAGCACATATAAAAATAGATGATGTTTTAGAAATATTAAGAAAAATTAAATCAAACGGTACAAGTATATATCTAATGCATATGGATGATAAAGAATATATAGAAGATGTAACCAAAAAGGAATTTTATACTTAAGTAATTAAAATAATAAAAAGAAAAGAGGAATAATTTTGAAACAATTAGTTTTAGTTGATGGAAATAGTATAGCAAATAGAGCATTTTATGGAATAATGGGAAATAAAATGCTTATGACATCTGATGGAACATATACAAATGCTGTATATGGATTTTTATCAATATTATTTAAAATAATTGATGATATAAAACCAGAATATATTGCAGTAGCATTTGATTTAAAGGCACCTACTAAAAGACATAAAATGTATGAAGGGTATAAAGCAACACGAAAGGGAATGCCAGAAGAACTTGCAAGTCAAATGCCAATTATAAAAGAAATATTAGAGGCTATGAATATAAAGATAATAGAAAAGGAAGGATATGAAGCTGATGATATATTAGGAACATTATCTAGAGTGGGAGAAAGAAATGAATGTAGTGTTACAATATTATCAGGAGATCGAGATACATTTCAGTTAGTTACTAATAATATAAAAGTAAGAATACCAAGAACAAAAATGGGTAAAACAGAGACAGAAGATTTTACAGAAGAAAAAATTGAAGAGGTATATGGATTAACACCAAAAAAACTAATAGATGTAAAAGGTCTTATGGGAGATTCATCAGACAATATCCCAGGAGTGCCAGGCGTTGGAGAAAAGACAGCATTAAATTTAGTAAAAAAATATAATTCTATAGATGAATTATATAAGAAAATAGAACTAGGTGAAGATGATTTAAAAGGTGCAACAAGAGAGAAAATAGTAAACAATAAGGAAATGGCAATTCTTTCTAGAGAATTAGGAACAATTGATATAAATGTACCTTTAAATATAGAAATAGATGAATTAAAAGTAAAAGATTGGGATAAAATTAAAGTATTAGAGATATTTAATAAATTAAGATTTAATAGATTTATAGAAAGATTTAATTTAAATGGAGAAATAAATAGCAATTCTAATAAAGTAGAATTAGATATAGATGTAGTAAAAATAGAAGAAATAGATAATATAATTAATAAAATAAAGAAGGATAAAAAAATATTTTATTATTTAGGAAAAGAAGAAACAGATTTTGAAAGTAATAATATTATAAAAAAAGAAATTAAAAATATTAGTATATATGATGATAAGCAAAATAAAATATATTATATAAATATTGATGAAAAAGAACAGTTTAAAGATAAGTTTAAAAATATATTTGAAAATAAAGATATTTTAAAAATACGGATATAATTTAAAAGAAGATATTATTATACTAAAACAGTTGGGAATAAATCCAGAAAATATGATGTTTGATGTAAAAATAGCAGGTTACATATTAAATTCTAATGAAAATAAATATTCTATAGAAAATTTAGTTTTTGAATATTTAGGTATAGAATTTCAAGGAAATGATGAGATAAAAGACAATCAAGTAAGTATGTTTGAAGAAAAAGATAATAAAACAAATGAAACAAATTGTTTTTATGTATATGCTATAAATAAATTATATGATGAATTATCAAAAAAAATGGATGAAATAGAAGCATTAGAATTATTTAATACAATTGAAATGCCTTTAGTACAAGTATTAGCAGATATGCAATATGTAGGGATGTATATAGATGAAGAAGAATTAAAAAAATATGGTTTGGAGTTACAAGAAAAAATAAAAAAATTGACAGAAGAAATATATAAATTATCAGGAACTGAATTTAATATAAATTCACCAAAACAATTGGGAGAGGTTCTATTTGAAAAGTTAGAGCTACCAGTTTACAAAAAAACAAAAAGTGGATACTCAACAGATGTAGAGATTTTAGAAAAATTAAGAAATGAACATCCTGTTATTGAGAAAATATTAGAATATAGACAACTTACAAAATTGAATTCAACTTATGTTGAAGGAATATTACCATATGTTAATAAGAAAACACATAGAATACATTCATATTTTCATCAAACTGTAACATCAACAGGAAGAATAAGTAGTACAGAACCAAATATGCAAAATATTCCTACTAGATTTGAAGCTGGTAAAATGCTTAGAAAAGTTTTCAAAGCAGAAGAAAATAGAACATTTTTAGATGCAGATTATTCTCAAATAGAATTAAGAATATTTGCACATATTTCTGAAGACAAAGAGATGATATCTGCATTTAATAATGATGAAGATATACATGCACAGGTTGCAGCAAAAGTTTTTGATGTAGAATTAAAAGATGTTACAAGTCAATTAAGATCAAGAGCTAAAGCTGTTAATTTTGGAATTGTATATGGTATTAGTGATTATGGATTATCGCAACAAATAGGCGTAACTAGAAAAGAAGCAAAACAATATATTGATGAGTATTTGAAAAAATACAGTGGTATAAAAAAATTTATGGATGAAATACCAGAAAAAGCAAAAGAAAACGGTTATGTAGAAACTTTATTTAAAAGAAGAAGATATATACCAGAAATTAATTCTAAAAATTATAATATAAGGCAATTTGGAATAAGAGCAGCAATGAATACTCCAATACAAGGAACAGCAGCAGATATTATTAAACTTGCAATGGTACATGTGTATAATGAATTGAAAAAAAATAATTTAAAGTCAAAATTAGTATTGCAAGTTCATGATGAATTATTAATTGAAACATATGAAGATGAAAAAGAAAATGTAAAAAAAATATTGAAAAATTGCATGGAAAATGTTATAAAATTGTCGGTGCCTTTAAAAGTTGAAATTCAAGAAGGCAAAAGTTGGTATGATTCAAAATAAGGGGATATTTTTCAAGGAGCGATTAATTTGAATTTTAATAAGAAAGTATTAATAATAGTATTAATATTATTTATTGTTTTTTTATTATTATATGTTTTCAAAGTTCAAAATGTAATACTTAAGCAAATATATCCATTAAAATATACACAGTGGGTAGAAAAATATGCAAAAGAATATGATGTAGATGATTTACTTATATATGCTATTATAAAAGCTGAAAGTAATTTTGATGAGAAAGCAAATTCTACAAGTAATGCAAAAGGACTTATGCAAGTATTAGAAACAACAGCAGATGATATTGCAAAAGATTTGGGAAATTATAATATGGGAGATTATGATTTATATGATCCTGAAACAAATATTATGTTTGGTACAAAATATTTTTCGGATTTGCTAAAAGATTACTCTGGTAATGAATTACTTGCAATGGCTGCATATAATGCGGGTAAAGGTAATATAAAAAGATGGATAGAAAATGGAACAATAAAAGCTGATGGATCTGATATAGAAAATATACCATATAAAGAAACAACTACATATGTAAGAAAAATATCAAGAAATTATAAAATATACAAAATGTTATATGAGTGAAATATGTGAAAATAAAGGAGGAATAAAAATGGCAGTTTTGGTAACAGGAGGAGCAGGATATATAGGAAGTCATATATGTGTTGAATTATTAAATAATAATAAAGAAATTATAATAATAGATAATTTAATTAATAGTAATGAAGAAGTAATTAAAAACATTGAAAAAATAGCAGATAAAAAAGTGAAATTTTATAAATTAAATATGGTTAATGAAGATGAGTTAGAAAATATATTTAAAGAAAATAATGTAGAATCTGTTATTCATTTAGCTGGTTTAAAAGCTGTAGGAGAATCAGTAGCAAAACCTCTTGAATACTATTATAATAATTTAATGATTACATTGAATTTATTAAAAATAATGAAAAAATATAATTGTAATAAGTTTGTATTTAGTTCATCAGCTACAGTGTATGGTCAGCCAAAAACAGTACCTATTAAAGAAGATTTTCCACTTTCAACAACAAATCCATATGGAACAACAAAGTTAATGATAGAAAGAATATTAAAAGATTTGTATAATTCAGATAATAATTTTAGAATTGCAATGTTAAGATATTTTAATCCTATAGGAGCACATGAAAGTGGATTAATAGGAGAAAATCCTAATGGTATACCAAATAATCTAATGCCATATATTACATCTGTTGCATCAGGAAAATTAGAAATTTTAAATATTTTTGGAAATGATTATAATACTAAAGATGGAACTGGAGTAAGAGATTATATTCATGTAGTAGATTTAGCTAAAGGTCATATTAAAGCATTAGAAAAAATAGAAAAAGATGAAGGAATATTTGTATATAATTTAGGAAGCGGTAGAGGATATTCTGTTTTAGAATTAGTAAAAACTTTTGAGAGAGTAAATAATGTTAAAGTAAACTATAAATTCGTAGATAGAAGACCAGGCGATATTGCAGAGTGTTATGCAGATGTAACAAAAGCCGAAAAAGAATTAAATTGGAAGCCTACAAAAACATTAGAAGATATGTGTAGGGATTCATGGAATTTCATAAAAAATTCTAAATAGACTATTGACAAATTAAATATTTAATATATAATAATGATAATCGTTATCATATTTTAAATATTTTAGGAGTTTTTATATGAAAAAGTATAGTAAACAAAGGCAACTAATATATAATTCTTTAAAAAATAGAACAGATCATCCAACAGCTGAGCAATTATACGAAGATTTAAAATTAGAAATGCCAAGAATAGGAATAGCAACAGTTTATAGAAATTTAATAGAATTATGTGAAAGTGGTGAAGTTATAAAATTAAAATCATTAAATGGACCAGATAGATATGATGGAAATAACAAACCACATATACATTTTGAATGCAATAAATGTAATACTTTGTATGATATATTTTTAAATGAAAACGATTTAAGAAATATGGATAACACCATTAATAAAATATCTAGTTTAATAAGTGCAAAGCCAGAAAAAACTTTTCTAACTATTACAGGTAAATGTGGTAAATGTACTTAAAATATAAAAATATAGGGAGGAATAAATATGAAAGCATATGTATGTAAAGTTTGTGGTTATATTCACATAGGAGATGAACCACCAGCAAAATGTCCACAATGTGGAGCAGGAGCAGAAATGTTTGAATTAAAAGAAGAAAATGGAAAGAAAAATTATGCAGATGAGCATGTAATAGGAGTAGCTCAAGGATTAGATGAGCAAGTTGTTAAAGGTTTAAGAGATAATTTTACTGGAGAATGTACAGAAGTAGGTATGTATTTAGCTATGAGTCGTCAAGCAGATAGAGAAGGATATCCTGAAATAGCTGAAGCATTTAAAAGATATGCATTCGAAGAAGCAGAGCATGCTGCAAAATTTGCAGAATTATTAGGTGAATTAGTGCATGCAGATACAAAGAAAAATGTAGAATTAAGAGCAGCTGCTGAAGAAGGAGCTTGCATGGGTAAAAAAGAATTAGCTACAAGAGCTAAAGAATTAGGTTATGATGCAATCCATGATACAGTACATGAAATGGCAAAAGATGAGGCTAGACATGGAAGAGGATTCGATGGATTATTAGCAAGATATTTTGGAAAATAATTTATATATTAGAAAAAAAGAAGTTCCAATTTTAAATTGAAACTTCTTTTTTTATCCATACAGATACACTACCAGGTTTTGTATAAAAAATACCATTTCCATCATTATCTATGTATACTGTTTCTTTTAAATTATTTGTTACATCATATAATATACTATTTGCTAAATTTTTTCCTACATTCATCTGCTTTGAACCACCATCTTTATTAGATAAAATAACAGCAAGTCCAGAATTAGGATGTTCTTTATCACCAGATATTGTCCAACCTATTATATTAGGGTGGTCAAAATAATCTGTTTGAGTCCCATAACATAAATTTTTTCTTATATATAAATATATATCTAAAGTAGATGTAATTGGATTAATATTATCATGTTTTATTCCAAAATAATCTCCATAAAATACACAAGGATAACCTTGTAATCTAAGAAGTGTTAAAGCATATGCTATTGGTTTAAACCATGGAGCAATCCAAGATGATAAAGCTTGCCCTGGTTGAGTATCATGATTATCAACAAAAGAAACGGATTTATCTGGGTAAAGTTTTGTAATAGTATTATCAAAAATTTTACGCATATCAAATGTTCCATTACTTATTGAAGCATTGTAGAAATTATAGTGTAAAGGTACATCAAATAGATTTAATGAAAAATCTGTATTTTTTAAATAATTTATTATAGAATCTATATTTTGTGACCAATACTCACCAACAGCAAATAATTCTTTTTTAGAATCATCACGTAATTCTTTAAGCCATTTTTTAAAAAAGTCTGAACGAATATGTTTTACTGCATCTAATCTAAAACCATCAACACCTGTAAAATTTATATACCATTTTCCCCAATTAGTTAATTCATTAACAACATCAACATTATTCATATCCACATCAGCGCCCATTAAGTAATCGAAATTTCCATTTTCAGTATCAACTAACTTATCCCAATTTTTACCGTAAAATTTATAAATTGAATACTTATTTTCCTTTGCATCCCAATCTACACCATGAAAATGAGTCCAGTTCCACTTAAAATCTGAATATTTGTTGTTTCTTCCAGGAAAATTGTATTTAGTCCATGCAGAAATTGGTTTTGCTGTACCTAAATCTTCATTTCTGTTTTGTGGATTTTCAACAATAGCTAGAACTTCTTCAGTTTCATCAGCACCCATTCTATGATTTAAAACAACATCTGCCAAAACATATATATTATTTTCTTTTAAAGTTTTTACTAAGTTTAAGTATTCATCTTTTGTTCCATATTTAGTAGGAACAGAACCTTTTTGATCAAACTCACCTAAATCATATAAATCGTAGACAGCATATCCTGTATCTTTTATGCCATCAGCACATTTATATGAAGGTGGTAGCCATACACTGGTAAAACCAGATTCTGCTAAGTCAGGAGCTTTTCTTGTAAGCTTTTTCCAAAGGCTTGCATCACTTGGTAAATACCATTCAAAACATTGAAGCATTACACCATTAAATTGTTTAAACAAATAAATCACTCCTAAAAACAAATTTGTACATATTATACCATAATAATTTAGGCTTTCAACAAAGATTTAGTTAAAATTAAGGAAAATTTGTTAAAATTGGTTACAATCACGACTAAAATTATATATTCAATTTTTTGAGAAATAGCTCCGTAGAACGGGCGAACAATGTTCGCCCCTACATCTATTCTATTAGATTTTTTCTATATTATGTATTATATCAAAATCATATGCTATACATTGTAACTAAAATTGTTATTTCATAAAGAATATAATTTATTTACTATTTATTATACAATTTTATTTAGATTTCCATTTGTATATAAACTTCCAGAAAATTTATATCCATTTTTTACATTATGTATAATATTATTAATTTCATCAATATTTTCATCTAATATATCAATCCTATAAGATTTAAATGGAATATCATTTGTAGATATAGATGTTATTTTAGAATTATAAATTGTAGTGATAGTTTCTATATTATCAGGTATTATTCTAAAATTTAATCCTATTCTATCTTTTAAATAATATTTGGAATTTTGTAAACAATGCTTTGAGCAACTACTAGAGCATTTATTTAATTTGCCTAATGGGCAATAATTTAATACCATAACAGGTAAATTACCATATACAATAAATTCAGAATTATAGGAGTTTATATTATTTAAATCAGATTTATTAAGTTCAGGTGATATTGTTGTTTTGTCTATACCTAAATTATGTAATATAGATTTTGTATAATTGTTATAAATATTAAATGTATAATTTCCAACTATTTTTTTATTGTATTTTCTTACAAATTCTAAATCTGAAAGATTTGATATTACAAAACCACTTATATTAAAAGATTCCATAATATAATCTAAATTTTTAATAATTAAATTATAATAATTTTTTTTAATAATACTTGGAAAATAGATATATGTGCTTTTAAAAGATTTAATTATTTCTTTATAATCATCCATAATATAATATTTAAAAGGAATATATAAATTATCGACTTCTAACAATTTAGAGTAATCATAATTTTTATTTAAAATGTTTAATAATAATGATATTTGCTTATTATTATCTGTATTATATGAATTTTTTTCATCAAATAATTTTATATCTTTATGTTTTCTTTTAGAATTATTAATTATAATATTTTCTAAACTATTTAATAAATTTCTACGCAATTCATTTATTAAGCTTATGTTAGGAATATAAATATCATTATCCATATTTATATTTAAATTAGAAAATTCAAAAGGTGTATTACCAGTTTTAGAAAATTGTTTTATTATTCTTTCTCTAGTAATAGGATTTGTTAATGCTTTTTGTGGAATTATATCAGTTTCTTTATAAATATATATATTAGGATTATTAGTTAAACTAATTTTAGCAGTTATATTATAATCTTTTTTAATAGTTAATTCTCCTGTAATAGGTGTTTTTACAAATTCTTTTGAGTATGAAGTTTGGGCTAGATTGCTTAATTTCTTACTATGAATTCTATAAATAGAATCTCCAATATTAATTTTTCCTTTTATTCTACCAATTTCAACTCTTTGGTTTATACAAGTTTTTATGTTTTGATTGTTAAAAATTAATTCTGAAATTGTATATTTATTTTCATCTTTTCCTATTATTATAGTATCTCCAATAGATATTTCTTCTTTTGGAATTGTGGTTATATATGATTTTTTTGAGTTAAATTTTGAAACTGTTCCTATAAAAATTCCAGCATTGTTTGGTTTAACAGGGTAAACAAGTTTATTTGAAGGTTCATTAGATAAGTGACCGTGAGAAAATCCACCTCTATTAAATGTTTGAGAAAGATTTTTAATATCTTGTTTATTTATATCAGAAGTAAAAGTGTCAATATAGTGTCTATATGTTTTTGTAACTATAGAAACATATTCTGGGGATTTCATTCTACCTTCTATTTTAAAAGAATCAACACCTATTTCAATTAATTTTTTTATATAATCAAGACTGCATATATCTCTAGCACTTAATAAATATCCATTATCTATAATTTTATCGTCTTGTAGTAATTTATATGGAAGTCTACATGCTTGAGCACATTTTCCTCTATTACCAGAACGACCACCAATTACACTAGAGATTAAACATCTACCAGAATAAGAAATGCATAAAGCACCATGAACAAATACTTCAATTTCTACATCTGAATTTTTACAAATATGTTCAATTTCATTTATGGATAATTCTCTTGCAAGAACTACTCTTTTAAAGCCAAGCTTTTGTAAAGCAAGAACCCCTTCTAAATTATGTACAGTCATTTGAGTGCTTGCATGTATAGGTAAATCAGGGAAATTATCTATTAAAATTTTAGCAAGTCCTAAATCTTGAACAATTAGTGCATCTATACCTAATTCGTATGCTTTTGATGCAAGTTCTAAAGCTTGTTTAAATTCATCATTTTTAATTAAAATATTTAAAGTAAGAAAAGTTTTTACATTTCTTAATTTTGCGTAGTTAATAGCTTTTTCTAGTTCAAATGTATTGAAGTTTTTAGCATAAGCACGTGCACTAAATAATGAAGCACCTAAATAAACACTATTTGCTCCATTTTGTACAGCAGCTTTTAAACATTCAAAATCCCCGTACAGGAGATAAAAGCTCAGTTTTTTTCATTATAACCTCCAAGTATTTGTTATTGATATATTTACTTAATATTGTAACACAAAAAAAAGTAAAAGCATAATATATGTTATAAAATACAAAAAGGAGGGAATAAAATGCCAGAAGAAAGAAACTGTGGTTGTGGATGCGGAAATCCAATGGGAGGATTTTTAGGAAATTGTTGTGGAGGTAATAGTGAGATATTGTTCTTTATAATAATATTCTTGTTATTATTTACTAATTGCGGATGTTGCGGAAATAGAGGGTGTTGCTAAAATAAATTAATTGAACATATTATAAAAGAATTCCAGATTGTTTTATTTTGGAATTCTTTTTAAATTTTCCTTGTTTTCTAATTTATTTTGCTTGTAGAAATTAATAAAACAAGATATAATATAAAAAGTTAAAATAAATAGGAAAAAAGAAGGTTGAAAAAACCAGATTTGTGCCTAAGGAAGGAATGTGAAAAATATGGACAATGAAGGTATTGCAAATTTAATATTTCCAGATGTAAAAGATATATCATATTATGAAAATTTATATAAGGAAAGAAACTTAAAAGAGGGAGCTGTTGTTTGTAGATTTGCTCCAAGTCCTACGGGTTTTGTACATATAGGAGGATTGTTTTCGTCTATAATAAATAAAAAAATTGCAGAGCAAACAGATGGGGTATTTTATTTAAGAATTGAAGATACAGATAAAAAAAGAGAAGTAGAAAATGCAGTTGAGGGAATTGTAAATTCATTAAGAGATTTTGATATAATACCAGATGAAGGATTTATAGATGGAAAAACAGAAAAAGGAAACTATGGACCATATATGCAAAGTAAAAGAGGTGAAATATATAAAGCATATGTTAAACATCTTTTAAAAATAGGTTTTGCATATCCATGTTTTTGTTCAACAGAAGATTTAGATGATATAAGAAAAAAGCAAGAATTATCAAAAAATATGCCTGGATATTATGGTAAATGGGCAAAATGCAGAAACATGCCATTAGATATGGCTGCAGAAAAAATAAAAAATGGAGAAAATTTTGTTATAAGATTTAAATCAATGGGAAATCCAGATAGAAAAATAAAACATCATGATTTAATAAAAGGTAAAGTAGAATTTCCAGAGAATAATCAAGATATAGTTATATTAAAGTCAGATGGATTACCAACATATCATTTTGCACATATTGTTGATGATCATTTAATGAAAACAACTCATGTTATTCGTGGAGATGAGTGGTTATCTTCTGTGCCATTACATATACAATTATTCCAAGCATTTGGATTTAGACCACCTAAATATGCACATATAGCTCCTCTATTAAAAGAAGAAAATGGAGGAAAGAGAAAAATTAGTAAAAGAAAAGATCCAGAAGCTAAAGTTAGCTATTATCATGAGCAAGGTATACCATGTCAAGCTGTTAAAGAATATCTTTTAAATATTGCAAATTCTAATTTTGAAGGTTGGAGAAGAGCAAATCCAGATAAAAAAATAGAAGAATTTAAATTTGAATTGAATAAAATGGGAGTTAGTGGGGCATTATTTGATATTGTAAAATTATTAGATATTTCGAAGAATATAATATCAAAATATTCTGCAGAAGAAATATATAATTATGTAATTGAGTGGTCTAGCAAATACAATTTACCACTAAAAGAAAGATTAGAAAATGATAAAGAATATGCAATAAAAATATTTAATATAGAAAGAGGATTAAAGAAACCTAGAAAAGATATAGCAAAATGGTCAGATATAGAAGAAAATATAAGTTATATGTATGATGATAATTTCTATAGTGGACAAGAAGAATATGAGTTTCAAAAAATAAATGATAAGGAAACAATAATTAAAATTATAAAATTATATAAAGAAAAATATTTTGATATAAATGATGATAAACAAAAATGGTTTGATAAAATAAAAGATTTAAGTGAAGAATTGGGTTATGCAAGAGAGGTAAAAGAGTATAAAAAAGAACCAGATAAATATTTGGCACATGTAGGAGATGTTAGTACTGTTCTAAGAGTTGCATTAACAAAAAGACACAATACACCAGATTTATATGAAATAATGCAAGTTTTGGGAGAAAGTAGTATTATGAAAAGATTTGATTATTATATGAGTAAGGAATAGATTAGAATGGAGTATAATATTGGAGATAAAGTAAGATTAAAAAAACAACATCCGTGTGGTAATAGAGATTTTGAAATTGTAAGAGTTGGTGTAGACTTTAAGTTTAAGTGCTTAAAATGTGAGCATGTAATTGTATTAGATAGACAAAAAGCTTTAAAGATAATTACTAAAAAAATAGAAAATTAAGAAAGGTTGTGTTAATATGACACCACATATAGAAGCAAAAAAATCAGAAATTGCAAAAACTGTTTTAATGCCAGGAGATCCATTAAGAGCAAAGTATATTGCTGAAAACTTTCTGCAAGATTATAAACTAGTAAATAAAGTTCGTAATATATATGCATATACAGGAAAATATAAAGGAAAAGAAATAACTGTTATGGCATCTGGTATGGGAATTCCGAGTATGGGAATTTATGCATATGAATTATATAAGGTTTATGAAGTTGAAAATATTATAAGAATTGGTTCTTGTGGAGGATATTCAGACAGTTTAGACCTATTTGACACAATATTAGTTGATAAAAGCTATACAGAGAGTAATTTTGCATATACATTTAATGAGGAAAAATGTAATATTAGTAGTGCAACAGAAAAAATAAATAATATAATTGAAAAAACTGCAAAAGATAGTAATATAAAATATGTAAAAGGCAATGTTTTATGTAGTGATTGTTTTGATTTATATATACCAAAATTAAATGAATTATTAGCAAGATTACCAAGAGATTTAAATATTATTGCAGCAGAAATGGAATCTTTTGTATTATTTTATTTAGCTAATTTACTTAATAAACAGGCAGCATGTCTATTAACTGTTGTAGATATACCAACTAAAAAGAATCAAATTTCTAGTGAGGAAAGAGAAAAGAATTTAAATAATATGATTGAACTAGCTTTAGAGAGTAGTTTGAATATGTAATTAATCTGAATCAATAACTGCTATTGTAGCAAGAGTGTCACCAAGCTGTGTGAAAAATGTTGCAAGTACTGCTAATTCTTCTTGGGATTTACCATTTGCTATAGTACATGCAAGTGTTGAAATTAATGTAACAAATTCACATGAATTCATATATTCCTCCATTTAATATAATTGATTCTTATAAAATTATATGAATTTTAATTATAAATGTGATAAATAAATTTTTTGTAGAACGGTAAAGTAATTTTTCCGTTCTACAAATTTTGATATTATAATGTATTATATTCAAATTTTATTTGAGGAAGTCCATCATTTGCAGAATCATTATCAATATGTACAATTTTTCCACCCATTTTTTTATAAAATTTTTGGGCATCTAAATTGTATTTGTGACAAGAGATAAAAAATTTATCAGAACCATTAAATTTTATTTGTTTAGATGCTAAATCAAATAATTTTGTACCTAATCCGTGTCTTTGATACTCTTTTTTTATGTAGAATAAACCGATTTCTTGGTTATAATCTCGAAAAGGTCTAAAAGGTTTTCCAAATTCTATATAACCAATAATATTATTATCATCATTTGTAACTACATATAATTGCTGATTTGGATTATTAATAAAATTTTTGAACCTTTTTTCATTTTCTTGATAATTATAGTTATCTATTTTTGAATCTGGATAAATACCTCTATAAGTTGTTTCCCATATTTCTCTTTTTAATAAAGATAAATCAAAACAATCCGAAGATTTAGCTTTTCTTATTTTAAAATCACTCATAAAAACCTCCATTCGAGCAATTATATGCTCTAACAAAATTTTAATTAAAAACCTCTTCTTCACATAAACATTTACTTTTAGATAGCTGATGGTTTATTTAAAAGTATATTTATAAAATTATATATAATTTTTAGAAAAATTGCTAGACATTTTAGTGAATTTTCACATCGACAAATCTTTAATCGTTACTATTCACGGCATACGATTTTGATATGATAATATTTCATAAATTTTTCGGCTCAATACGATATTTAAGAATTT
>CALXAP010000020.1 GCA_944386325.1 uncultured Clostridia bacterium
AACAATGCGTCTGCATCGTATTTATACAAAGTTACTTTATCATACTCTATTTCATAATTCTCTTGTACTGTTAAATGTATTGTATTTGATGTATATGTAGCACCATTATATTCTATTGTTACATATAGTTTAACTGTACCTATAGTAAGTCCTTTTATTATTTCATCTTCTATCTGTACACTTCCACCGTCTGTTGAACTTTGGAAATAACTTACTGTTCCAACATTACCTAAATCCTCATTATTTTCATTTACAACATGTACTTCTAACATTGCATAATCATCGTCTTTTATAGACACTCTGTCTCTTGAAGATGTTATATATACTCTTTTAATAGATTTTGAATTTATTTTCTCTTCTTCTTGTAGTGATTTACTTATACTATTTATTCCTTCTTTTACAAATTCTATTGAATTATTATTAAATCCTAAAAAAATTGCCAGAATTAATAGTATAAGTATTACAAATAATGTATTTTTACTGAATATCTTTTTTTTCTTTGAAACATTCTCATCAGTTTTCTTCATACATTTCTCTCCTTTTAAATATTTTTAAGCTTAGTCTTATATTCAATATTCTAATTTTATTTTTGGCTTGTCTTTAGTAACAAAAGGATAGAATATATAACAAAAATCAATATCTCTTAGAATTTTTACTACATAATCTATTCTTTTCATTTATCTCATGACTAAAAAAGCATATTCTATAGAATATATATCTTTTTATATTGTAAATGCTTTTATATATTATGCCTATTTTCATGATTTTCCATATCATTTCCTCCTGTACTTTGCATTACTTATGCTAAACTCTTTAATCAAATTTTAATATCTTTAATATTAATTATCAATATTTGTTTTTATAGCATTTCTTTTATACATTTACGGATATTTTACTTTTCGCCTTTTTTTAATTTTTCATTACATTTTATTTTTAAATAATACCTTTTTCTACTTTTTCATTAGGGATATTGTATCTACAACATTAGGTTGCAATTAATAATTAATAATCAATGGTGAAGAGTGAATAGTTTTTTTTATTTATATTTGCACATTTTTACTATTCACTTTTCATTATTCATTTTTCACTATTCACTAATTCTTCTATGTAATGCTTGTATTTTAAGATGATGTATTATACAGTGTGTAAAATATAAAAAAGAGCACACTGTATTTTTTTATGTGCCAGAAAGAAGGAAAAGATGGAACTATTAAAATTAAATGAATTAACTAAGAAAAGATTAGATGAAACATATATTGTAGTATATGCTATAAAAAATGAAGTAAATATTAAAAAAGCTGATATTATTGAAAAAAATGATATTTATACATTAATAGGTATTGATATTAAAGGTATAAGACACCTTTTAAATATTTATGCTGATAAGATTAATAACAGTCATTTTTGGCTTGATTCTTTTGAAACTTTGAAAAGTAGAGGGGTTAAAAATATTTTGTTTTTATCTGTTGATGATAATAAAAATATGAAAAGGACTGCTAAAATTGCATTTCCTAATATTGTTTTTACTGATTCTTTAACTTCTATTTATCCTAAGTTCTACAAATATATTTCTGAACGTTCTTCTAAAAATATTGCTTCTAAAATTAAAGAACTATATACTCAAAAAACTTTAGATGAATATAAACATGTTTTTAAAATTTTTAATGATAAATATAATAATGTAATTCATAAAACTTTAATTAAAAAATATTTAAATAATATCGAAAACACATATAAATATAGTCAAAATATTAGAAAGCTTCTCTTTAAACATTCTGCTAATGTTCAATATTATGATAAAATAAGGTTGACTTTTGATGATAAAAAATATATTAATAGTTTTGACGATTTATATAACGAACTTGATAATAATAAATATAGATACTTTGGATACACTTCTTTTCAAAAGAAAGAATGGACTTTAATTTTAAATGATTTAATCCAAATTTATCCTAATATTGAATTTATTTAAGGAGATTATTTATGGCAAAGAAAAAAGAAAATAACAAAGAAAATGATGTTGTTAAAGATTTAATAATAAATGAAGCTGTTAAACAATACAAAGAAGGAAAAATAAAAAATAGTACTGATGTTACTAATTTTTTAGATAGTCTTTTACAGCCTCTTATGCAAACTTTATTAGATGCTGAATTAGATAATCATTTAGAATATGATAAATATGAACATAAAAAAGATAAAAATAACAAAAATTCTAGAAATGGTCATTGTAAGCCTAAAACAGTAAAAACAGAATATGGTAATATAAAAGTGGAAACACCTAGAGATAGAAAATCTACTTTTGAACCTATTATAATTGAAAAAGGACAAACTAGACTTACTGGTTTTGAAGACAAATGTATAGCACTTTATGCTAAAGGTATGA
Source organism: uncultured Clostridia bacterium (assembly GCA_944386325.1). Classification (GTDB taxonomy): domain Bacteria; phylum Bacillota; class Clostridia; order TANB77; family CAG-508; genus CAMCHB01. The sequence continues at coordinate 2,384 of CALXAP010000020.1, forward strand.
GTCTTAGGGATATTGAAAATACATTAAAAGAAATCTATGGTGTTAAAATAAATAAAGAACAAATTACTAAATTAATTTCTGCTGTATCTAAAGAAACAGAACAATGGAGAAATAGAAAATTAAAACCTATATACATATTTACATATGCAGATTGTTTGTATATACCAATAAAAAATGATTTAACTACTTATAAAAAAGCCGTATATGTTATAGTTGGTGTTGATTTAAATGGATATAAAGATATATTAGGATTATGGATAAATGAAAGTGAATCTAGTAGTTTTTGGTCTAATATTTTTGAGGACTTAAAAGAAAGAGGTGTTGAAGATATTCTATATATGTCAAGTGATGGTATTGCTGGATTCAAAGGTTCTTTAGAACGAGTTTTTCCAAAAACTCAATCTCAGAGGTGTGTTGTTCATTTGGTTAGAAATATATATAGTTTATGCCCTAAAAAAGAAGCAAAACAAATTATTAATGATTATAAAAAAATATATACAAGTACAACTTTAGACGAAGCAAATTTTTTTCTTGATGTTTTCATACAAAAATATCAAGCAGAACATAAAAGAATTGTTAGAAAAGTTATAGACTTTATGCAGTATTTAGAACCTTTATTTGAACTACCACAAGAAATTAGAAAATGTATATATACTTCAAATGCAGTAGAAGCTGTAAATTCTGCTTTAAGAAAAGTAACTCGTGGCAAAGGTGCTTTTCCTAATGATAGTTCAGTATATAAAGTTTTATATTTAAGAATTAAAGAATTAAGTGTAAAATGGAAAAAACCGATACAAGGTTGGAAAATAATACAATCTCAAATTATAGATTTATTTGGTAATAGATACACTAAATATATTGAAATATAAATTGCTTGTACATTGACAATTAATATAAAAGAAGTAATACAATATTATATTACTTCTTAATAGATAATATAAAATTTACACACTGTTCTTGACAAGATCATACACAATCCCATATTTATATTAAGAAAATTCTTCGAAGTGCGGGAGAACAATGTTCTCCCCTACATCACTATGCTACCAGAGTACAGCGCTACACATAAAAGCCGACTCTAAACCCGTACGTCGCTGTTCGTATTGATATTAATGCCTATGTTACGATCAGCTGCTGGACCGTCGTCTCCATCGTGATAGTAAATACCTCCTCTAGACGCACGAGTAGAACCATACTTTTCTTGTGTCCACTCTCTCACATTTCCAGCTAAATCATATATATTATTTACCTTCCAATATTCATTTGTTCCGCCTGGTTGTAAATCTCCTGAATTAGTTTTTGCTCCTCCTGTTGAATTATAATAATTACCCCAACTTCTACTATCTTTTTGTACATCATCTATTGTTATTGTTTTAGTTTTACCTGTTGTTTCTGATCCAATTATTGCCTGACTATCTATTGCCCACTTCAATACACTATCCCACTCTATTCCATATACTAAATGACTATTTATTTCTGTATTCATATTACTTGATGCTGTTATTGCATTTAATTGTGGTACCCATATCCATGTATTCTGTCCTCTCTTACTCTGCGCTGTTGCACTATCTTTTTGACTCGCCTCATACCTACTTATATAAAATCCTTTATTATTACTTACACTACTTACCATATCTGTATACTCTTTAGAACTTGTTTCTTCCCAAAACTCTTCTTTATTCGTTTCATTTCCTAATGTATCCATATTCCATCCATTTCTTGCAAACTTATTTTCATTTACTATTGGAACCCACACATACTCATTAAAATCTGGCACACTACCTGTATATGTTATTGCATGATCTACTACTACTATTCCTTTATTTATATCTTCTTTTGTTATACTATTCCAATCTTCTTTTGGCATTATTTCTTTAACTGCTCCATTTTCTCCTGGCATTGAATCCGTTCTCCCTGTTTGCAATATCACTGGCGCAAATCCCTTTGGAATTACAATTTGCACATTTGGGTCATCTGTTGTTATTGTCGTATTTTCTGCAGCTAATCCATTGCTATCTACTGTTGGCACATCTGTATCATCTGGTACATCCGTACCTCCTCCTGAATCTATTCCTAGCTCATTTCCTAAAACTTTATCTATTTCATCTAATATGTCCTGCTCTTTTTCACTTTCATTTTGATACTTATCTACTGCATACTGTGCTTTATCTATTATTCCTCCATTAAACACAAAACTTAGACTTACTCCTGCTAATATCAACAATACTATTATTGTGATTATTAACGCCACTAATGTTATACCTCTATTTGTAAATATTTCTTTTTCTCTTTCTTTCATTTTTTTCTCTCCCCTCTTTCGTTTTTTCTTATTTTTTCTTTCTTTTGCTTTTTTATGCTTATTTAAACTTATTGCTTTCTTATATTATACTTTTTTACTATTTTTTTGTAAATATATATATACCAAAGAAATAAAAATATATTACTTTTTGATTAGCATATATCTCAAATATTTCTTTGCTGTCCGTCATAAAATTTTTTATTTTATCTTATTTATTTATCTTAAGAAAATTCTTCGAAGTGCGGGCGAACATTGTTCGCCCCTACGATTTTTTTATAACTTTTTTTAATTCCAGTATTTTTATTAATTTTTATATTAACCTATTTATATATCAAAATATAAAATTTATATATAAGCCAAAGAAATGCAATTATTATTCAAAAAAAATCAAAAAGTAATATATTTTTATGCAGTAACAATTCGTGGGGACCAGCAAGCTTACAGTCTGTTTTATATAATCTTAATTTTTTTCAACATTATATTACAGACTGTGCGATGCTGGGAGTTACAAATAAAAAATATATTAGTTTTTTCGTAATAAGCAAATACAAAAAAGTAGTTAAATATTATCTTCTTAAACGGTTTATTATTATGCTTTTTTTATTTTGAGCAATTTCTTCGAAGCACGGGCGAACAATGTTCGTCCCTACATCAAATCTGCGACCTTTGGTAGCAATGAATAATGAATGGTGAAGAGTGAAAAATGAATGATTGGCTATATAAAATATTTACTTTTCAATCATTGACATTTTGACACAACTTAAATATAATAAATTAATCCTTTTTTCTTAAAAGGAGAAAGGAGGGTTGTTTTTGAAAACAATTATTAAATTACTAGTTCTATTAATTATTTACTTAATTTTAAGAGATTTTAATGACTAGCAAAAGGAAAAGCTCAGGTTTGGCACAACCTGAGCTTTTTATGTTTTTGAAAACAATTATTTTAATTACTATAATTATATAGTATATTTTATTATATGTCAAATTCAATTTTTTAATAACATTTATTAAAAATATATAACTTTATCTGTAACTGTAAGTCACACCTTATTCCTCAAAAGCCAAATCAATTAGCTTATCAATCAAATCAGAATAATTTATTCCAGACTCATTCCACAATTTAGAATACATACTAATATTAGTAAAACCAGGCATTGTATTAATCTCATTAATATAAATCTCATTATCATCAGTTACAAAAAAGTCAACCCTAGATAATCCCTTTCCATCAACAGCTTTGAATGCTTTAATAGCAGTCTTTCTAACCTCATCTTCTATATCTAACTTTAGTGGAATAACAAGTTTTGCTTCATCATTTTTATATTTTGCCTCATAACTATAAAAATCATCTTCAGGAGGTATTATTTGACCTAAGCAAGAAGCCTCTACCGCTTCATTTCCTAAAACAGCACACTCCACTTCTTTACCAACAACACCCTCTTCAATAATAATCTTTCTATCAAACTTAGAAGCATATTCAATTCCATTTTTCAATTCATCTTTATTTTTAACCTTACTTATACCAACAGATGAACCTGAATTTGAAGGTTTAACAAACATAGGATATTTTAAACTATTTTCCAAAACATCTATAACTTTTTCAATATCCATAATAGTTTCATTAAAACTTTTATCTACATAAATATAATTATCATTATACTTTTTTATGTACTCATATTTTGACTGTTTAATACCAGCTCTGTCAAAAATCACTTTTGCATATAATTTATCCATACACACACTAGATGCAAGTATATTACATCCTACATATGGTTTATTAATACATTCTAATAAACCTTGAATAGCTCCGTCCTCGCCATAAGACCCATGTAATACAGGAAAAACAACATCCATATTAGATAAGTACTCAATAATATTATCTATTTTTTCAATATTATCAACTTTATATCCAACTTTTAAATCTTCCAAAGTATCCACATCTTCTTTATATTCGTAAAAATTGCCTATGCAATCAATATATATTGGATACACCTCATATTTTTTCTTATTAACATTTTTTAAAACACATAAACCTGAAACAATAGATACATCATGTTCTGTTGAAACTCCTCCAAATAATATTGCTAATTTTTTCATATAAACCTCCTTTTTGAGTATATACTCTTTTTATATATTTTTTACAATCTCATCAAACTTCATAGAATTTGATGCTTTTACTAATATAACATCTCCACCTTTCTTTAATATTTTAACCTTATCAATTGCTTCTTGGTTATTCATACATTTATATACTTCTTTAAGTCCAAGTTCTATAGCCTTATCTGCCATATAACTTACATATTTTCCAACTGTTATTAATATATCTACTTTATTTTCATATAATACATCTGCGACCTTCTCATGTAGCTCTTTAGAATAATCACCAAGTTCTAACATATCTCCTAAGACTGCAATTTTTCTATCACCACTAACTTTATTTAAATATTCTATAGAAGCTTTCAAAGAATCATAGCTTGAATTATATGCATCATTTATAATTTTAATGCCATCTTTTTCAATAATCTCCATTCTTCTTTTTGTTAAAGATACATTTTTCAATCCATCAATCATATCATCTAAACTAATCCCTAGTTTATCCCCTACAGCAATTGCACATAAGCTATTATATATAAAAACTTTTCCTGGTAAATTTAAAGTAACCTTTTTATTATTAATAAAATATGTACTTATATTTTCACCTATATTAATATCATATGCAAAATAATCACTTTCATTCTCAATTCCATATGTTCGTATATTGTATTTTGTAACATTTTCATTTTTCCATTTATTTAATAAATCATTGTCATTATTAACAATAATTAATCCATCTTTACTCATTCCATCTAAAATCTCTAATTTAGCTTTTAAAATATTTTCTCTAGAACCTAATATTCCAATATGTGATGTGCCAATATTAGTAATTACTGCAATAGTAGGTTTGGCAATATTGCTTAATAAACTTATTTCTCCAAAATGATTCATTCCCATCTCTACAACCATTGCATCATGATCCTTCAATTTTAAAATAGTTAAAGGTAATCCAATATGGTTATTATTATTACCCTCAGTTTTTAATACATTATATTTGGTTGAGAGAACACTATAAATAATATCTTTAGTACTAGTTTTTCCTACACTACCTGTTACAGCAACAACTGGTATATCATATAAGCTTCTTTTATATTTTGCAATTTCTTGCAATGCTATTATAGTATTATCAACTAATATAATATTATCATAATCTCTAATTTCATCTTCATTAACACTATTATCTAAAATACACGCTATGGCCCCTTTGTTTATTGCTTCTTTAAAATACTTATTACCATCAAAATTTTCACCTTTTATACCTACATATACTTCTCCGCTTCTAATAGTTCTTGTATCTTTAGAAAAATCCTCAAGCTCTAAACTTTCATTACCTCTAAACATTTTACCATTACATACTCTTAAAACATCTGAGACAGTTATTTTTTTATTCATACACATTTCTCCTAACAAAATATATTTTGTCTATTTTATACTATATATAGTTTTTTGGCAAATTATGATTTTAAATAAAAAAGTAAAAGTTGAAATACTATACTTTTACATAGTATTTCAACTTTTACTTTCTAAATATTTTTCAACTAAACTTATTAATTCTCTAGCTGTTTCTATTTGATTTTGTGTCTCTTCTGCATTTGGTTTATACTCATCATCATAATCACTATCTTCTCTAATAGATTTTGCTTGACTTATTTTTCTACTTATGTTTTTTGGAAATATTTCTGTCTTAATATAATGTTGATTAAAATAAGCAAGTACATCTTTATGCCTTTTAAAATCTTTTTGTTCTAATGCTAATACTGCTCTAATTGCATGAAATATTGAATAATATGCTCTATTATTGGCATTTAAAAATCTATTATTTTTATAATTAAACTCTGCATCTGACAAATCTTGTTTTGCTCTTTCTAATCTATATTTTGCGAATTTTTCTATTGTGAATTCATCTCTATCCACACAAAACCACTCCTTCTTTTTGTACATTCATATAGAATGGTACAATCATTTTTCTTTGGTTATATTTATTTATATTTTTAACAATTGGAGACAACATTATATTAAAATTATTATTCCACTCTATATCATAAGCATAATCCCATATCTTATCTCTATATTTAATTATTTCATCATCTGATAAATCTGTCAGTATCATAATATCAATATCTGAACTATCATTATAGTCTCCTCTTGCATAAGAGCCATACAATATAATTTTTTTAAGTCTTTCACCTAATATAGACTTAACACCTTTGATAAATTCTTGTATTACATCATCTATTTGAGTTGGTAGATTTGCCATATCAGCATTCCTCCTCTCATTATTAACTGTTTATATTATAGCATATTATATTTTATTTTCCAATATTAGAAAAGTTAAATGTCTATATATATCTGTGACTTCCTATTGCAATAATTTTATTTTAGAACTTTTTTAAGTGAATGGTGAAAAGTGAATAGTTTATTCTATTAACATTACATAGTCAAAACTCCATTAGGTGTATCTTTAATAACTAAAATATCTTCTTCTTTTCCATTTTCAGCATTTATATATACTAAAAATTCATTTTCATTAACCTTCCCTTTAAACTCCCAACATAGTATTTCTGTATTCCATTTTGTAGGAATTACAGCCAAGCCTTCACTTTCAATTGTCAATTGTTTATTAATAGTTTGTTTTGCAGTTTCTTTATCTATTTTTACATTATTTATATCTCTTATAACATGAGAATTTAAATAACCTGATGTTTCTAATCCTAAAACTTCTCCATTATCAAGAGCCATTTTAACCTTTATTAAATCTGGATACATAATTACATCATCTTGGTTATAAGCATAATTTATTGTAATAATTCCATCTTGTATAATATAATATGTGTCTTTCATATTAGGAAAACCTTTTTTTGTTAAATAATCCAATCCTATATTTTTTGCATCATCTGGTGAAATAGTTTCTGCAACTACATCTCTATTACAATTCATAGTAATTACATTTCCACCTTTTTTAGAAATAGAAATATATGAATATACATCATCACCATCTTTTAATTTAGCAGAAAAATCATATGCAGGTATTTTTCCATTTTCAATATATCCATTAGATGTAATCTCGTCTACTCTATCTCTTCCAATAAAATCTAATGCTATATTTTTAGCCTTCTCTTCATCTATATCCTCTTTATCAACTAAGAACTTCATTTGTCCTTCATTTACATGCTCTGAATATGCACCATCATATATCAAGCCTGCATACTCCTCAAAACTTTTATTTATATTACTAAAAATACCTTCATCAACATTACTAACTTGTTGTGCTAACTCTGGGGTATTATTCTTACTTATGTCACTCCATGATAATTTTCCATTAGACATATCAAGTGACATTTGATTTAAATTATTTGCAAGTTCTATACTATAATCATGTAAATCTTTCAAATTATTTAAATCTTCTTGACTTAATTGTTCATTATTAATATTTTTTCTTGACAAAGAATAACTATAATCACTTACCTGATTTAGAAATTTTTGTGTATTTAAAAGTTCATTTGTTTGTATTGGTAATTGAGATAAATAGCTACTTGCTAAATTTGCTTCTCTCCATACATTTGTTAAAGTCTCTGCACCATGTTCTGGAGAAGTAGAAATTAAAGATTTAGCTAAATAATTTTCAACATTTTGAACATAATCAACTAATTCATAAAAAGCCATATTGTAGCCATTTTCAGTTGCCAAAGTATACTCCTTTTGTTTATTATACATTCCTATACCAAGTGCAATACATGCAACAACTAATAAAGCAATTGCCACATATAAATAATTCACCTTTTTCTTTTCCATAAAAACCTCCATTATTAATTATTTACAAAAATGATGTTTTCCAATTGTTTTTACAATTGTTCTTGACCATATCCACTTACTAGTAGCAGTATCTGGATTAAAATAATATATACAACCATTTGTAGGATCCCATCCATTTAAAGCATCTTGAGCTGCTTTATATACAGTAGAATTTTCGCTTATAGGTTCATTTATTTGTCCGTCATCAACAGCAGTAAAAGCACCTTTTTCATAAATTACACCTGCTATAGTATTTGGAAAGCTAGAATGTTTCACTCTATTTAAAATAACAGCACCAACTGCAACTTGTCCTTCATAAGGTTCTCCTCTTGCTTCACCATTTATTGCTCGAGCCATAAGTTGTAAATCTGAATTTGAATAACTTGATTTTGCAGCATAAATTGTACTATTATTTTTTTCACTTGGTACAAAAATTTGAACACTTATAAACAATATCATTAAAATTAATATTATACATATAAATTTTCTCATCTCATCCTCCATTTAATTATTTTCTCATTATGTTATTATTCACAGCTATAATTCATATATTCAATTTTTAAGAAATCCCTCCGTAATTCAGGCGAACAATGTTCGCCCCTACGGCTATTTTATTAGATTTTATAGATATTTGTTTTTATAGATTTTGATATAATAATATTGAATAAATTTTGAATGCGATTGGAGATGTTTATAGAATTTGTTATATAATTTAATGAGGAATGTTCATGGGCAAAATCTCTGATTTTGAGCCTGAATGAAAGAGGCTCATTAAATTATTTTACAAATTCTTAAATATCGTATTAAGCCGAAAAATTTATGAAAGATTATTATATCAAAATCATATAGCTGTAAATTGTAACACTCATATAAATAGTTTGCATTTTTTTTTGTAAAATATACTTCTTTTGTTATGTTTTATGATATAATATGAGCAAATTTTTAGAGTATAAATTGCTCAACTGGAGGTAAATGTGAAAAAAATTCTTATCTTTTATGGTTCTTATGGTGCAGGTCATTTTTCTGCTGCAAGATCTATAAAAGAATATATAGATTTAAATTATAAAAACTGTGAAACAAAAATTGTAGATTCAATTGATTATATAAATAAATTTTTTAATAAAATATCTGTAAAAACATATGATCATCTTTCTATGAAAGCACCTTGGGCATGGAAAAGAGTTTATTATGATTCTGAAAAATGGCCTATTAAAAATATTAGTAAAAGAACAAATCAACTATTTTCAATAAAATTATATAAACTAATTTCTGCATATAATCCAGACATAATAATATCAACACACTTTTTTCCATCACAAATGTGTTGTGTATTAAAGAAAAAAGGAAAAATAAATTGTAAATTAGCAACAGTTCTTACAGATTATGCTCCACATGGTCAATGGCTTATATATCATGAATATGTTGATTACTTTTTTGTAGCACATAAGGGAATGGTAGATTATCTATCTCAAAGTGGTATAGAAAAAAGCAAAATATATGCAACAGGTATACCATTATCTAATAAATTTTTACAAAATTATAACAAAGAAAATATATTAAAAGAATTCAATTTACAACCAAATAAAACAACAGTATTATTTTTTGCTGGTGGAAGTTCTCATTTAGCAAGAGGAACAAGTAGTGATATTTTTAAATCATTTATAAATTTATTTCCAAACATACAAATGTTAACAATCACTGGTAAAAGTGAAAAGTTAAAAAAAGAATTTGATGAATTAGTTATGTATAATCATAAAGAGGATAATATAAAAGTACTAAATTTCACAAATCAAGTTCCACAACTTATGAGTGTATCTGATTTGGTAATAACTAAACCTGGAGGCCTTACAACAACAGAAAGTCTAGCATCTGGCTTGCCAATTATAATAATAGATCCTATTCCTGGGCAAGAAGAAGAAAATGCTAATTTCTTAGAAAAAAATGGTGTTGCTATATGGCTTAAAAAAGAAGACAATATAGAAAAAGTTTTATCTGATTTATTTTCTTCACCTAATAAAATAAAAGAAATGAAAATAAAAGCTAGACTTCTTGCTAAAAAGAACTCTACAAAAGATATTTGTAAAATTTTATTATCTTAGTTTTTAAGGAGGCATACTTTATGAAATTATCTTCTAGCAATGAAATTTTAGCAGAAAGTAAAGTACTGATACTATATATTTTAAATAATATTACAAGACCTATTTCTGAAAACAATCTTTTAAAAATAGTAGTAAACTGTTCTGATATGAATTACTTTTACTTTCAGCAATTCTTACTAGATTTATTAAAAGATCAATACATTGAAAAATGCGAAGATGATGACTTAATATTATATATAATAACAGATACAGGTAGAAAGATTTTAGAATTAACAAATCATATATTACCTGGTATATTAAAATTAAAACTTGATACATGTATAAAGGAATTTAAAGATGCTATAAATAGAAATGAATTTTCTATTGTTGCAGATTTTACCCCAGAGGGAAAAGACAACTTCTTTGTAGATTGCAAAATTGTAGAAAATAATAAAATTATATTTAGTATACGTATTTTTGCAGGTTCTAGAGAACAGGCAAAAATTATATGTGATAATTGGAAACATAATGCTCAAACATTATATCCACAATTTTTAGAATTATTAAGAGGAAAGTAAATGTGTGACCTTTGGTCGCAGTGAATAATGAATAGTGAATGGTGAATAGCGAATAATTTTTTGCATTATTCACTGTTCACTATTCATCATTCACTATTCATTACAACTAAAAGTTGCGCATTTAACTGAATTTTTCTTGCTAATTACATAGTTTATCGCTTAATTGTGCAAATTGTTCTAGTGTTAATTTTTCTCCCCTTATATTTTTATCTATATTTAACTTTTCTAATATATCTTCTAGTTTTTCTTTATTATCTATAACTTTTCCATTTATTAATGCATTAACAAGTGTTTTTCTTCTTTGCATAAATGCTACTTTAATAATCTTAAACATATAATTTGGATTTTTAACATTTATATATTTTTCCTTTAATATATCTAATCTTATAACTTCAGATTGTACTTCTGGTTCTGGTATAAATGAATTTTTGTCTACTTCTATTATACTATTTGGATTTGTATAATAATGTATACCATATGTAATAGCTCCAGATAAATCACTTCCAGGCTCTGCACATATCCTTTGTGCAACTTCTTTTTGTATCATTATTGTAATACTTTCGATATCCAACTCATCTTCTAATAATTTCATAATAATTGGTGTTGTAATATAATATGGTAAATTCGCTACTATTTTTGCATTATTTATATTATTGTTTTCCTTTTCTTTTTTTATTAAATTTCCTATATCTACTTTTAGTACATCATCATTTATTATTTCTATATTATTATATAAAGAAAATCTATCATTTAAAATATTAATCATTCTCTTATCTAATTCTATACATATAACTTTACCAGCTTTTTCTACTAATTTACTAGTTAATGTACCAAGACCTGGACCTATTTCAATTATCAAATCCTCTTTTGTTATTTCTGCTGAATTAATAATTGTATCTACAACATCTTCATTTATCAAAAAATTTTGACCAAGTTTTTTATTTGCAAAAATGTTGTACTTTTTCATAATAAACTTTGTCTCATTATATAAATTCATTTTGTTCATAAATAATATTTATCTCCTTTATTAGTATTTAAATATTTCCGTTACATTTTAACATGTTTTTATTAATATTTCTATAATTTAAAAAACTATAACTAAATTAATTAGCTATAGTTTGTTAAAATCTATTTTTTATTCGTGTTCATTGATTTTTTAATGAATATATACAATTTTATTAAAACTTTCATTTTAATATTATTGTTGAATAGAAATTCATTAGTATACCCCATTGCTCTGGGATTTCTTGAATTCATTTTTATTTTAGTAACATCTTTATTCAATGTTAATGTATCATATCGTTGTGAAATCTCTATAGTTTTATTATCTATAAATCTTTCACTTTGTATATTATTTTTCCTAAATATTCCTTGTACTCTCCTTTTGTCTCTATTAATGCATTGTCTCAATACTTCCTGTCTCAAAAGTTCATAAATTATACTACTTACATACCGAAAAAAACTTAATTTAAATTCTTTCACATTAAACACTCTCCTTATAATCCATTAACAAATTATATTTCATAAGAATACATGTTTCAAAATTATATTCTTCTTCAGAGCCTATGACTTCATCAATTACATTGCAAATTGCAATTTTTATTGATTTTTCATTAAGTTTAATCCTACAATAATTATTTTTTCCATCGTTTTTCTTGATTATTATTTTTGCTAAACTTCTACCATCTACTCTACACATTTTATATTTTCTTAATGCATCATATACATCAGAAAAATTATATTTTTTTTCCAAACTATTAAAAAAATTCGAGTCAATTGGTAATAAAGTATGACATTTAATATTAATTTTTTTCCCTCGATTATATATACTTATATTATTTAAGTATATATTATCACTTTCTTCTCTTTCATTTACTATATTAATACTATATACCTTTTCTCCAATTTTTTTATTAATTTTTATGACATGTTTTTTTAAGAAGTTTTTTTCTTTTTCTACAAATATCTTTTCATGTTTTAACTCGATAACTTTTAATGTCTGTAATTTGTAGATATTTTCATTTTTACTTTCTAATTTTTGTGTAATTTTTTCTTCTAATTTTATCATATTAACAATCAAATAGATTAATATGCTATATTTTAAAGAAGTATTTGCACATACTGCTTTTGCATCTTCTCTAATTTTATAACATAACTTACCTTGATGTAGATGGAAAAAATGAACAGCACCTGCCAATTTAATAATTATTTCTCTTGAATAGGGCTCAATCGCTTCTATATAATCTGCTATCTTTATGCCATCAGCAAACACTTTTGGAAAATAATATGATGTTTTTTGTGTTACTAAAAATAATACCTCCTCAACTAATTCTTTATCTAAAAATTCTCTAAATCTCCGACATTTTTTTAACATTGCGATTAAAATATTCATTTTAATCTACCCCCTTCAAATATTTGCTAAATAATTATAGCACATGTAGGGTTTATTGTAAACTAGTAATTTCTTAATTTTCAAGGTAAAACCACAATTATTCATATATATAATTAATATGATAGATTTTTCGAGAAATAGCTCTGCAGTGCGGGCGAACACTGTTCGCCCCTACGAATATTCTATTAAATTTTGATTTATTAGATTTTCAGATTTTGAAATAATAATATTGAATAAATTTTGAATGCGATTGGAGATGTTTTTAGAATTTGTTATATAATTTAATGAGGAATGTTCATGGGCAAAATCTTTGATTTTGAGCCTGAATGAAAGAGGCTCATTAAATTATTTTACAAATTCTTAAATATCGTATTGAGCCGAAAAATTTATGAAATATTATTATTTCAAAATATATTTTTTATAAGCTGTAAATAATAAAAGGAGGAAAATAATCCTCCTTTTTATTTTTTACTCTATAAAATCTCGTTGCAAATAATCACATTCTTCTCTCAAGTATTTATTTTTACTTTTTAGTCCATTTTTTAACTCATACACGTTTACAAATGTTCCATTAGCTGTTTGGACTATATTCAATCTTCTATAATCATTTGTTTCATTAAACACATGAAGTTCTATTCTCAATATGTCTACATAATCTACATATTGAATTTTATATTGTTCAAGAACTCCAAACAAATGCTCATAGCTATAGTCTCCTTGTAACATTTCAACAAATCTGAAATCAACCGGATTCAAAGTATATACAATTAATTTTACTTCTCTATCATCAGAAGTAAATTTTACTGTATTTTTAAATAACTCACCATTTTTTTCGTTTTTTATCTTTATCTTATAAAAAACGTCGTTAATTTCAGCTTCATTTTTGAATTTTGTTTTTCTCAGAAAATCACCTTCTAAGAAAATTTTTGCATTTTCTGTGTACAAAATTGTCTTATCGGCTTTTCTCTTAACCTTTTTAATTGCTTCTAATGCTGTCTTATTCTTATGATCTTTTCTCAGCTTTTTACTTGCTGATTTCTGAATAATATTTTTCAAATTATTCTTCATTTCTTCAAGTAAAACAATTGAAAAAATCAATGCTCTATAAAGTAAACTCAATTTTGCATGCAGAATAGGTTCTTTTTCATGATATTTAACAGCCAAACTGTCTTTTTTAATATAGAAGTTATTGTTACCTCCGTTCCATCTGTAAATTAATACTTTCGAGTATGGTTTTATGCTTTCAATATAACTTTCAACCATTAATCCTTGATTAATCACTTGATTAAAGTATTGACATGTTAATTTCGAAAATAACCGCTTTACCTCTTGTAAAAGCAAAGCATTTAATTTTTTTTCCACACTCCGCATAAGATCCCATAACCAGATTAAAATAGTCATTCTAATCTCCTCCTTATAAATTTTAATAAATTTGCTTAATTATTATATCACATAATAATATTATTGTAAACATAATATGGGATTATTTTAAAAATACTATATCTTCATAGTTACAACCTTATTTTCTTTTAATGTATTTGCTACATCTATAATTCTTTGATTGTCTGATCCTCTAAATTTTAAAGTAGGATTTTTCTTTTGCTCTATAAATCTTCCATCTACTAAAACATTTATCTGTTTTAAGCATTCATCTGTTACACTATCATGTCTTTCTTCCAACTGTTCTATTGTATAACCTGTATAACACCATACATTAAAATTTGGCTTTTCTTTCTTTACTTCTTTTATAAAATCTAATACTTCTGAAATATTTTGAGGGCAAAGTGGTTCACCACCACTTATTGTTACCCCTTTTAATATAGAATTTGCTTTGATTCTTTCTATTATTTCCTTTTTATTAAATTTTTCTCCAAATTTATAATCTTGTGCTGCTTTATTATGACAGCCAGGACAATTATGTGGACATCCACTTACAAATAATACTGCTCTCCAACCCAATCCATTTGAAATACTTTCATCATAAAATCCTGCCATATTCATATTTTATTACCCCTTTTATATATTTTTTCTAAAATCTACATTCCAATTTACCATTCTAATTTTTTAGCAATGTGTTGTTCTATCATGTAATTCTGCAAGTTTAGCATTATTCCAACGATTTGTAGCACCTACTAAATATCCTGTAATTCTTTGAATTGTATCTATATTTGTACTTCCACACATTGGACATTTTGTTAAATTTGCATCTGCATTTTCAAATCCACAATCCATACATCTTGATCTTGTGTGATTAACACTTCCATAACCCATATTATATTTATCCATTAAATCTACTACTGCTTCTACAGTTTCTGGGTTGTGTGTTGCATCACCATCTAATTCTATGTAGAATATATGTCCTCCTCCTGTTAATGCATGATATGGTGCTTCTATTTTAGCTTTTTGCTCAGCTGTACATTTGTACCATACAGGAACATGATTGCTATTTGTATAATATTCTCTATCTGTAATTCCCTTTAATACTCCAAATTGTTTTTTATCTATTTTTGTAAATCTTCCAGATAATCCTTCTGCTGGAGTTGCTAAAACAGAATAATTTAAATCATATTTATCTGAATATCTCTTACATGCTTTATCAAATTCTTTTATTATTTCTAGTCCCAATTCTTGTGACTTTTCTGATTCTGCATGGTGTTGACCTGTTAATGCTGTTAAACATTCTGCAAGTCCTATAAAACCAATTCCTAATGTTCCATGTTTAATTACACTTTCAACAGTATCATTTGGAGATAATTTTTCACTACCTTCCCATAAACCAGCTGTCATTAATAATGGAAATTGTTTTGCAATAGCAGTACATTGGAATTTATATCTATCATATAATTGCACTGATACAACATCTAAATACTTGTCCAATTTTTTCATAAATATTTCTTTTACAATTTTATTATATTCTGGTGTCATGTGTTCTTGGCTACCTGAACCAATCTCAAATTTCAATCCTGTTTTTTCTTGTGCTTCCATTGCTGATTCTATTGCTAATCTAACTAAATTTATAGTTGTAAAAGATAAATTTCCTCTTCCAACTGAAGTATCTTCACCATACCTATCTGTAAATACTCTTGTTCTACAACCCATTGTTGCAACTTCATAATAATATCTATTTGGATCATCTGCTCTCCATTTATCATGTTTATTAAATGTTGCATCTAAATTTAAGAAATTAGGGAAAAATCTTTTAGCAGATACTTCACATGCTAATTTATATAAATCGTAATTTGGATCTTCTGGTAGATAATTTACACCTCTTTTTTTCTTCCAAATTTGTATTGGGAATATTGGTGTTTCATTATTTCCTACACCTCTTTTTGTTGAAAGTAGTGTTTCTCTTATAATACATCTACCTTCTGGAGATGTATCTGTTCCATAATTTATAGAACTAAATACAACTTGATTTCCTCCTCTTGAATGTATTGTATTCATATTATGTATAAATGCTTCCATCGCTTGGTGAACTCTATTTACAGTCTCATTAATAGCTTTTTGTTTATACCTTTCTTTTCCTGTTAACCCATCTAATTCTTTTTTCAAATAATCATCTATTTTACATTCATATAAATCAGATAAATCTTCATCTGTTAAATCTTCTATTTTCTTTACTTCTTCTATATATGTTTTTCTTACAAATGGAGCTAGATAAAAATCAAATGCTGGTATTGCTTGTCCTCCATGCATTTCATTTTGAACATTTTCTAGTGACATACATGCAAGTATACTTGCTGTTTCAATTCTTTTAGCTGGTCTTGAAGCACCATGTCCTGCTCTAAATCCATTTTTTAATATTTTATCTAATGGATGTTGTAAACATGTTAAACTCTTTGTTGGATAATAATCTTTATCATGAATATGTATATATCCATTCTTATGTGCTTCTCTTGCTTCTGGAGAAAGTAAAAAATCATCAACAAATGGTTTTGTTGTTTCACTTGCAAACTTCATCATCATACCTGCTGGTGTATCTGCATTCATATTTGCATTTTCTCTTGTTATATCATTTGCTTTTGCTTCTATTATTTCTAAAAATATTTCTTTTGTTTTAGATTTTCTAGCAACATCTCTATTATATCTATATGTAATATAACTTCTTGCAACATCTTTTCTTGAAGAAGCCATCAATTTATTTTCAACTAAATCTTGTATTTCATATACACTTACTTGTTTTTTATTACTAACTGATTTTTCTATACTATCTGCAATAGAATTTGCTAATTTTAAATCTACTCCTCCACTTGTTTGTGACATTGCTAATGTAATAGCCTTTACAATTCTTTCAGAATTAAAATCATCTAATCTTCCGTCTCTTTTTATAACTTGCATTATTATGACCTCCATTTTTTTATTATAAATTTACCTAGGTTTCTTAATTCGTTTTTTATTTTATATTCATAAAAAAGTAATGTCAAATTAAATTCTTTATGTAACTTTGATTAAATTTTTCAGTATTAATAATGCTTTCAAAGCTTATATTTTTTCTAAATACAATATATTCCAGAAAAAATTTTTTATAAAAAATAAATCGCCCTTCTTTCTAAGAATTGCGATTTATTACAATTTTGTTACAAAGTTTTTTATTTGTTTTTAAGCTAAATTTCCAGATTTATCTCATTAATTTTATTATTATCTTGTAATTTTATTTTTTGCATTTTTTCTTTATTGTTTGAAAATACATTTTTTACCATGTTATTATTTTTGATTTTTATTATATATATACTGTTTTTATATTTATATCTTATTTTATATTCTTTCCATGACTCAGGAATTCTTGGATCTATTATTAAAAATCCATCTTTTATTTTAAATCCTAATATCTCTTCTATTCCTACTTTTATAAACCAACTGCTTGAACCTGTATACCATGTCCAGCCTCCTCTTCCTGCTAAATTACTTACCCCATACATATCTGCTGCTATAACATATGGTTCAACTTTGTATTTTTTAATTGCATCTTTTGTTCTTGAATGTTCTATAGGATTTATATAATTAAAATATTCTATAGCTCTATCATTAAATCCTAATAAACAATTAGCCCATACACTCCATATAGCTCCATGCGTATATTGCCCACCATTTTCTCTAACTCCTGGTAAATACGCCTTTATATATCCTGGCTCTATATCGCTTTTTTCAAATGCTGGTGTTAATAGTTTTATAATTTCATTTTCTCTATCTACTAAATTCTTATCTAAATAATCCATTGAAATATACTTTTTATCATTATCCCCAGCACCTGATATTACAGACCAACTTTGTGCAATATTATCTATTCTTCCTTCTTCATTTTCTGCACTACCTATCCACTTTCCATCATCAGTAAATGCTCTTCTAAACCATCTTCCATCCCAGCAATTTTCATTAATATTCTTCTTTAATTCTTTATTTATCTGTTCAAATTTTTCTACTAATTCATTATCTTCTTTTAACTTGCAAATAGGAATAAATTTATTTAAGATATCATACAAGAAAAATCCAAGCCATACACTTTCTCCTCTACCTTTATTTCCTACAGTGCTAAATCCGTCATTCCAATCACCTGAACCTATTTTTGGTATACCATGTTCTCCAAAATTAATCCCCTTTTCTAAGGCTTTTAAGCAATGTTTATATATAGTTTCACTTATCTGTGTAACAGGATGAATATCATAATTTTCATCAGTGTTTTCATCTAAAATATTTCCAGTTATATATGGTATTTCTTCATCTAAAATACTATAATCTCCTGTTGTATCTATATATTCGCATGTCATATATACAAGCCATAGCAAATCATCTGAAAACTTTGTTCTAATTCCTTTTTTAGTTTCTTCATGCCACCAATGTTCTACATCACCTTCTAAAAATTGATGTGCAGCATGTTTTAATATTTGATTTTTCATAAAATTAATATCTATATATTTTAGTCCTAAAGTATCTTGTAATTGATCTCTAAATCCATATGCACCACCAGATTGATAAAAACCTGTTCTTGCCCATAGTCTACATGCTATAGTTTGATATTGAGCCCAACCATTTAACATTATATTCATAGATTCTATAGGAGTATCAACTTGTATACTATTTAACATATCATACCAAAACTTTTTAGTTTCAGATAATTCTTTTTTACATTCTGAAATATTTGTATATTTCTTAACTTTATTATTTATCTCATTTATATTATCTTCTTGTCCTATTACTAAACTTATTTCTTTTGACTGAAATTCATCTAACTCTATATTTATTTCAATTGCAACACAAGCTGTTTGCCCAATACTACTAATATCATTATCTAGTCTTATTTTATTTAATCCATCTGGATTTGTTACTCCGCCTTTTCCCATAAATGATTTTTTATTACCTGTATATGATTGTATTTTTTCACTTGATGTTACATACATAATATTATCTCTAAACTCATTTGTATAAACATTTCTTATTTGTATATTATTGTTAATTTCATCATATTTCATATCAATAAAATCATTTGTTTTTAATTCGTCTTCTCCTAAAACAGGCTTTATATAATATATTAATTTAATATTCTTTTTAAATGAATCTACATTTTTAAGCCTAATAATATTAATTTTTGCTCTATCTTCTTTTGGTACAAAAATTTCTGTTTCTTGCACTATTCCATCACTATTGTGATTAAATTTTGCATATCCAAATCCATAAATAACAATATAATCATTATTATCTGGCAGAGGATTAAATCCTAATGACCATATTTTTGAATTATCCATATCTTTTAAATAAACAATCTCTGATGGAATATCTGATACAGGATTATTAGTCCATGCAGTTAATCTATTTAACCTACTATTTTGATTCCATGTATATCCTCCCATACTTTCAGTTACTAATGTTCCAAAATTTTGATTACTCAATACATGACTCCATACTGTAGGAGCCTTATTTTCTTTATTAATCCTTATAATATATTCTTTTCCATCATTTGAAAATCCACCATATTCATTATAATATTTAAGATTATCTGAATCAAAATGTATAGACATTCTATCTTCATTATTATCATTTACTGTTTTTGAATTATCACTATCTATATTTATTATATTTTTTAAATAATCTTCTTCCATATTTTGAATTATATTTTCTATATTTCCATCATGTGCATCTATAACTAAATTAGCTCTATATATAAACACATTTTCATCTTCAATATCTGCCTTATTTATTACAAATATTCCACCACTTATATTTTTTAAATAACTTAATTGTCTATTGTTTATTTCCGCTTCTATAGCCTGCTCTAAATATTTCTCATAAACATTTTCCTCTTCATTTAGAATTATAAAATCCATACTTATATTTTTTATTTTATAATATTCAAATGCTTTTAATAAATCTTTTAAAACATCTACATCATTTGCATATTTTATTTTTAAAAGTATTATCGGTATATCACCTGAAATTCCATATTTCCATAAGTCTGCTTGAGAATATCCATTATTTTTCATTTTATTAATATACAATTTCTTTGTAGGATTTTGAAAAATAATATATGATAATATTTTTTGAAATATTTCTATTTCTTTACCTTTTATTCCTAAATATCTATTTTCTTCTTCTACTTTTACTTTTGATAATTCAAATGTTCTTGCTATATTTTCTTCATTTGTATATTTTTTAATACTTCTTCTTACTTTATTTTCATCATTTTCTACAGTTATAATTAAATTTAAGGATATTTTCTCTCCTGGCTTTATTTTTATTGTTCTACGTAATGCTACAATTGGATTTGTTACATTTCCTATCATTTTCGAAAAAGGTATAGATTTTTCGATCATACTAGGTATACCAATATTTCCTCTTTCAAATAATTTTTGCTTATCTATTTCAAATTCTAATTCTCCAATTGTTTCATTTTCAGTATATAAATTCACTCCCAAAAATACTTCATGAGAATTTCCTCTTCTATTTCTTTTTATTAAAATTGAATTTGTATCATTTAGATAATCATATTTTAAAAACAAATTATTAAAAGCAGGATGTGAAAACTCTTGTTCTTTTGTTGAAATAACAGGTTCAAATACAGAGCTTACTTCAATCGTTTCTTCTATGCTACCATTATTTTTTAATTCTAATCTTCTTATTTCAACAGGCTCATCTGGAGATATAACTATTTTCATTGTAGTTTCAATATTTTCATCATTTCGCACAAATTTAGTAGAATCTGGTGTAAAATGAATAGAAAATTTATCTGAAGATTCAATATCAGCTGATGTCCAAAGTCTTTTTGTTCTTATATTTTTTATATAAAAAAATATTCCTTGTTTATAATCATCAGTTTCTTTGTATCTATTTATTATTAAATTTTTATACTGACTATATCCTTCTCCATTTTCTTTAATACATACAAGATAATCATTATTTGAAAATACATTCGAATTATTAAGATTTCTATCTAATTTTGTAATAACTCTTTCTGAATATTGTTCATAATCTTTAACTCTTAATTTTTCTACTTTTTCTTTTTTCTCCTTTGTAATAACAACATCTGTTGGCATTCTTTCTTGTAATAATACATCTATTGCTTGTATTTCTGGATTTTTCATAAATCTATTTTGTAATACATTATTATTTATAAGATTATTTATAGAAAGTAAAATTAATCCTTGATGATGTGCCATATATGTTTTTACAGGCGCATACTTTTCTCCGTATGCTAATCTATCTGGTGTAAAATCTATTGCCTCGTAAAAACCATATTCATTATACATTCCCATACTTTCTAATTCTTTTAAATTTCTTATTACTTCTTTTGGCTGTTCTGTTATTGCAAGTATACTAGCATATGGTGAAATATTTAGTTCATCTGCTAATCCTCTTTTTAATCCAAGCCATGGTATTCCGAAAGCTTTATATTGATAGTTAGAATTTAAATCTTTTAAATTAAATGCCGCTTCAGATATTCCCCATGGCACATCTAGCCTTTTACTATACTCTTTTTGGCTCATTACTAAAAACTTACATGATTCATCTAATAAACTTCCCTGATATTTTCTAATATTAATATTTGGCATTAAGTACTCAAATGCTGTACCTGACCACGAAATTAAACCTTTATATCCATTTAAGCTAGTTAAAGTCCTACTTAAATTATTCCAATGTTTTGCTGGAACATCTTTTTTTGCTATTGCTATTAAACTTGCTTGTCTAGCTTCAGAAGCTAATAAATCATAATATGAGTCTGTAATAGAATTATCTTCCACATTAAATCCTATAGAAAAAATTCCTTTTTCTTCATCATATAAAACATAAAAATCTGTATCATTTATTATTTTATCTATATCATTTAAAACATTTTTTAAGTTCTCATATGAATCTTCTTCAGTTTTATTTTTTATAACAGTTTTTATAAATTGTTTTAATGTATATAAATATCCTACAAAATTTCCGCTATCTACTGTTGATACATATCTAGGATATAATGGCTTTAATGTATTTATATTATACCAATTATATAAATGCCCATTCCATTTTGGAAGTTTTTTTATAGTTTCCATTGACTTTTCTATCATAAAAATAGTATCTTTTAAATTTATATATCCTAAATCAAAAGCAGATACTATAGCAAGCAAACCTAAACCAATATTTGTTGATGATGTTCTATTTACTATATATCCAATTCTATCTTCCTGATAATTATCTGGTGGTAAATAATTGTTTTCTTCATTCATATATTGTGCAAAAAAATTCCATGTTCTTTTACCCAATTCCATAGTATATTTATTTTCCTCATCTGTTAATTCTTGTTCCTTTAAAACAATCTCTTTACTTATATAGTAAGCAATAATTGGACCAATAATCCATAATATACCTAATATAAATAATATAATCTTTAACAATATGTTATTTATAAATACACCTGCTAAAATTGTTATAATACCGATAATTATATTAAAAATCATATCACCTAAATATGATACTAAATTAGTTTTAGAACTTTTTTCTGCCTGTTCTGATGTTGTCCACTCTAGTAATTTTTTATGTGATATTTTATCTCTATATACTGCTTTTATAATTGCATTTAAAGAAATATAAGCCTTATATGGTAAACAAGATAAATTTATAATTCCTGCAATAAAACTCCATTTTATGCCTGTAACAACAGGTGTAAAATATTTTTGTTTAGACACATCTTCTTTTTTAAAAATTATATCTACAATAGTTGGTATAAAAATAGCAAGTAATAAAAGTAATATCAAACCACTTGAATTTAATCCATAAATATAATTTAATAAAATTAATATTAAAATATCTAAAACCAAAAAAATCTCTGTAAAACTTCTTCTTAAATTATCAAGAATTTTATATTTAGATATCTTGTTTAATGGATTTGTTTTTATGTTTCCATGTGCATCTTTAACATTCTTTTTTAACCAATCAGCAATCTGCCAATCTCCTCTTATCCATCTATGAAGTCTTTTCATACTGCTATTGTATTTTGCAGGATATCCATCAAGTAACATTATGTCTGATACTAATGCACATCTCAAATAATTTCCTTCTAATAAATCATGACTTAAAACTTTATTATTTGGTATTTGATTATACAAAACTTTATTAAATACATTTAAGTCATATATACCTTTTCCTGTAAATATACCTTCATCAAAATTATCTTGATATAAATCTGATATAGCATTTGTATATAAGTCTGTCCCTGGTAGTCCTGCAAAAATTCTAGTAAATATAGATTTATTTGCAGATTCCAAATCTATACCAACTCTTGGTTGCATTATTCCATAACCATCTACAACTATATTTTTATTCTTATCAACAATAGGTTTATTAAGTACATGAGCCATTGCTCCAATTAGTTCTAATCCTGAATTTAAAACTAGTTCTGTATCTGCATCTAATGTTATTACATATTTTATTTTAGGAATTTTTTTATTTTCATTTGCTAATTTCCATATCTCTATAGTATTTGTTCTAAATATATCTTTTTCCTTACCTAATAAATAATTACTAAATTGTGTTAATAATCCTCTTTTTCTTTCCCAACCTAAGTAACTTCCTTCTGAATCGCTCCATGTTCTGTTTCTGTACAAAAAATTAAATTTTGGAAATTTTTCATCTGGATATTTTTCATTTAGTTTTTTTATTTCCTCTATTCCAAAATTTATAATATTAGTATCTATTTCTTCCACCTTTTTATCACTAGATGAACAATCTCCTAATAATGTAAAATATAAATTCTCAGATTTATTTGCAATATAATATACTTCTAATTTTTTTAGTAACTTTTTTACTTTTTTCTCACTATCAATTATAGTTGGTATAACAACCATTGTTGTAAATTGTTCTGGTACACCTTCTGAAAGATCTAGTTTTGGTATTAGTTTTGCTTTAACGGTTTTACCTAATATTGTATTTACTATTTTTATAACTAGTTCTAATATTGGAACATAGAAAAATAATCCCACTAAAACTGATATCCATAAAATATTAATACTATAATATATATATAATCCTATTAAAAAAGAAAATATAATAGATATTCCCCATGTTGAAAAAATATATATATTCATTTTCTTGTCTACTGGTATTTTCTCTTTTTCATACAGTAATAATTTCATAAGATCTTTTTCACCATTAGAAATTAAATAATATCCTATATGAGATTTTTTTTCTTTATATTCACTTTTTTCTTCAAATGTTGCCAAATTTGCTAATTCTAAAGCTTTAGATGCTATATATATTTCTGATATTTTTGTTTTTTTAGAAATTTCTTTTATCTTATTTCTATAATAATTTTTACTTTTATAATCCATTTTTGAATAAACATCAGCCGGATCATGTCTTAATATATCTTCAACCCCATTTATATGTTCAAATATTTCTAAAAAATTTATTCTTTGTAATTTTTTTATGCTTTTTATTCCATTACCCATTGCTACTTTTTTAACAGCAATATCAAAATGCTCTTTTTGAATAACTTCTGATACAGTAGTTCCCATTTTTTTTACTTCTTCTTCTAATACATTCATATAGCTAATTGCTTTTCTACCTAATCTTTTTAATCTATATGCCATATATTCTATAAATGGATACTTCATATCTACAAAACTTAAATTTTGCATATTTTCATCTTGCTTTACTTTAAAAGAAGATGTCTCTTTTTGTTCTACTAATCTTTCAACAATGTTTTCTACTTTATACTTTTGAATTTGAGATAATAATATTTTTTCACAAACTTGTCTTATATTCTCAATTATAGCTATTTGTAAAAATAGTCCTACATTCCATATTTCTTCCATATTTAATGTCTTTTTTCTTTGATATGCTTTTAAAAATAATTCTAAACTATCACTATCTATCTTACTATCTGTATATGCAACTATCTCATTTGCAAGAACATATATTCTAGCATATCCATCATAAATACCACCTTGTATACCTAATAAATTAATATATTTTTCTTCTGTTAAATCTTTTTCAATTGCTTTTACAGATTCTTCTAAAATATAATAATTATCAAGTAACCATTCTCCTGCTGGATGTATATTTATTTTGGCTTTAATATTTGAATTTAAAAAATTATATGTTTTTGTTATAAATTTAAAATTATCTTTTAATCTAGGAATAGGATATGTGTTCTTATCAGAATATTTTTTTAGTACATGATCTGATGCAACTTTTTCTAAATAATTTTCTAACTGAATTTTATCTAGAACAGCACCTTTTATACTCAAAAATTTTATATTATTCAAACTTGCCACTCCTTAACTAAATCTTTCTCACGAATTTTTAGTAACTATTAAGAAGTAAAATATATAAAACCTAAAATAGAAAAATTCCAATAGCATATTTGTATGGGAAAGCATTGTTCGCCCATTCTACAGAGTTATTTCTCAAAAAATTGAATATATTAATTCTATCTCTGAATAGTTACAATTTTTAAATTTAGTTTTTCCAAGTAGTGGTGTTTTTATTCAAATTTCCTATATAATAGAAAAAATCTCAAATCATAAAACTAATTTTATGATTTGAGATTTTAAATTTCACAAAAAATTAATAACTATTTAGATTCATTAATTTTATGAATCATGTTATCAATTTCTTCTTCGAAATCTCTTAAATATTTTCGACTTTTCTGCTTACAATCATTTAATTCTTTGATTATTTTCTCCTTATTTCCTTCACTTAAAGGCTGTTGTTTTATAAGTCTCCACCACTGCATTTCAACTATTTCCTTAGCTTTAGTACAACTTTTATTTAGCTCATTACTTGCTGTATCTAAGTAATCCATTGAATGCCTGTAATTTTCATCTCTCATTACATTCAAAAAATCCAAATTATTTTTTACAGGATTTTCGTCATTTACGAGTTTCCGTAATTTTCTTAATTGTTCCATTACCTTAGCCTTCATTTTATATTCCTCCTATTACTTAAAAAAAGTATTTTTTAAGTTATTAATTATTTAACATAATTATGTTATCACATTTTTAGTTAAATTACAATATGGCAAACAATGTTCGGCCCACAGCTGTTCTTTTTATTTTTATATTATATTTTATAGATTTTGATATAATAATATTTCATGAATTTTGAATGCGATTGGAGATGTTTTTAGAATTTGTAACAACTAATATGTAAATTATAACTACATATTTATTTAACCCAGATATAATTATTTTCGTCATTATCCAAATTATTATTTATAAAAATATTAGAACCTATTCTTTCTAATAATATTATAATTTTCAATTTAGACATTGATCTTAAAAATTCAATATCATTATCTATAATAAAATCTCTTTTTGCATTATACTCCATTTTTATAAATTTGTAATTATCACTTAATACTCCATAATCTGTATGAACTACAAGCACATTTTTACACATTTTGCACATAGTATATGCTCTCTCATATCTAATCTTCAACTTTTCCTTTTGACTCTTTAATTTATATTCTTCTCCCAAAACATAATCAACCAAATCATCTAATTTATTAAATTGCATGTATTTACCTTCTTTTATTATAATTAACTTTTTTATTATTTCATTTTTATTCATATATACCACTCTCTTATTGAAAAATATAATATATTATTATATTATGTTAACCGTATTTTTTCAATATATTACTAAAAATTATTTTATTTCATTAAAATAATCCACAATACCAGTATATATACCCCAAGCTAATTTATCCTGATACTCATCAGTTTGTAACTTAACTTCTTCCTCTCTATTAGATAAAAATCCACATTCAACAATACTTATTGGTATTTCTACATGATCAACTATATATTTATTTGATATTGTCAAAGATTGCCTTTTATTTTCTTCACTAATTGCCTTATTCAAATTCTCTTGTATACATTTTGCTAAAACCTCACTATCTTTGTTATTCTTTTTATAAAATGTTTGCCAGCCCCAATATTGTCCTTGAGGTATCTTATTTAAATGTATAGATACAAAAATATCAGCAGATGCATCATTTCCAATCTTAACTCTATTTTTAATATCTGAAACTTTCTTTTCTCTTAATGTAGTTTTATCTAAATCATATATGCCATTTTCATCTGACCTAGTTAAAATAACTGTACACCCACTTTGTTCTAGTAAATTTTGCAATTTTAAAGCAATTTTTAAATTTATTTTGTTCTCTGTTATTCCATTCGAACTTTCAGCTCCGTTCATCAGGGAAACCATGTCCTGCATCTATTACTACAACTTTATTGCTAACAGGCAGTGCAACGACCTCAATATCTTTTTTATATATTTTATTAGTTATATTGAATATGCACACAGATATTCCTAATATTAAAATCACTAAAAACAATCTCTTTTTACTTATTATAACCATAAAAAAACTCCCTTACTATATATATGAGAGTTTTTTATATATATGAATTATAAATTGAGCCGAAAAATTTATGAAATATTATTATTTCAAAATCTTATGAAGTGAATTGTAACAAAGAAATAGTTACTTCTATTTTTTACTTAATTTTGTATTTTTCTTTTATCATTTTTGATAATTCTAATGTTGCTTTGTTAGACATATTTTTTCTGAGTATAGCAAAACCTTCTGTAGTATTTTCTAGCTTTATTTCTTTTATAATAACAATATTTTCCATAATATCATTTAAATTTTCTGTATTTATAAATCCAATTCCTACATTATTTAATACTAATTTTTTCATAATAGATGAGCTTGAAACATCATAATTTGCATGTATATCTAATTCTGTTTTTTTACAATAATCATCTAAAACCTTCTTTTTTGTTGATGGAAATTTAGGTAAAATAAACTTATAATTTTCTGTATTTGATATATCTTTTATATTATTATCTTTTACATATTTTTTACTTGCAAAGAAACTAAAACTTGTTTTTCTAAGTGGTATAATATCTATATTTGAATATTTCTTATTATGATATGGTAAATTTAAAACAACCATATCTAATTCACCATTGGCTAATTTTTGCAACAGATTATCTGTAATTCCACTACTTATAGATATTTCTATATCAGGATATTTCTTTATAAATTCTAATACTACATCTAAAATTAAAGAGGCTACTAATGAATTACCTCCACCTATTCTAATTTTTCCTTTTTCTAAATTTATATATTTTGAAAATATATTTTCTGCATTGTTCATTTTTTCTATACTGTCTTTTACATAATCATATAAATTTCTACCCTCTTCTGTTAATTCAACACCTGTTTTATTTCTGTAAAATAATTTACCACCTAATAAATTTTCTAATTTTTGTATAGATTGAGTAATTGCTGATTGCGATATATACATACTATCAGCTGTTTTAGAAATATTCTTATATTTAACAACCTCACAAAATACTCTATATAATTCTAAATCTGTATTCATCATTTTTACTACTCTCCTATTTCATTTTTTTGTATTTTTATTTCAAATTGCTTATCAGGAAGTATTTGATTTATCTTTTCTTTCTTTTCTATACCTTCTTTTAACTCTTTCAAAAACTTCTCTTTTTCATACTCACTTTCATCAATATCTTTAACTATATGTGCTTTTATTGTATTATTTATATACTTTTTATTTATTCTTTTTTCTTTGATTTTTTCTAATATATTTTTTAGTCTTACTGACATTATATTTTTATTCTCTTTAATAGGATATTTATTTTCTATTTCTTTTTGTTTTTTATCTTCAAAATATTTATTTATATCAATTCCATCAATTCCATTTAACATTCTTCCTAATTGTTTTTTATCTTTCGAGTATATACACATAAAACCTTTTCCTGGTTGAAAAGTATATATTTCTTTTGAATCATAGGTATTTGTAATAGAACATAAGAGCCATAATGGAAGTTTTCCAGATATATATAGTTTCTTATTTTCATCGATTAATGGTATCTTGCATTTAT
This sequence comes from uncultured Clostridia bacterium, assembly GCA_944386325.1. Classification (GTDB taxonomy): domain Bacteria; phylum Bacillota; class Clostridia; order TANB77; family CAG-508; genus CAMCHB01. The sequence continues at coordinate 32,009 of CALXAP010000020.1, forward strand.
TATAATCTTCTAAATTATAATATCCATTTATAACATCTATATCCATAAAAATATTGTCTTTATTTTGTAAAACATTATATTTTAAATTATTATCTTGTTTTAACCCTTTTATCCTTGGTAAATTTCTTATTCTCATATAGTCATTAGTATTTGAATCATAAATATTTATATTTCTTATATTATTCTTTTTACACACTTTGCATAAAGTTGCTATGATAAAATTTGCTCTAAATCCATTAAAATTAACAAAATCTTTATTCTTTATTTTGTCAGGTAAAAAATCATAAAATTTTGGTATAGCATCTCCAGTCCATTTATTTTGTTCTATCTCTATTTGCTTTCCATCTATTTGCCTTATACTTACATTATGTTTATATCCTAACTCTTTTCCCAAATCATCAGCATATATACAATTTTGTTCCTTTACATTTTCTTTATTTAAATAATTACTTCTTTGTAGTAAATCAGATGCTATTAACTCAATAACTCTAGAATTTTCTAAAACTGCTCCTCTTTTTAGTCCTACTAATTTTCCTTGTAAATATGGATTAGTATCATAAACTTTTTCTTTTCCTATTAAACTAGAATCAAATAATCCAACACATTCCAATCCTAAATCTTCACCAAATTCTAACCATTTTTTCTTTTCATTTTTATTAGAACTTATAACAATAAATTTATCACAATGTTTAAAAATTTTCTTATTCTCTTTTGATCTTATTCCTCCAACATCTACTAGTATAATATCATTTCTTCTTTTATCTATATCCTCACATATATTATTCACAAATTCATCAGTAAATTTCATCTTTTTTCTTACTAAACTTGTCTCTTTTTGATTTTCATTATTACTCCATATTCCTTCACCATCTGGAGTTGCTCTTACTACTTCATATGAGTTCGATGGTAATTTATTTATTATATTTGATATTAATACACTTTTTCCTGAATGTGGTGGTCCGCACAACACAACCCTCATTTATTACACCTCTCATATTTTAATATACCCATAATTATATAATATACATAAAACTCAAAATAATCAATGCCTTTCCCCATTAGAAAAACTAATAGTTGTTATAAAAAATATTAATCATATATTTATTTTGAGAATATTTTATATATAATGAAAAAGATAAAAGTAAATATATTTTTAATTTACCTTTATCTTTTTATTTTAGTTACAATTCAATATGTTCAATTTTTTGAGGAACGTTTCTATAGTTCGAGCAAACAATGTTCGCCTATACAATAACTTATTTTATAACATATTTTCTTATAAGAATAATTCCTCCAGCTAAAATTACTATACATGCTACACCTAAAATATAATATTCTATATTACTTTCTTCTTTACCTGTATAAGGTAATTTATCTACATAATATCCATTATTATTGTTATTATTTGCATTTTGATTTGTATTAGAATTATTATTTCCTTGATTATTTTGATTGTTATTACTGTTATTATTATTCTGATTATCATTGTCGTTATTACCTTGATTATCATTTGGGTTTTCTTTTTGTATTCCTGTTATATTAATTTCTTTTAAATTAACATTTCCGTCTGTGTCTTCTGTATAAATTGTATATGTACCATTTTCAGTAACTTTTATTTGTGCTAGATTATTATTTATATCTAATGTTTGACCTCCATTATTTTTAAAACAATCTATATTTAAACTACCTTTTCCAATTTTTATTATATTAACTTTAGAACTATCTCCTGTTATTTCTACTATGATATTTGCTTCTGTATTGTTTGTTGCTAATTGACTACCAATTGTAATTTCATAAGTGTCTCCTGGTTCAGGTTCTTTTTCTCCTTCTACTGTTACTCTACACTCTGCTGTTTTATTTCCTTCTACTGTTCTTACTCTTATTACTGTTTCTCCTACTTGTTTTGCTGTTATATTTCCTTCCTCATCTACATCTGCTATACTTGGATTTTCACTTTCCCATGTTACATTTTTATTTGTTGCATTATTTGGATTTACTGTTGCTATTAACTTTTCTGTTCCTCCGATTGTTATTGTTGTCTCACTCTTACTTAAGCTTACTCCTGTTACTGCTATCCCTTTTACTGTTACATTACACTCTGCTGTTTTATTTCCATCTACTGTTCTTACTCTTATTACTGTCTCTCCTACTTGTTTTGCTGTTATATTT
>CALXAP010000021.1 GCA_944386325.1 uncultured Clostridia bacterium
CTCATTAAATTATATAACAAATTCTATAAACATCTCCAATCGCATTCAAAATTTATTCAATATTATTATATCAAATTATTTATCTTGTTTTATTGGCTGTGAATTACAACTAAGTTCCAACTCTAACTATTCTTTGCATTGGGTTATATGTATCATTTGATAAAACTGTTTTTGACACTACTTTTCCATTTAATAATAAGTATTTATATGTAACTGTTTTTACTCCATTTGCTCCTTTTTGCTCAACTACAGTTTTTCCTTTTGGTAGAGATGAATCTTTTATTGTTTTTGTTGTATATGGTATATAATTTATTACAACTGGTTCTAATCTTACTTCATATTCAGTTTCTTCTTTTACTCCATATATATCAATTTTTGCAACTCCACCATCTACTTCTCCAACTATTTTTATTGGATATGTTCTATTATTTTTAAACTTAAAATCTGTGCTGCCATAAACAACTGTTGCATCTAATCCAGCATCAACATATGATGTAACAAATTGATGGTTTCTTCTTGAAGTAATTTCTAAATTAGCATATAAAACCGCATCATATAATGTTGTGGAAATCTGGCATATTCCACCACCAAGTCCATCAACGACTTTACCATTTGAATATATTGCTGCCTCCTTATATCCTGCTGCTATTGTTCTTTCTCCTACAACTTTGTTATATGAAAATTCTTCTCCTGGCATTAATATTACTCCATTTATTTTACCCATTGCAAGTTTCAAATTTGTACTTCTATCTTTATTACTTGCATCATATTTAGTACTAAAAGATGATAATAAATTTGGAAATGCTTCTGTACCAATTTTATTTGTCGTTATTTCTGGATCTGTATACTGTAAACTTATTGTATATTCATCTTTTACTTCCTGTAACATTGCTTTTGCTTCATCTACATTAAAATCTACGCCTTCAACATGTGGATATATTGTAAATGGCTCTGTTGTATAATATGCATCTTTTGGTTCTGTATATACTTCACTATGTATTTTATCAATGTCTATATCATCTGGCTCTTTTACTTCAACAGGTATAGTAATATTTTTATCTTCTTGATTTTCTTTTTGTATTTTATCTATTATTTCATTTGATAGCTCATCTTTTTTTATTACATTTCCTTCTTTACCTCTTGTTATAACAAGTTTTCCATCTTCTACATAATAACTATATTGTTTTATAGCATTTGGTAAATTAATATCCATATCTGATATTAAACTGTTTAAATTATCAACATTATAATTGAATTCTAAATTTATATTTGGTTTATTTATTAATGTTTTTATAATAGAATAATTATTTTGAAAAATATTTCCATCCCTTCCTATGTCATACGCTGTATTTATAGCTGTATCTATATCGTAGTTAAATTCTATTTGAGCTGGATTTAGTGATGTTTCGTATTCTTCATATTTTAAATTTATATCCTTTGATAGTTGACTATTTATATCCGCTTCCACTTTTTGTTTTGCTTCTTCTTTTGATAATCCACCTACATCTATTCCTTTTATACTTATTCCATCTATTATATTTGTATTAGAAATATTAAATAATGCAAAACTTGTTGAAAATATTGCTACCAGTATAGTTAAAGATGAAATAACAATTAATAAAATAACAATTAAATTAGTATTTTTTGTTTTGATGTTTTTAGAATAATTATTGTATTTTCTTTCTTCAAAAGTTTGTTTTTGTTCTGTCTCTTCAAAAACTTCATTTATATCTTTTATTTCTTTTTTAGTACCTATTTCATCTTGAACAACTTGCTTATTTTCATTAATTTCTTTTGCCATCTATTATCTCCTCACTTATTACATTTATATATTATATTTGCAAAATTATTCATTCCTACTTGAAATATTAACACATCTTATTATTTTTTACAATATTTATATTTAGATATTATTCGACTTTATTTAACTAAAAAACACTTCCAACATTGATTTTCCTAATGCACATGCTATTTTATACATTATATTTATTGATGGATTTTTTCTTGTACCTCTTTCGAGATGACTTAAATAACCTACAGAAATACCTGTTAATTCTGATAATTGTTCTAATGTGATTCCTTGCTCAATCCTTATTTCTCTCATTCTATTATTATACATCCAAAAACCTCCTTTTTGTCCTGTTGGCAATATGATATCATAAACCTTTTTGACAAGTCAATACTTTTTTATATTTTACATTTTTTTATTTACTGCTAGACAATAGCGATTTTTTTTTATATAATAATAGCAAATTCGAATAAATTATACAAAATATTATATAAGGAGATTTTATTATGATTGGTGATATGATAGCAAAAATTAGAAAAGAAAAAGGGATAACAAAAACTGAATTAGCCAAAAGAGCAGGTATTAATATAGGTCATCTAACTCATATTGAAAAAGGAGAAAGAAATCCTAGTCAAAATACTTTAAAAAATATTTGTAAAGCTCTTGATACTCCTTATCAGCCTCTTATGTATACATATGGCAAAACAGTAAGTGAAGAACAAGAAAGTTATGGGCTTATTGATTACATACCATATAACAAAGTTATAGCTATAGATAATATTGATAATTTTATAACATGTCCACCTAATGCTCCAAGCTCTTCAATTGCTATAAAGATAAATGATGAATCTATGTCACCTGCTTTAGAAAAAAATACTTATGCTTTTATTGAATTTAATACACTTCCAGAAAATAAAGATATAGGACTTTTTTATATTAATGGTAGTTTTGTTATAAGAAAATTTTACTGCAAAAAAGGTCAAATAACATTAAAGCCTGAAAATAAAAATTTTATTGATACTAAAATTTCAAAAGATGATGATTTTTATATAATTGGTAAAGTTATATTGTAAGAAAATTCCCACATCAAATGTTCTACTTATAATTATTACTGCTTTTTTACAAATATATTTCAATTATATTAAATTTTCCTTTTTTATTACTTTTTTAAGGAAAAGTATTGAATATTGTTATTTTTAATAATATAATGTTTTTAGCAAAAGATAAACGAGGAGAGATTAATATGGAGTTAGTTAAAAATATTTTTTTTAACACAGATAGGTTAACACCTAATAGTGTTATAAAAATTTCTTATACAGGAAATCTTTTTCAAAACGATTCTGAAGAAGTTTATATTCATTATGGATTTGGCTTGCTTTGGGAAGGTGTAAACGAATTAAAAATGTCAAAAACAGAATTAGGTTTTCAAGCTGAAATTGAATTAGGCGATTTTGATTCTTTCAATTTCTGTTTTAGAAATGAAAAAAATGAATGGGATAATAATAATGGTAATAATTATATTTTCCCTATAGAAAAATTAGAAACTTCATTAGTTAATATTTCGAATAATGAAATAAAATTATCTTCTCCGAGAAAATTAAGAAAAACATATTTATGGAGCAAAAAATTAAAATTAGCTCTATATAAAATAATAGTATATGTTCCAAAACTTATTTCAGGTAATTATAAAAGAAAATTAAATAATAATGCATAAAAGACTTATATTTTTTATAAGTCTTTTTTTGTGTTTCTAGTTTATTCCCCAACCTCCATCAATTGATATTATTTGCCCTGTTGTATATTCATCATTTATTAACCATTCTATACATTTTTCTATGTATTCTGGTTTTCCGATTTTTTCTAGTGGAATGTTATTTATTATATTCTTTTTTTCCTTGTCATTTAAATCATTATTCATGTCTGTATCAATAATTCCTGGAGCAATTCCATTAACTCTAATATTTGATGGTCCCATTTCTTTTGCTAATGCTTTTGTAAATCCTATCATACCTGCTTTTGCAGTTGAATAATGTACTTCACAAGATGCTCCAATAATTCCCCATATAGATGAAATATTAATTATAAGGCCTTCCTTATATTTTAACATATTAGGCAAAACAGCTTTTGATGTATTGTACACTGATTTTAAATTTACATTTATCATATTATCCCATTCATATTCTTCTATATCTAAAAATGGTTTTATTTGAGATATTCCTGCATTATTTATTAATACATCAATTTTATTATATTTATCTATTACATATTTTATCATATCATCAACTTGATTTTTTTTACTCACATCTGACTGAAAAATATCTATATAAAATCCACATTTTTTTAAATCTTCTTGTATAAATGTTGCTTCTGATTGAGATTTATTATAATTTAATATTACATTATAACCTTTTTTTGCTAAGCCACACACTATTGATTTACCAATTCCTTTTGAACCACCTGTTACAATTACTGTTTTCATTTTACACCCCTTTAAAGCGAAAAATTGCAAAGCAATTTTTCTGTGAATCTATTATTTTTACTTTATATGAAATTGCATTTTCTATAAAGTAAAAATAAAGCCAAGAATTAAGAATATCTTCAAAACTCTTGACCTTTATGGAGCCGCTAGTCAGACTTGAACTGACGACCTACTGATTACAAGTCAGTTGCTCTACCAACTGAGCTACAGCGGCATATTATTTATTATTGGTGACCCGTACGGGAATCGAACCCATGTCTCCGCCGTGAAAGGGCGATGTCTTAACCGCTTGACCAACGGGCCTTATAAAAGTTATGGTGAGCCATCCGCGACTCGAACGCGGGACAACTTGATTAAAAGTCAAGTGCTCTACCACCTGAGCTAATGGCCCATAACCTCGTGCTTAATTATATTACTATATTTTTTGAAGAATGTCAATAAAAATTCACAAATTTTTTAAATTTTTATCACAAAAAAGTTTCATATAGCTAAAATTATATATTCAATTTTTAAGCAATATCTCCGTAGCACGGGCGAACACTGTTCGCCCCTACAGTTGTTCTATTTATTTTTATATTCTATTTTATAGATTTTGATATAATAATATTGAATAAATTTTGAATGCGATTGGAGATGTTTATAGAATTTGTTATATAATTTAATGAGGAATGTTCATGGGCAAAATCTTTGATTTTGAGCCTGAATGAAAGAGGCTCATTAAATTATTTTACAAATTCTTAAATATCGTATTGAGCCGAAAAATTTATAAGATATTATTATATCAAAATCGTATATCATAATCACATAAAAGGTTATTGTCTACAACAAAAATTTATATGCTCAATATTTTAAGCATTAGCTACACAGTTTGGGCAACATTGTTTACATTACTTCTTTTAACATTTTTTCAAATTCATTTTTTATATTGTTTAAATCCTCTATGGTTTTTGCTTCATAGCGTATTGTAATTTTAGGTGATGTATTAGAAGCTCTTATTAATCCCCACCCATTATCAAAAATTACTCTTGCACCATCTACATCAATTACTTTAAAATCTCTACTTTTAAAATATTCTACAGCTTTTTCTATTATACCAAATTTCTTATTATCATCTACTTCTTTTGTTATTTCTGGAGTAGCTATATATCTATTTATTCCATCTAATAATTGTGAAGCTTTTTTATCTGTATTAGATAATATTCTTAATAATCTAGCTGCTGCATATGCTGCATCATCAAACCCATAATATTCATCTCTAAAAAATATATGTCCTGACATTTCTCCTGAAAATGGAACATTTTTCTCTTTCATAGCAGCTTTTATATATGGATTTCCTGTTCTAATAAATTCTGGTCTTGCACCAATTTTCTCTAATTCATCCCACAAACTTTGTGAACATTTAACTTCAACTAATGCTTTTGAATTTGGATATCTAGTTATAATATCTCTCCATATTATAAGCATATAAAAATCTCCAAATATCATATTTCCCTTTTCATCTACAACACCTATTCTATCCCCATCACCATCATAGCCAATTCCTATATCTGCTTTTTCTTCTATAACTTTTTTAGCTAAGTCTTCTAAATTTTTTGGAACACTTGGATCTGGGTGATGATTTGGAAATGTTGGATCTAAATCACAAAACAATGGAACTACTTCTGTTCCTAGTTTTTTCAATAATTTTTCTGCTATTATACTTGCTGTACCATTTCCTGAATCTACAACTACTTTTAATTTTCTATTTCCTAAATGAACTTTATCTACTATCTGATTAATATATTTATCTAGTATTTCTTCTTTTCTTAATTGTCCTTCTCCTTCTTTAAATTTACCTTGTTTTGCATATCTGTATATTTCCTGTATTTTTTCGCCATATATACTTTCTTCATCTTTTTTTAAGCACATTTTAAATCCATTATATTCTCCTGGATTATGGCTTGCTGTTATTTGTATTGCTGGACCTATATTTAATAATTTTCTAGAATAATACACCATTGGTGTTGTTGCTAACCCCACATCTATAACATTTGCACCTGTTGATATTATACCATTTATTAAAGCATTTTTTAATGAGTCTGATGATTCTCTATTATCATGACCTACAATTACTACATTTTCTCTTAAAAATTCTTGGATATAAGAACCAAAAGCTTTTCCTAGAAGATTAGCTACATCTTCATCTATATCTTTTCCTACAATTCCTCTTATATCATAACTTCTAAAAATCTCAGGTTTTAGTTCCATGAGATACCTCCTTCATTTATTATTTTGATAATTTTCATATAATTCTCTGGCAGTTTTTGGACAATCTACTCCTTTTGCATCACTATTTTTTACTGGTGCAAACTCTTCTTCTCTTTTAACTCTTAATATAGCCATATCATCTAATTCTTCAAAAGCATCAAATAAAAATGCTTCAAATTTATATGCATTAGGTTCGCTTGCTTCTACTATTTTACCATCATTATTCAAATAATTTGCTTTTTTAAAAGCTGGATGATATGGTAAAATATTTTCACTTATTTTTTCTATTGATTTTAAATTAAATAAATTGCAAAGTATATGTGATTCACCAAATTTTAATTCTCCATTATTATCTTTTTGAGTAGACATATCTTTTGGCATTTCTGTATATTCTATAACACTTGGTCTACCATTTTTATTACAAAACACTCCAACTTTTTCTTCTGGATATGCCTTAACAACAGATTTACCAGCTGCTGAAACATTTTTATCTATTGCTAAACCAATTAAAGTTGGATCAACCATTTTTACTAATACATTGTCTATACCACCTATAAAAATCCAATCAATTCCTCTTTTTTTCATATCTTCTATTACTTTATTTTTTAACATGGCAATATAAACTCCACCATGTCCATCTGCCGCTTCTTTTATTAAACCTTCTTCATTTAATAAAATCTTTCCATTTGTATCAATCATAGGGAATTTTCCTTGTTTGAAAAATATTATATTTTCTTTTGGATATCCAAAATAATTTTTACTCTTAAAAAAGTTTTCTGTATCTGCATTATTTTCTTCACTTGTCATTATATACCATGGTATTGTTACATTATATTTTTGATTTGCTTCTTTTAATGAATCACATAATAATTCAAATAAAGATTTTTTAGAAGATAAACCTATATCATATGTTCCTTTTGGTCCATTAAAACCTAATCTAGTTCCTTGTCCTCCAGCCATTGTAACAGCTGCTAATTTTCCTTCTTTAATTATCTCTTTTCCTATATCATCTAAATAATTTTTTTCTTTTATATCTATTTTTGATTTATCAAGATATTCTATAGGTTCAATAATATTATCTTTTTTTTCTGTATGATTTTGAATATTATCATATAATTTTTTTACTTGCTCAAAATCAATTGATAATATTTGATCTAATAATTTTTCTTTTTTATCTTCTGTTAACTTATCATAAAAATTTAATAAATGTTGTTGTCCATATTTTTCAACAATTTTTTTTGCCTCACTATACTTTGAATTCATATAAAAACTACTCCTCCTTTATTTATAAATTATTTATATCTTATATTATTATATTATTTTAGTCAATCTATTTATTAATTAAAATTTACATTCACATCTAAAACTTATATATTCAATTTCTTGAGAAATAGCTTCGTTATATTAGATTTTGATATAATAATATTGAATAAATTTTGAATGTGATTGGAGATGTTTATAGAATTTGTTATATAATTTAATGAGGAATGTTCATGGGCAAAATCTTTGATTTTGGCCTGTATTTTATTAGATTTTTGCAATTTATAAATGTTTTTATTCACATGGTTAAATATAGAATGTATGTGTAATGCAAAAAACAGAGCAGACTACAACTATCTACTCCGTTTACTATTAGTACTGTTAGATTATAAAATATAACCTGTATCAAACTTTAATAATTCTATCAAAATTTACTTATTTACAATATTTCTAAATATTTTTTCTGCATTTTCTCTAGCTTCTTCTTGTGTTATTCCATCTTGTTGATAAGGATAAATTGTATAATCTCCTTTTTTTAAATATACCCTCCAACTTGCAGAAAAATTGCTTCCACAATAATTTACAAAATCATTTATTATACTCATTGATTTATCTAAATCTTCAGCCGTATTTATCCCAATGTATGTATCATATTCTAAAATATCTCCTATTTTATTTTCGTTTATTACAAAAATACTTTTAGCTTCGTTTTCCCATTTATTAAAATAATATTTATGACAATTATCTGTATAGTCTTCACTTAAATTTCCATATTTTCGTATTGCCGTAAATTGAATTTCGTCATTATCAGATACTTTAAAAATATATTTACCGTTTTCTTTATCATCTACATCTTTACTTACTAAATCAACTTTCGTATGATACATACTTTCTATTGTTTTCTCAGGATCTACATTTATTTTTGAATTTAGATTAGAAATAATAAGGTTAAAAATAAAAAGAAATATTGCTATAACTATTATAACAATAGCAATTTCTCCAGCTTTAATTGTTTTACCTGTTATTTTTAATACATTTACTATAGTATTTATTCTCTTGTGTTCTTTATTTTTATCTATTTCAGAAAAATCTAATTTAAATCTTTCTTTTTGCTTCTGTTTTGCATTTTCTTGCCATCTTTCTAATTCTTCCCAATCTTCTTTATTTCCCATATTATTTCCCCTAACATTTCTACAACTTATTACATATTCAAATTATACCACATAATTAAAAATTATCAAATTCTATAATGCTTTTCTAGATTTTTTATTTTCTCCAAATACTTCACTTATTTCTTTTTCACCTGAAGTATTTAAAATTTTATCATGATTTATTAATACATCTTTTATATTTTTATTATTTTTATCTACTTTATAACAATTAACAATTTTTACATTTTTTAAATTCTTTTGCATTAATTTTTCATTTATTTTATTTACATATCCCATACTTCCACTAATTATAATTAATTTATTTTTTGCACTATTTATTAAATTTGATGTATTTATATCATTCAATTCTCTATTTTCTTTCCAATTTATTTTTTTTATTTTTTCTTTTATCTCTTCTTTAAAATTTATTTTAGATAATAAAATATTTACATTTTCTTCAATATTCTTTTCTAAAAAAGTAGTTATAATATTATTATTTATATTTTCTTTTATATATGGTAATAACATCATTGTTAAATGCCATTCACTAATATAAAAATTACATATTTTAATAATACCTTCTTTACTTTCAATCATTTTATTACCTCCCTATTATTTATAGGTAAATTTTACCATTTCATTTTTTGTATGTCAATAGTTTTACAAAAAAATTACATATTTTTCCTTTTGTTTGTTCGCAATTTTATTCATTTTTCCTTTAAACTCAACTTTTCTTTCACTTTTTATTTTATTTTCACTTCTAAATTTGTTACATTTCTGTAATATTTGTTATATTTTAGTAATTTTTTTAAACATTAACCTTGTATATTTTTTATTTTTTGGCTAATACTTTTATTAAAGTGATATTTTTACAATTTAGTTTTTTATTAACTAATATTACAATTATTACGGAGAGTAATAAATATTTTATTATAATTTTTAGATATGCTCTCAAATGGAGGTTAAAATGAATAATTTTAAAAAATTAAAATATTTTTCTATATTAAGTATATTAATATTCTTATTTATTCTAATTTCTGCAATATCATATGTTAATGCAGTTTCTGATAACTTATCAGAAAGTGTGTTCAGATTGCATGTTATAGCAAATAGTGACAGTAAAGAAGATCAAGATTTAAAATATATTGTTAGAGATAAAATAATAGAACATGTAAATGAATTAGGTAAAAATGCCAAATCTAAAGAAGAATTAATTAAAAATATTAATTTAGATGAAATTAACGAGATTGCTAAAAAAACTATTATAGAAAATGGCTATGATTACGATGTAAGTGTAGAAATCGGAAATTTTTCTTTTCCTACTAAAACATATGGTGATATTTCCTTACCTGCTGGATTTTATGATGCATTAAGAGTTAAAATTGGCAAAGCTGAAGGTCAAAATTGGTGGTGTGTAATGTTTCCTCCTCTTTGTTTTGTTGATATTTCATCTGGAATTGTTCCTACTGAATCAAAAGAAAATTTAAAAGAAAATCTAGATTCTGAAGAATATACTCTTATATCAGATAATGAATCTGAAGATATTAAATTAAAATTTAAAATTGTAGAAATGTTGCAAAATATAGGTATTGCAATATCTTCAAATAAATAATCAACTTATTATGTACTATAGTAATTTATTAGTATTGTTTTTATCTTCTTTTTATGTTATATTAATTTGGATAATATATTTATTTAAAATCTTTAAATAGATTAATATTAATTTTTATATAATAACATTTTGCATTATAGAAAATATAATTTTCTTAATGTAAAATTTTTATCTAATTATCTTATTATTGGGGGTATTACATTGGAGAAATTGGTCATAAAAGGTGGAACACCATTAAAGGGAAGTGTTACAGTAAGTGGAGCAAAGAATGCAGCAGTTGCTATATTACCCGCTGCTCTTTTAATAGATGGAGTATGTACTATTGATAACTTACCAAATATTAGTGATGTAAAATTATATGTTAAAATTATAGAATCTTTAGGTGCTAAAATTGAATGGAAAAATGAGCATGAAATAGTTTTGGATACTAGACATATTGAATGTACTGATGAAACCTTAGATTTAACAAGAAAATTTAGAGCATCTTATTATTTGCTTGGTTCTTTACTTGGAAGATCTAAAGTTGCTAAAGTTGGTAGCCCTGGTGGTTGTAATCTTGGTTCAAGACCAATTGATTTACATATAAAAGGTTTTGAAGCATTAGGTGCAACTGTAGATGTATCTAATGGTAATATAACTGCTACAAGAGATAAACTAGTTGGAAATTCTATATATTTAGATTTTGCATCTGTTGGAGCTACTATTAACATCATGCTTGCAAGCGTTTTGGCAGAAGGAACAACAACTATTGATAATGCAGCTAAAGAGCCACATATTGTTGATGTTGCAAACTTTTTAAATACAATGGGTGCTGATATTAGAGGTGCAGGTACAGATATTATTAAAATACATGGTGTAGAAAAATTAACAGGTAATAAATCATATTCTGTTGTACCAGATCAAATAGAAACAGGAACATTTATGCTTGCTGCTGTTGCAACAAAAGGTGATATAACTATTAAAAATTGTATATCTAAACATTTAGAATCTGTTACAGCAAAACTTTTAGAAATTGGTGCTAATGTCGAAAGCTCTGGAGATGAAATTAGAGTATGGTGTGATAAAAGAACTTCTAAAGCTAATATAAAAACATTACCATATCCAGGTTTTCCTACAGATTTACAACCTCAAATGGGTGTAGTTCTTGCAATATCTGATGGTACAAGCATTATAAATGAAAGCATTTGGGAATCTAGATTTCAATATACTAATGAGTTAAATAAAATGGGTGCAAAAATTACAGCACAAGGTAAATCTGCTGTTTTTGAAGGTGTTGAAACTTTGTATGGTGCACCTGTATACTCTACTGATTTAAGAGCTGGTGCAGCTTTATTAATAGCTGGTTGTGCAGCACAAGGAACAACTGAAATATATAATATTGAACATATCGATAGAGGATATGAAAAAATAGAAGAAAAATTTAGACAATTAGGCTCTAATATTCAAAGAGTAGAAGAATAGTCAGGTGTAATAATGTTAAGATTTTGTAGTTTATATAGTGGTAGTACAGGTAATTCTTTGCTTGTACAAAATGATGATACAAATATTTTAATTGATGCAGGTGTTAGTGGCAAAAAAATTACAGAAGCACTTAGCTCTCTAAACATAAATATTGATACTATTTCTGCAATTTTAGTTACTCATGAACACAGTGATCATATTAAAAGTATAGGTACTATTTCAAAAAAATACAATATTCCTGTTTTTGCAAATAAGGAAACATGGAACTCAATGGAAAACGAAAGAGCTAAGATTGCTGAAGATAATCAAAAAACTTTTGAACCATATAAATATTTTTACATAAATTCATTAAAAATTGGTGCTTTTAAATTACCTCATGATGCAGCAAATCCATGTGGTTTCTGTATTATTTCAGATAATAAAAAAATAAGCATTGCTACTGATTTGGGGCATATTACTCCTAATATCATGAATTGCTTACAAAATAGTTCTTTTGTATTATTGGAATCAAATTATGATCCAGAAGTATTAAAATGTTCAAGATATCCATTTTCTCTAAAAACTAGAATTGATGGACCTAATGGACATTTATCTAATTATACTTCTGGCAAAATAGTATCAAATTTAATTAGTTCTGGTTTAAAGTCTGCAATGCTAGGACATTTAAGTAAAGAAAATAATTTTCCTGAGCTTGCTTATAAGACTGTTGTTGAAGAACTTTATAAAAATAATTTTAATGAAAATTCTATTGATTTAACAGTAGCTTCTAGAAATGAACCTAGTAAAATGATAGAAGTTTCATAATTTATATTGGGGGCTGTAGAGGAATTGAATTTTAAATAATAAAAAATATTATTTAATTCCCCTACAAAATTGAAATCTTTATGATAGATGGTTTTATACCATCTTTTTTACGCAATAATTTTGTATTTTTACTATATGTTTTCCACAAATAATTAAATATTTCCACTTTGTTTTTTTATATTTACAATTAATAAAGGGTTTTATTTATGTGATTATTTTTTAAGAAATAGCTCTGTAGTGCGGGCGAACACTGTTCCCCCTACAAATTATTTTACAAATTCTTAAATATCGTATTGAGCCGAAAAATTTATGAAATATTATTATTTCAAAATCGTAACTTTTATTTTATAATATTAATTATTTATCAAATACAATTTAATAACGCAAAATACAATATATATTTTAATTAATCTAATTTTTTTTGAATTATTTTAGTAAAAATTTTGATTAAAATACTTTTGACTAAAAAATTTATAGAAATAAATAATATGATATAAAAAAACATTTTGTAACTCCGCTTTTTGAAATTAATAAAATTATTTTACTATTTAATGGAATTTTTGTCAAGAAAATCTTTACGACAAAAATCTCCAAATTCCAACAGATGCAATCATTCCAACAAAATCCCCAATTAAAGCTGCAATCAATACAAATCTTATTTTCTTTATTTTTACGATTCCTGTATAAATTGCAATTGTATATAATGTAGTTTCTGTAGAACCCATTAATGTTGATGTTATTAATCCTATTATAGTATCTGTTCCATATTGACTCATAATATCTGTAGCTACTGCCATTGATGCACTTCCTGAAATAGGTCTTAATATAGCAAGTGGCATTATTTCTTTTGGTATATTAAATAAATTTGTCACAGGTGTTAATAAATTAACTACTAAATCTAATACCCCAGATTCTCTTAATAATGTTATTGCCAAAAAAAGTCCCATTAATGTTGGAAATATTCCTATTACTATTTGTATTCCTTCTTTTACTCCATCTATAAATGTATCAAATACTTTTATTTTTTCTACAACCCCATATGCAATTATTATTAAAATTACTATAGGTACAGCTACTGTTGATAAATAATTTATAAAAGACATATCTTCTCCTTATTTCCAGAATTTTATAAATAATTTTGTTACTATAACTACTGTTATTGCTGCAATTATTGTAGATATCCAAACTGGAATTATTATTCCACTAGCATTTTGCGAACCCAATGAATTTCTTATAGCTATTACTGTTGTTGGTATGATTTGTAATGAAGCTGTATTTAAAACAATAAACATAGCCATAGAATTAGAAAGACTCTCTTTATTAATATTTATTTTTTGCATTGATTTCATTGCTTTTAATCCCAAAGGAGTTGCAGCATTTCCAAGTCCTAGCATATTTGCTACAACATTCATGGATATTTCTTTTTGTACTTCTTTTTCTTTTTTTAAATCTGGAAATAAAAATTTTATTATAGGACTTAATTTTTCAGTTAATTTCTCAATCATACTCGTTTTTGAAGCTATATTAATTATCCCATTCCATAAGCATATTGTGCCAAAAAAAGTAATTGTTAATTTTACTGTTTCATTTGCTGACTCAAATACTGCATTATTTACTTCTGTTACTTTTCCTGTTATTATAGAATATATTATTGATATAATTATAAAAACTGGCCATATTATATTTAACATTTTACTCTCCTTAATAAATTATATTTTTATTATTCATATATATAACCATTTATTTTTAAGTAAATTTTAATTGACAAATACTTATTTTTAGTATTATAATATTATTGTTGTTTTTCTTTATGCACCATTAGCTCAGCTGGTAGAGCAGCTGACTCTTAATCAGAAGGTCCGCGGTTCGATCCCGCGATGGTGCACCAAAAAAACACTTATTTAATTTTAGAATTAAATAAGTGTTTTTTCATTTACATCTTTTACTTTTTTATTAGTATATATATAATTTGAAATTACTATATAAATTGAAAAAAATACAATTAGCATTACAAAATATGCTCCTCCATATACATAGGACTCTCCAAAATAATAAAATATAAAATTTGAAATTTCTGCAATTATGCTTAGTGCAATTATTTTTCCCACATCTTTATTATCTACTTCTGTGATTAATCCAAATAACCACATTATATACCAAGCTTTAAAATTTGTTATAGCTAGTAATAAAAATAACATTAATAAATATAAATATGTTTTCGATTTTTGAATTTTTTTATTAAACACTGCAAATGCAAATATAATACAGAAAATTATTTTTCCTATTGTACTTGTTAAAATTATTATATTTGAAGGAATATTCAATAAAATTAATTCTAAATAAAGCGAATTTGAATATTTTCCTGTTTGAACTAAAACTGATAATATCTTTGCTATATCACCTGTTAATAATAAATTTACTAATAAAAATGTTAAAGCAAAATAAATTAAATATTTTATTTTTTCTTTCCATTTTTTATCTATTAGAATATATGGTAAAATTATTATTGGTGTATATTTTATCATAGTTCCAAGTGCAATACTTAATGTTGCAAGTCCTATTTTATCTTTCTTCTTTAAATAAACAGCAAGTAGCATAAATAAAACTAAATAAATATCATTATGACAATTTATTATCCCTTCAAATAATACTAATGGATTTAGTCCATATAAATACAATATTTTTTTGCTTTTTGTTATTTTATATATTAAATAACAATTTAATATATGTACTATTATGTTTAATATCTTAAAAATGTATAATAAAATTAATTCTGAATCAATTGGTATACTTCCAACAAATTTACATATTTTTTCCCATATAACACCATATATAAATTTATGTTTAATTTCTGGTGAATTTGCTACTATTTCATCATCTAAATGCTCTTTTTGTACATCATTAAAATCATTTTTATATATATCAATGTCGTACTTAGCATCTAATCTTCCAACTCCCATATAATAGAATACATCTGTACTATTATTAGGTAAAATTATTCCAGATAATATAGAAATAAGAACTATAAATAAAAATGCTTTTTTTATATTACCATCTTTTTTTGATTTTAATGATATTATTAAATATGAAATTGATAAAATAATAATAAAAATTAAAAATACTAATAAATTTGTACCTTGTTTTTCACCCGGCAATAGTCTTTCACATAGTATTGACATTCCAAAAGATTCTATTTTTCCATTGACTTTTACTATATACATTATATTAAATATAGCAAAAGCTAATAATAATACTAGCATTATAATTTTTGCTATTAAGTTTATTTTATCGCTTTTTAATATTTCTTTCATTTGTATTCCTACTATCCTTAATTAAAATATTTTATACTAGATAATATATCATAAATAATTATAGTAGTAAATCTAATTTTATAATTCTTATTTATAAGAAATTATTATTCGTTACAATTCACGGCTTATATAATTATATATTCAATTTTTTAAGAAATGACTTTGTAGCGCTGGCGAACAATGTTCGTCCCTACATCTATTTTATTAGATTTTTTGCATTTTATAAATATGTTATTTGTTAAATACTGCATTTTTCTATATTAGTTTTTGTAGATCTTATATTTGAATAGTTGCTATAAAAATTTATATTTTTTTTATTAATAAAAACTAATCTACTTTTTTATTTTAATGGCACACAAAAAAACCAACCCCTAAGGATTGGTTTTTTTATTAATTATTTTATGTTTTCTATTTTATCAACAGATCCTGTAAATGTTATAGTAACTACGTTACCTGCTTCAACTTCTAAAGTTGCACCTGTTCCGTTTAAACCAAATGAACTAATATATTCATCTATTGCTATTATATCTTCTTGTTTTTCTACTCCAAACATTTCTTTTATTTCTTCATCAGTATAATCTTTTAATTCAAATGCTGAAGTAGTATTTTCATCATCACAATAGTTTATTACAGCATCTGGTGCATCTGTTTTTGAAACAGCTTTTACAATTGCTGGATTATCTTTATCTGCAGATACAGATACTTCTTTATCTCCTGTTAATGCTGGTTCTGTTATATCAACTTCACCTTTATTAACTTCAACTTTGATATCTGCACTTACATTTACTTGGCTAGATAATACAGTTACTTTTCCACCAACTGATTTTATTGTTATTGTTCCAGCTTGCTCTGCTGTAAATGTATCATCACCAATAAATGCTATTACAGCATCTCCTTCTGTTGCATTTTCAAATACTACATCGCTAGTTACACCATTTTCTACTACAACAGCTAAGTCCTTTCCTTCTGCTACTAATTTCATTTCATCACTTGTTGATACATTAACTTTGTTTATTGTAACTTCTGCATTGCTTTCAACTGTATAATAGTTATCTCCAGATACTTCAACACCATCTGTTATAACTAATTGTCCTTCATTTTCATCAGCTATAGTTACACCATCTACATCAAATATAGTACCTGCACCTTTTAATGTTAATGATTTGAATGTACCACTTATTGTTTTATTGAAGTTATTATTTTCTAATACTACTGTTGATTCTGCAAAATCAGTATTTCCGAAATCTCTTGCTTCATTATCTGCTGTTCCACCTAATTTAATTTCTACATTTGAAGCATCATCACTTATAGTAACAACATCGCCTTCTTTTAAATTCTTAACAATTTTTCTAGCTGGCTCTAATTCTGGATCTGTATATTCAACTCCATTAATATATAATGTAGTGTCATCTGCAGCTATTTTAGCTGAATTTTCTTTCTTAGCATCTTCTACTGTTCCTACAGTTATATTATTTATTTCTGGTAATGTCCATATTTCTAAACTATAATCAGATTTTACTTCATTTCCATCTACTATTGCAATTAATCTAAATGCATATGCACTTGAAGCTTCTAATCCATCAATAGTAACTTCATTATCTCTATTTACTGTTACTTCTTCTGTTGTATTATATTTATATTCATATACTGGTGGATCATTTTCTGAAATTACATTATATACTTCAACTTTATATTCTACAGTTTTATTTGGAATTTTTATTGGATTAATTGTAAATGTAATACTATTAGTTCCCCTATCTGAATTATTTACAGTTGGCTCTTCAACTACAAAGAATTGGTTTGAAGTTACTTCTTCAGGTGTTAATACTGCCATTTGTCCATCTAATGCTACTACATTAACTTTTGCTACATATATTGTATTTAATTCTATTTCACTTGTAATATCAACTTTATTTTGATCATTTGCACATGTTATATTAGCATCTGCAACTAATACTTCCTCACCTTTATCATTTATAGAATATAAGCTTATTGCATACTCTTTAAATTCTTCTTTTCCATTTGGATTATTCCATGATAATATTATACCATCATCAGTATTTTCTATTTTTACATCAGAAACTGCTGCTAATGTACTTACTGTAACTTCTTCTGATTCAGTTGCTGTAGAATTTGTAGATGTTCCTTCAGCATTTCCTTTTACAACTACAGAAACTTTATATTTTCCATTTTCATTCATTTTAGCTGTAAATTCTGGTGTTGTTTCTGAACCATTTATTTCTTCAACATATATAGGTTCTCCATCTTTGTATAATGTTGCTATATATGTTTTAGAAGAATCATAATTTTCATCTTCACCCCATGAGAATACTGCTGTTGTTGCATCTTCTTTTGTTAAATCTGGTGCTACAACTTCTTTTAATGCTTCTTCTGCTTTAACACTGTTATCATCAGATGCTATTACAACACTCTTTATTTCAGATTGTGAACCATATTCATTTTCTAGAACATAATATACTGTATAAGCAACTTTTGTATCTAAATTATCAGCTACTTGAACATTTTCTACTTTTCCATTGCTAGCATTTATTGTATTTGTTAAATCTTCAACTTTTGTTGGTGCTGCTTCTGCTGGATCAGTTAATCTTTTTACTACATATTTAACTTTAGTAATTCCACTTTCTCCACATTTTTCTAATGAAAGTGTAGCTGTTCTTGTACCTGTACGATTTGTATTTACATTAGTAGCGTTTGGTTGTACAGTATTTTTTTCCATTTTGTATGTTGCTACTACATTTTCATCCTTATCTTTCATTGTTACTGTTATTGTGCCATCTGATAAACTTGATAAATCAATTTTCTCTGTTTCTACACTTACAAGATTTTTTCCAATATTTACAGTTGATTCTACATCTGCAGTTTCTTTATCTTCATCACTTATTACTAATTTAAATGGTGTTACATCATTTTCTGTTAATACTTCATCTAAATCAATTTTTAATGTTACAGCTCCTTTATTAACTGAATTTACATATCCTGCATCTTTTATTGAGAAAGTATAATTAGATTCTACTACTTCTTCCTCAGCTTCTGGTAAGTTACTTATAACGCCATGATTTCCAACAACAAATTCTTGTAAATATAATGCATCTATAGAATTTAAGTTACCGTCATTTTTTACATCTGCTGCTTCTCTTTCAACATCTGTTAAAGTGATATTTCCAGCACTTGCATCTAATATTCTTAATGCATCTATTCCTGTAGCTCCTCCATTACCATCTACATCGCCATATAAAACTACAGTATATTCTTTTCCATCTGTTGTTTTTATAACATCTCCTGTGCCTACTAATTTGCTTTGATCTGTAACTGCTGTTCCATCTACTGTACTAACATTTCCTTTAAATATATCACTTTCTGTAACATCTTTTACTGTTAATTTATCATCTTTATTTGCTAACACATAAGGAACCACTGTTTTTCCTTGAACTAATTTATTATATATTCCTACAGGATTAGTTAAACTATCGCTTGTTGAATCTGCGAATACTTTACCTACTCCAAAACCACCTGTTACTAACATTCCTGCTAATGCCAATGATGATACTATTTTTAATTTCTTATTCACCTTTTTTTCCCCCTAACGTATAATAATTATTTTTTTATAAATTTTCTAATTCCATAAACAGCTACTCCAGCAACTGCTAATATAGCTAAAACATTAACTATAGATACACCTGTTTGTGGTAATTTTGTTATTTTGTTTCCATCTTCATCTACTATTTCATTATTGTTGTCATTATTTGTTGGTTCTTCATTATTGTTGTCTTCTACTGGTTCATTTAAATCTGGTTGTTCTGGATCAGTTGGTTGCTCTGGATCTACTGGTGTTTCTGGGTCTGGATCAACAACTGGTTCTACAACATTAACTTTTACTGATTCAACTGTTATTGCTTCTCCACCTTCTGTTACTAAACCACTAGCTGTGAAAGCTTCTGTATTTTCATCTGTTACAGCTTTAGCTGTGAATACATATTTAACTTCTGTTGTTGTTGTGTTTACACTAGCAGCTGATATTCTTACAACTCCTGCTTCTTTAGCATTTACAGCTGTAGAAGCTTCACCAATACCAGAATCTACTGATACATATGTGAAATTATCACTATCATAATTTAATACTAAATCAACAGCTCTTGATGGTTCTGTTAATTTTACTGTAACTTCTACTTGATCACCTACATTAACTTCTTGATTATTTGCTCCTATTTCTGCAGCCATTACTTGTGTTGCTCCAAAACCTATTATTATTAAACTTGCTATTAAACTTAACATTATATTTTTCATTTTTAACATTTTAAACATTCCTTTCTTATCTTCTGATATTTTTATGTACATATACTAATATTTAGTCACTGATAGTCTTAGTCCTAATTATACTTCTCTAGCTTTACAAATTAATCTGGTTAAACCTCCTGGATTACAGGTTATTAGAGTTACTTCTCTTTTTCCATCCTCATTTTGTTCTAAGCAAGATAAATCATCAGGATTACATGTATATTTATCATATATTTTATAATAAACTTTGCTATTTGTTTCTTTATCAATTATATAGAACAAATCACCTATTTCCATTTCATTTAACCTTTTTAATTTACTTTTCCAGTTATGACCTGCTATAACAAAATTTCCTGGTTGATTTACTTTTTTTGGTCCATAGAATCTTGTTACACCTGATTGTAATGATTTACTGTTAGTTTTATTTAAAATATTTTGTGTAACATCAATTTTTTCCATAACTATTTGCCCTAATACAGTAAATCCATTAACTTCATCTGGAATATTTGCTTCTTCTACAATGTCTTCTTGATGCATTACCCCTAATACATTCATATCCTTTATTGCACCTTCAACAAGAATAGTTGTATTTACATATTCTTCACTAGGTTCTTCATTATTACTATATGAATTATAAACAAAGAAACCACCAATTATAGCTAAAGCTAATACAAAAACTAAAATAAATACTATTTTTCCTTTTCTATTTTTTACTACTGCTCTTCTTGCCTTTTGATAAGCAACCCTTTCCAATCTTCCTATATTCACCTCCTTATTTGTAATATCTTACATGTTGTTTCCCTAAGCTTTTCTTGCAATGTAAAATAACTTTTCCACATCTAAACTAAGCTATTTTTGATATTAGTATTTTACATTTTTTGTTTTAACCTAATTCAGGTTATTCGATTTATATTTTAACCTGATTAAGGTTATAAGTCAATAGTAATTTTTATATATTTTAAAATATTTTTGTAATACTTTTGTAACATTAGTATAAAAACACATTTTAAAAATCAAAATAACTTTTAGGGGAATAGTAAATAGAGGAGGTGTATCTGTGAACAACAAATATAATAGAATACGAGCTTTAAGAGAAAATCATGATTTAACACAAAAAAAAATAGCAAGTATATTAAATATGTCTCAAACTGGCTATTCTAAATACGAAACAGGTGAAAATGATATACCTACAAAAATTCTAATTGATTTATCTTATTACTATAATACATCTATTGATTATTTATTAGGGATAACTGATATTCAACAGCCTTATCCTAGACTGAAAGATATATCACATGAATATAATGTTATCCACAGACCTTTACAAAATTATATGGAAAAATACTTATAATAATTTAATTATATTTTTATCCCAAAAATAATAATTTTTGGGATTTTCTCACTTCTTTATATTGATATCATATAATATTTATAAGTAAATTAATTTATTGTGGAAAAATAATTTTTTCTTGAATTTTTAATATATTTTTTAGAGCTAAATTAGCTTAAGTGGAGGTTATATGTATTTTTATAGAAATAATTCTATTGTACCTACTAATGTAAAATATACATATTCTATTATGGAAAAAAATATTTCTTCTTTTAAAAATTTATATCCTTTTTTAGAAGTTTTTAATATAGGTACATCTGTTCTTGGAAAACGTATTCCATGTATAAAGTTTGGAAATGGACTTAATGAAGTATTTTATAGTGCTTCAATTCATGCCAATGAGTGGATAACTTCTATTGTTTTAATGAAATTTATTGAAGATATTTCTATTGCTTATACAAATGATGATATTATATTTGGTATTCCTGCAAGAAATATTTTCTCATATACTTCTATATATATCTGCCCTATGGTAAATCCAGATGGTGTCGACTTAGTAAATGGCGATATCTCATCTAATAGTACTATCTTTAACAGAGTGCAAAATATTGCAAGCTCATTTCCTTCTATACCATTTCCTAGTGGTTGGAAAGCAAATATAAGAGGTGTGGATTTAAAAAACTACAAACCATTTTTTCTATTGAATATATTTTAATATTCACATCTTATAAAAGATTTTGAAATAATATTTTCTACTGGATAATTTTAATAATTATTTAAATAAATAGGGATATATATAATAATTTAGAAGTCAAAGGCATTTAGGAATACCCCAACTATCATTTTGACAATAAATTATTATATATATCCTTCTTGTACGGTTTATTTTTGATGTTAATTTTTATTTAAAGATATTTCTTCGAAGTGGCCCAGCTATTTTTGATTTTTTATATAATTTATATTTATTTTATTTCTTAAATATTGTATTTTACTATTAAATCCATTCACCATATTTTTTAATATATATTTTCTTAGCAAATAGAGCAACAAAACAATATAAAATTGTAACTGCAAATATTAAGAAAATATATTGAGCTGCAATTGGTACAAGTCCTATCATAGCACCTAATCCTGTAAATGGAACTACTAAACCTATAACAATTAATGAAATAGATGAAATATAAACAGCTTTATGTGCATTACTTTGTATGAATGGAATCTTTGAAGTTCTTATAATATGCATTCCAATTAAATTTGAAACTATACTATAGCTAAACCAAATTGTTTGAAATGTAGCAGCATCTCTAACATTGAAAAATACCCAAAGTGAGATAAATACTATAATATCAAATGCTGAACTAACTGGTCCCATAAATAGCATAAAACGTTTTAAACTTTTTATATCTAATTTTTTAGGTTTTTGTAATGATTCTTTATCAACATGGTCAAAAGGTAATGTCATTTGCCCAAAATCGTACAATAAACCTTCTACTAACAATTGTATTGGTGTTTCTGGCAAAAAAGGGAGAAATGCACTTGCAATAATTACAGAAACAACTTCACCAAAGTTAAAACTTGTTGATAACTTTATATATTTCATTAAATTTACAAAAGTACGTCTTCCTTCAGTAACACCATGTAATAAAACATTTAAATCTTTTTCAAGAAGTATAATATCTGCAGATTCTTTTGCAATATCAACAGCTGTATCAACAGAAATACCAACATCTGAATTTGTAAGTGAAGGACTATCATTAATACCATCACCCATGTATCCTACTACATTTCCATCTTCTTTTAAAATTCTTACTATTCTTGCTTTTTGAATTGGTGAAAGCTTTGCAAATATATTTGTTTTTTTAAGTAATCTAGAAACTGCAATATCTGATAATTTATCTAGTTTACTTCCTAGAACTATATTTTTAGAATTTATTCCAACTTTATTACATACACATCTTGTAACTTCAGCATTATCACCTGTTAAAACAATAACACGAATACCTGAGTTATTAAGCTTTTCAATAGATTCTTTTGCTGTTTCTTTTGGTGGATCTAAAAATCCTATAAATCCTATAAGTGTCATGTTTTTTTCATCTGACACAGTAAAATGATTACCTTCACCAAGGTCATCTTTTTTACATACAGCTACAACTCTTAATCCTTGTTCATTTAAATTTTTACTAATCTTTTTAACATTATCTTTTATTTCTTTTTTTATAGGTAAAACTTCTCCATTTTGTTCTACTGTTGTACATATATTTAATATCTCTTCAACTGCTCCTTTTGTAATCATCCTTTTTTTGTTTCCATCACTCATAATAACTGATAAACGTCTACGTGAAAAGTCAAAAGGAACTTCATCAACTTTTTTATATTTTGTTTTAAGTTCTTCTAAATTATTTTCAAGTCCTCTTTTTATAACAGCCTCATCTATATTTCCTTTTAAACCTGTTTGAAAATAAGCATTTAAAAAGGCATTTTTTAATACTTTAATATCTTCTTGTCCATTAACATCTAAATATTTTTCAAGGACAATTTTGTCTTCTGTTAATGTACCTGTTTTATCTGTGCAAAGAATATTCATAGCACCAAAGTTTTGTATAGAGTCTAATTTTTTAACAATAGTTTTTTTCTTAGACATTCTAACAGCGCCTTTAGAAAGACTAGAAGATAAAATAACAGGTAAAAGAAGAGGTGTTATTGCAATAGCTATTGCAACAGCAAATGTAAATGCTGTTATTATATCATGTTTCCATGCATTCATAATAAATACTAATGGAATCATAGCTAGCATAAACCTAATTAATAATTTGCTAATATTTTCTATTCCCTTTTGAAAAGCAGTTTTTGGTTTACCTGTTGATATTGTATGTGCAACTTTTCCAAAATAAGTAGAATCTGCAATTTTAATAACTACACCTTTTGCACTACCAGATACAACATTTGTTCCCATAAAACAAATAGTATCTAAATCTGAAATATTATCTATTTCGTTGATTTTTATTTGTGAATCCACTAATTTTTGGACACTATCAGATTCTCCTGTTAATGATGATTGCCCTACATATAAATCCTTTGCTTCAATAAGTCTTAAATCCGCAGGAATCATACTTCCAGCAGAAAGTACAACAATATCTCCTATTGTTACTTGATTTATTGGTATTTGTATTTCTTTATTATCACGTATAACAGTGGTGGTGGTTGCAACCATTTCTTTTAATTCCTCTGCTGCCTTATTCGAACGATATTCCTCAAAAAAGTCAAGCAAAGTACTTGCTGTAACCAAAATTGCAATTACAATAATATTTGCATAACTAGGTGTTTCTGGCAAGTAAATATCTGTATAAATTAAGATACAAACAATACCTAGTAATATACAATTAAATGGTGAAATTAAACTTTCCCAAAAATAATTATACCATTTTTTTGGTTTTGCTTGTTTTATTTCATTTAATCCCAAATTTTTAATTAATTCACTTGCTTTCTCAGAAGAAAGTCCTTCCTCATTTACTTTGTATTTTTTAATAAAATCATCTCTTGGTAATGTACATTCCTCACCATACATTTTACCAACATTCACATCTTCTTTCGTATTTGCCAAAGTACCATCTCCTTATTAATGATTACTTACTTTGTAATTATATCACTTTTTTTAAAATACTACAAAATATATATATTATTTTTAATATTTTTTAAAAATATATTAGTGGAATTAAATGAAAATTTCTAAAAATCAAAATATATGTAAATATTTTTGTCTTTATCTATTTCTATTTTGTTTATTAATCGATATAAATAAATTTTATCAATTTTTTCTAATTTCAAAAAATTTTTTATTAATTCATCTAATTCTTTTTCTTTTATTACTTTATTTTTACTATCTATATTTTCTTCTGCCTGACTTAACTTTTGCTCTAATTCTTTCTTTTGTTCATTTAACTTTGTCCTTTCTAATTTTAATTTTTGTGATACTCTAATATAATCTTCTTCTTTTAAGACATCTTTTAATTTATCCATATACATATTATCTAAATTATTATTTATTTCATTTATAGCTTTATTTACCTGTGATAGTTTATTTCTATAACCTTCTCTTATATCAAGAGTTTTATTTTGGTATTTTTCATAAATCTTAGTAAAAACTTGTTTATCTGCATATATTCTGTATATTTTTTTTACTATGCCAATAATATGTGTTTCTAATTTTTCATAATTCATGCTAATTGGATAGCAACCTCGAACTTTAGCATCACTACAAGTTATATATGGATGTGCTTTTGAATTTTTTTGGGAATTTTTCTTTAAAACTATTTGCAATTTCCTTTTACAATGATAACAATAAAGTAATCCTCGCAATAAATAGTCATATTTAAATTTTGTATTTGTTCCTCTTTTTTCTAAAATACATTGTACTTTCTCAAATATATCTTTGTCTATAATAGGCTCATGTGTATTATTTACTCTTATTTGATTTTCTTTTTCTACATTTCTTACTTTCTTTACTTTATAAGATATAACTGATTTTTTATTTTGTACTGTATTTCCAATATATACTTCATTTCTTAGCATATTACATAGAGTTACTTCATTCCAGTTATATCCTGTCTTATTTTCATCTTGAACATTGCCTGTTTTTCTATAACCTGATGGAGATAAATATTTATGGCTATTCAAATAGTTTACAATCTCTGAGCATCCATGTCCATTTGAATACATATCAAAGATTTTTTCTACAATACTTTGTACTTTTCTATCTACAACTAATTTATTTTTTATATTAGGATGCTTTTTATAACCATAAGCAGCTGTACTACAAAGATATTCTCCTTGTTTTTGTTTTTCTTTATAAACACTTTTAATTTTCTTTGAAATATCTTTAGCATACATATCATTCATAATTGCTTTAAATGGTGTTATATCATTATTTGTGCTATCTAAATATGTATCTATACCATCTGTTATAGCAACATATCTAATATTATTTTTTGGAAAATAATCTTCTATATAAAAACCTGTTTTAATGTAATCTCTACCTAGTCTTGATAAATCTTTAGTTATAACCATATTAATATTTTTATTTTTAATATCTTGTAGCAACTCGTTAAATCCAGGTCTATCAAATGTTGTACCACTTACTCCATCATCAACATATTCTTTTACCAAACATAAATCATTTTCTTTTACATATCTTTGCAAAATATTTCTTTGATTACCGATACTTTCGCTTTCTTGTTTATCGCCATCTTCTCTAGATAA
>CALXAP010000022.1 GCA_944386325.1 uncultured Clostridia bacterium
CACTTTAACACAATTAGTTAACTATTAAAGTTAGCTATTTTTTGTGCCAAAAGTGCCATAACTTGCTTAACATTGTAACATTATTTTACATAATATTCAATATATGCAACCTTTTATTTTTTCTCTTTATTCATCATATTTTTCATATCAGCTATTCCTCCTGCAGACATAGATCCAAATATACATGTTATTATTGTTTCTAATACTTCCATGTTTTGTACTTTAAATATTATACAAACTATGCTAGATACAATAGCTATAATTAAATTTTGCAATGGTATCCACTTACTATCTAATTTTGTTAATTTAGTTATTTGACCTGCAACTAATGCAATAGCCATTATTACAACAGCTACTGTTATTTCCATGTAATCACTTCCTTTATTTTTTCTCCTATTATATTGTATTCTTTATATAATATTTTAGTGTAATTACATGGATAAATGTGCGACTTTCAGTCGCAATGAATAATTAATAGTTAATGATGAATAGTGAATAATTTTTTATTTGCTCATATTAGCACATTTGTATTATTCACTTTTCACCATTCATTCTTCACTATTCACTATATTTTATTCTACTGTGCGATGCTGAGAATTATAAATGAAAAGTACATTAGATTTTTTTGACAAGTAGACTAATAGTATCCACAAAAAATTCTAATCTCCTATTTTATAAATTCTTTTTGCATTTTCTAATGTTATTTTTGCAACATCTTCTAGACTCATATTTTTTACATCTGCTATTTTTTGTGCCACTAATTTTACATATATTGAATTATTTCTTTTTCCTCTATGTGGTTCTGGTGTCATATATGGACTATCTGTTTCTATTAATAATTTTTCTTTTGGTACAGTTTCTATACATTTATCTGCATTTTTAGAATTTTTAAATGTTACATTTCCTGAGAAAGATATATAAAATCCAAGTTTTATTGCTTCTTTTATTAATTCAACATTTAATGGACAACAATGAAATATACCATTGTTTTTAACTTTTATCTTGTTTTTTAGTATATCTAAAGTATCATATACCGCTTCTCTTGTGTGTATTGAAATAGGCAATTCTAATTTATTTGCTATTTCTATTTGTTTTAAAAATATATCTCTTTGTAAATCTTTATTTTCTTTATTCCAATAATAGTCTAATCCAATTTCTCCTATTGCAACAACCTTTTTGTTTTGTGCTAAATTTTCTATTTTTTCTAAATTAATTTCACTTTTCAAATCATTTGGTGAAATTCCAACTGTTGCATATATATTATCATATTTATTTGCTATTTTTATTGCTTTTATTGATGATTCTATATTATATCCTACCACAGTTATATATTTTATATTATTTTCTTGTACTTGTTTTATTATAATATCTCTATCTTCTTCAAATTTTTCATCATTATAATGTGCGTGTGTATCAAAAAAATCCATATTCCAACTCCTATAATTATTTATACATCATTACAACATATGCTATAGCATATTCTTTGCAATGCGATAAACTAATATCGATAGATATTAGTTTATCAAAAGTTTTATTTATAAAATTTATATGTGGTCTTCCATTTTGATCATCTATTATTTCTATGTCTTTCCATGATATATCATATTTATTTTCTAATATAATACTTATTGCTTTAAATACTGCTTCTTTTCCTGCAAATCTAGCAGCATAATGCTGATATTTTTGTCTTTTTCTATTTTCACAATATTCTATTTCGTTTTTCGTATATATCTCGTTTATGAATTTTCCATTTGTGTCTTCTATTGATTTTTTTATTCTTTCTATTTCTATTATATCTGTTCCACATGTGATATTCATTTTTTTCTCCTTATTTTATTTATTAATAATATTATAGTATTTTCTTCGAAGACGGGCGAACACTGTTCGCCCCTACATTACTACTTGTCTAATATTACAATATAAATTTTATTACTTTATTGACATCAATATTGCAAAATCTATTAAATTTATTAATAAACATACTACTACAATAATCCAAAGAATTTTATTTATCTTCTTGTCTTTTTCATTTTCTTTTTCCTTTATTTTTACATCATATACACTCATTACTTCTAAATATATATTTTGAACATCTAATGTTTCTCTCCAATTACTATATAATAAACTTCCCGTTTCTTCTTTTGTTATTTCTACTGACCATATATTTTTTATAAATTGATTTAAATTTTTTCTATATTTTTCTAATTTATCTTTATTTCTAAATTTAAATGATAAATTTTTTAAATATATTTTTTGATATAGAGAAATTAAAAATGTATACAAATATTCATTTTCATATTTGTGTGGCATATTTGTATAGTTAAATGTATTTATGTTTGAAGTTAATAATACTGTTGAATTTTTTGTTATTCCTATTCTTGTACAATCCCATTTTGATATAATTTTCATTCCATCTTCTGATTCTATGTTTAAATCTACATTATTATTTCCTTGTAGCAAATTTGCAAATTTATAAAAATCAAATTTAAATTTTTCAAAATCAGAATCTTTGCTCCATACTTCTCCATCTATACATGCATATGAATATACATAAAAATTCTCATCATCTATTTCATTTTTTAAACTATTATCTGTTATGTTATATAGTACTTTTTTTAAATTATCTATATCTTCAAAATTATCTATTTTTAAATTGATTTTTTCAAAGTTTTTTAAATTTAAAAATTCGGAATTTATTTCTTTGAATTTATAATTAAAATTTAATATATCTGTAAACTCCTTCATATTATCTACATATGTTTTAAGTATTAAAAAACATACACCTGTATTAAAACACATTATTTCTATTTTACTTACTCCAAAAACTAATCCATCTTCTTTATTTTCATTTACTTCAATATTTTTATCTAATTCATATGAAAAATTTACAACTGTTAATTTTAGTATTCTATCTAATTTTTCTTTATTACTATTAATACTTTCATCTAATTTAAAAGTAAAAGTTTTAAAAATAGTTTCTCTTATATTTGGTAAAAAATACGAGTATATATCCAAATCTCTTTCTTTTTCAAATTCCTTAATTTTTATTTTTGGATTATCTAATAGTTTTTCAATATAGCTTTTATAATTTTCCTTTTCAATTATATATGGTTTTATAAAATAACTATATTGATATTTAGGTTTTAATTCCATTTTTTAACCTCCTCTTTTGTAATTTTTTTATTATTTAATATAATAATTTGCATTTGAATCTGCACTTATATGCCACTGTCCTATAAAATTTATATAAATATTATTTTTCAAATCATATTTTGGCTCTAGAACTATATTTCCATTTCTATCTATTGAGCCCCATAATCCATCTTTATTTACACTTGCAAATCCATATTCATTTTGTTCTGTTGCATCATCATAAATATAATCTACAACTACTTCTCCCCTGTTATTTATATATCCATATTTTCCATCTTTTTTATCTAAGAATATAGTATTACTTGTTAATATTTCTGTATTTTTCCTCTCTTCTAATTTAAAATTATAATATTTATATTCTTCATCTTGTCTTATTTTCATATATCCTTTTTCTATATTTATATCAGACAAAACTCCATTAATTTTCACTTCAAAATTTTTATTCATTATATCTGAATTAATATCATCTGTATCTGCAATTAGTACTCCTGCTCCATCTATATATCTTATATTATTATACTTAAATTCAACAATAGTCTCATTTGAAACATTTATTATTCCATATTTATCTCCTTGTTTTGCAATATAATTTCCTTCAAAAATATGTTCTAAATAATCATAATCTACTGGTATTAATACTTCATTATCTGTATTAATTACTCCATATTTATTATTATCTTCTACAATTATATTATTATCATTTATATCTATAATATCATCATAATTTGTATCTACTTCAATTGTACTGTCTTTATTTATAACTTTCCATGTATCTCCTTCTTTTACAGCATATAAATTATTTCCATCTATCGATTTTATGTCATCATATTTTATCTCTATCTCTACTGAAGAATCTGATAATAATATTCCATATTTATTATTACTATCTTTTACAATATATTTATTTTTACTTCCATTTCCAAACCTTTGTATTTGTGTATATTCTGGTTTTATTAATATATTTCCATATGTATCTGCAAGTCCTATGTTGTTATTTTGTGTTATTAATAAAGTTCCTTCTTCACTTGTTAATGTTCCTATATTGTCATATTCGCATTTTAATATTTCTTTTCCCTTTCCATCTATTAGTCCAAATTTATTATCTTTTTTTACTTTATAGACATTTTTTTCATAAAAAATATTTCCAGATTCATCTTCATTTATTAATCCTTCAACACCTTCATAATTCGAAAATATTTCTTCTCCTTTCTCATTTATCGCTTTTGTTTTATATTCTAAAGTATCATAATTGACATCATATGTACATATAAATACAGGTATTGTTTTATCAGGTACTACAATCATTTCATCATATTGTGGATTTATTATAGTATTTCCTAAACTATCTATTACTCCCCACTTTTCATTTTCAAATGCAGTAAAATATTCTGTTTTATTTTCATTTGATACTTGCTTTATGTTATTACTATCACTTAATAATTTTACTAATGTTATAATAAACATTATTACAACAGCAATGCCTAATACCACACCTGCGACTTTTTTCATATTTAGCTTTGGTTGTCTTTTTCTATCATATCTTCTTCCACTGCCCATTATAACCTCCAAAAAATATAATTTTTTCAACATATACTATATCATTTAATAGTCATAATTACAATATTATGTTATAATATTGTTGTTTATAATCATACACCGTGTTACTATTCAAAGTTAAAATTTATGATTCAATTTTTTGAGTAGTACCTCTATAGTGCGGGCGAACACTGTTCGCCCCTACAACTATTCTAATATGTTTTTCTATATTAGTTTTATAGATTTTGCTTTGAATTGTAACTACACAGTTTATAATATGAAAATAGGAGGTCTAATAATGGGAGTTTTTTCAACAGAATTTTGTGTTAGATATGAGGATGTAGATATACATAATAATCTTACGCCTGCCGGTTTTGTAAAGTATTTACTTGATGCTGGAAGTTTACACTCTGATAGTTGTGGATATGGTTTTCATGATATTCCTAAAACTCATGTTACATGGATTATTTTAAATTGGAAAATTAAAATGTATAGAATTCCTCACTGTTCTGATATTTTAAAAATTAATACTTGGTCTAGAGGTGCTAATAAATCACTTTGTTATAGAGATTATGAAATATTTGATGATAAAAATAATCTTATAGGTATTGCTACATCTAGGTGGGTTCTTATGGATTACGATACTAAAAATATTCTTACAGTTCCTCCAAAAATCGTAGATGCTTACGGAACTGTAGATCGTAAAGTTTTTGGAACAGAAATTTCTAGACTAAAACAACCAGATGCAGATTTTACTAATAGATTTGACTACACAATTTTAAGAAGAGATTTAGATACTAATAACCATGTTAATAATTCACATTATCTTGAATTTGCATGCGAAACTTTACCATATGATATATATAATAATATGAACTTTAAAAATATCGAAGTTATGTATAGGAAAGAATGCTTATTAGGTGATAAAATATCATGTCTTTATAATTTTGAAGATGGTAAACATTTTATTACTATTAAAAGTTCTGACTTAAAAATTCTTCATGCTATTATTGTTTTTTCTTAAAAGAAAAAATCGTGAAGACTTATAACTTGGATTTCCATAAATTTGTGTATAACCACTTTTATACAATAGGAAAATATTATTTTTCTATTCTAATGTTAAACAGGAGATATTTATAATATCCCCTGTTTTTTTAATTTTTGTGTATTTTTGCAATAATAACTGTCATATCATCTCTTGCATTTCCTAAACCATTATCTATTGCTTCTCTTATTATTATATCTGCTGTTTTTTGTACATCTTCTATTTTCATTTGCTCTATATATTTTTTTAGCCAATTTTTATCATCAGGGTTTGAATCCATCACACCATCACTGCACATTACAATAATATCCCCTTCTTCTAAGTCTTTATCATATGTAACTACTTTTAAATCACTAATTAATCCTGCTGGTGTAGACTCATCTTCTATTTCATATATTTCATTTTTTGTTTTTATATATGTCGGACATGCTCCTGATTTTATAAATTCAATTGTTCCTTTATATAAGTCTAAAATAGATATGTCTAATGTTGCAAATGTATTTTCTTCATCCACTTTTGTTAATGCAGAATTTATTAATTCAAGTGATAGTTCTCTATCAAAACCTGATGAAAATAAATTTTCTAGCATTTTTATTGCCATATTACTATAATTTTTTGCCTTTTGACCTGACCCCATTCCATCACTTATGGCTAATAAATATTTTCCATCTTTTAATTTTATTTGTGTACTAGTATCACCAGATATTTTACTTTTTGTTTTTGTTGTATGTGATATTCCCATATTTATTTTGAACTTATCTTTAGTCTCAAATATTTGAATATCCTCTTTTGTTTTTATATATTTAATATTGCTTTTTAATAATTTCGATAAAATTTCTTCTACTTTAAATTTATTTGCTGGCTCTTCTAATATTATTCCTATAATATATCTTCCATTTTTTTGTTTTTTTACTTCTATTCCTATGTAATTTATATTTTTTTGCTCTAAAATAATTTTAATTTGTTTTGTTTCATTTTCAACAGTTGGTTTTTCATCATTTTTTATTTCTTCTGCTAAAGTATCTATCGCTTTTGAAACCTTTCCAAGTTGATTTGATACAACTTTATTTCCTTCTGAAACTTTTTTCTTCCATATAAAATTAATTTTACTCAAGCCATATGTATAATTAATAGTTTTTACCATTTGGAAAATATCTTTTTCCATGTTCTTTAATATTTCTTCATCTTCTATTCCAACTTCTATATAACTATTATGTTTTTCAAACACATCTATTAAATCCTGTTTTGTTATTTCACCTTTGTCTAATAATATTTCAAAAATATCATCTACCATACCATTTTTATATTCTGAAATATCATCATATAATATATTGTCACTAATACTTTCTATATTTACTGATAAATCATCTTTAAAACTTTTCTTGTTTTGCTCTATTAAATCTTTATCTTCTAGCATAGTTGCAGCTGCTTCATCATAGCTTTTTGCAATTTCATTTATTGTTTCTGACATTGTATTTAGTTTATAGATTGTTTCTTTATTTTCTTCTAATTTATTATCTCCTGTTACAGGTAACATTTTTGTTTTACCTATAATATCTTCTATATTTAAATTAATACTTTTTGGCATAAATAGTAATGCAATTGCAGATATTATAATTTCTCTTACATATAAATATGTCAAAGTAAATCCATTTGATGATAAATAAGCACACACACCTATTCCAACAACAATTCCTAACAAAATTCCTAGCCTTCCTATCTTATTTAAAACTCCTGCAATCATACCACATATAGCATATATTGCTATTATTATAGGTTGTCCAAGACCAATTATAGTTAAAACTACGCCTAGAGTAACACCTGTTGTTGTTCCTATTAATATACCATTTCTCCAGCCAAGTGCTAAAACTAATAATGCACATAATATATTTCTAATTGAAAATTCAAATACTTTTATATCTCCTAAACAACATAAAGATATTGCTATAAATAAACAAGCACCTATTGCTTCTTCTGCTGAGAAAATTTTATTTTTACCAAAATTGCTTATTACTTGCAAAGAATTAACAAATATTTTATAAAATATGTAAGATATCATACATTGCATTAATATTTCTATAAAATCTGCAATTAAAAATGAACCTGAAAATATTTGCATTATTTGCACTAGAAATATTGAAACCATTAAATGAATTCCTAGTTTTTTCTTTTCATTCCTATTTTCGTAATCTTCAGCAGGTCTTTTTAAAAACATTAACCCCATAAAAACCAATGCTGTTAATATGTATATCAATGTTGGTTGAATGCCAAATCCTAAAAATGTTCCTATAATTGTAGCTATAAAAATTGGAAAAGCTATAATCCCATTGCCACATGCAGCAGCAAAAATTGCTATACCAAAAGGAGCAAGTCCACTTATAATAGAAACTGATGACACCATCGCTGAGAAAATATATAATATTATATTTTGAAATTTAAATATATTTTTTGCTATTAACTTCCATTTTCCTTTGTTTACTTCATTTTTTTCTTCCATATCTCCTACTTGACTATCATCAGATATGTTTTGAAACATATTATCACCTCTTATATATTTAATGCCATAATTTTATAATATATTTTTTAAAATGTTTGTCATAATAAGTAAGACAAATTCTAATTTTTTTGATATTTTTTTTCATATATTTCTATTTTTTTATTAACATAAACAAATTATGTTTATTATTTTATTATAAATTGTTTTAAAATACAATATATCTGCGATTAAAAGTAATGATTATTAATAAATAAAGTAGTAGTAGAAGAAGGATATATATAATAATTTAGAAGTCAAAGGCATTTAGGAAGACCCCAGCTATCATTTTGACGATAAATTATTATATATATCCTTCTTCTACGTTTTATTTTTTATATGAATTTTTATTTAAAGATATTTCTTCGAAGTTGGTGGCGAACACTGCTTTCCCCTACAATTATTTTATTAAGTTTTTCTATATTATTATATCAAAATCTTTAAAAACCAAATAATAACAAAGTGAGCAGAGCTCACTTTGTTATTATTTATATATTCCATTATTAACCTTTTTCTCCATTTTTATAAGTACAGCTTTTCTATTAATTGCAATTATTCCTAAAATTAATGTTAATACAACTAATGCAATTACTAAAAAGAATACTCCTCCTCCAGTTTGTACAGTTATAAGAGCTACTACCTCTGAAATATCATCTTCAGATTGTGCTTTATTTTTTACTTTAGAATCAATATCTTCTACTCCAAATTCATTATAATCTTCTGCAATCTCTATTGTGTTTAAATTAATTCCTGTATTATACTCTGTCATCTTTTTATTTAAAATTAGCTTAACTGTCTTTGTCTCCCCTGGATTTATTAATTCTTGTGCTAATTCTTTATTATATATGTTTCCATCACTACTCATATACCAATTTGTATTTATATCTGCATTAAATTCTAAGCCAGTTGGTAAATAACTAACAATAGATTTTGCATATCCTGGTGTATTTCCTTCATTTTTAACTTTTATTTCATACTCAATGAAAACTTCAGAATTATTTAATTTATCTGGTGCAATATCTAATTTTGCAAGTTTTTGATAATCGTATTTATATTCCTTTATATTTCCATCTTCATTTAATACCATATCAAGAATTGAAGCATCAAGACTTAAATCAAAGACTGGTTTTTCTGTAATTCCCAAGTTAACATTTTCTGCATCTAAATTACTAATATTAATAGAATTACTAATTGCTCCTTCTGTTACATTTCCATCTAAGTTGATATTTGCTAGTATTGAAGAAGAACTCTTACTTGCATCTTCTATCTTTTTATATGCTGTTGGTATATATGTTCCTGTGTCATATTTAAATATTACAATATACTCTCCTGCTTTTAATCCTTCTAATCTATATTTACCCATATTCTCTGTTAATGTTGATGTAACTATAGTTTTACTGTTTACATCATATGCTAGTGTCTCTACTCCATTTAATTTAGTTTCATTATCTTCCATAATTCCATTTTTATTATCATCAATCCATACATATCCACTTATAACATATATTCTTTCATCTTCTTGTTTTAATTCTTGATTATTTCCTGTTTCAGTATTCTCCTGTACAATTTCATCTGCAATATTTTCAATATGTGTTCCTTCAACTATATGACTTATATTGTTTTTCTCAACTTCATCAATGTTCTCTCCTGAAACAACAACTCTATTTGTAATTTGTACATCATCATTTTTTGCTTTAACCTTTGCTTTTATATTTAATGTTAAAGTTTGTCCTACTAGTAAATTTGTTTTTGCTTCAACTCCATCTTTTCCAGCTAATGTCTCTACAACTGTACCATCACCTATTTTATATGTTGCATTAATAACTTCTAGCTCTTCCGGTATAAAATCTTTTATTTGTACATTATCTATATCTACCATACTAGTATTTTTAACATTAATTTCATATTCTAAAGTTTCTCCATCTTTCAAATACTTTCTTTGGTCTTTACATATATATTCAATATCTACTTTACTTTTCGCTACTGTATTTTCTTGTTCTTCTGAATGATATTGTGCTGTTTTATATGCTTGTGCCACAGTGTCAGTTTCTAATTTCTTTAAATCCTCATTTTCTGCTAATTTAGTAGTAGTTGCTTCAACTTTTAATTGTATATTATCTTTACTTTCTAATGAACTTACATTTAAAGTTATCATTCTAGTTTTTTCATTATAATTTGCTTTTAAATCTTTTTCCCACATATCTGTATCTGCATTATATACCAAAGTATATGCATCTTTATATTCTAATCCTTCTGGCAAATGCTTTTCTATTAATACATCTTTCATTGTATCATTCATATTGTTTATAACATTTATATTATATTTTATATTTTCATTTTCTTTTAATAAAACATCACTTGCTGTAGATGTAGTTTCAGTAACTATTAATTCTGGAGATATAACTTGATTTTCTAAAGTATTTGATTTTATTTCTTTTTCTAGGTCTTTTGCTTGTGCCCTTACAGTATTTACAACATTAATTTGTGGTATACTTGTTATTACTTTTTTATTTCCATCTTCCATTAGGAAGAACTCTCCATTTAATTCTCCAAAATTTTCATAATCTGCATAATATTCTTCTATTGTAGGCAAATCATCTACTAAAACTTCAAACTCTAAATTTATTTCATTTCCTACTCCTAGTTCTCCTATATTCCATAATAACTCATTAGCATTTGGAGTTTGTACTTCATACTCTGTTTGCCAATTTATTCTTTCATATTGTACATAAGAAGTTCCTTTTGGAATACTATCTATAACTACTAATTCATATATTGGATCAATTCCTGTATTAGTAACTTTTATATTATATTTTATTTTTTGTCCTTCACTTACAGGATTTCCGCTTCCAACAGACACTTCTTGCTCAATCTTCATTTGAGGTCCTCTTCCTGTTGTTAAACCAACCTTGTCAGCAATACTGCTTTCTCTTATACTTCCTGTTTCAGAAACATTGTCATATACAACTCCAAATGAACCATATAAATATGTATTGTGTTCTAACATTGCTGGTATTTTTAAATCATATTCAAATTCCATAATATCTGATTGATTTAATTGTTTCTTAACAACAATCATAAAATATTTTACATTTTCAATATTTTCTGGAGTAAGTGTCCATTTACTATCAACATCATTTAAATCATATTTAGCATTATTATTTTCTGAATAATATATATCAACATCTTCTACATTTCCATTATATCTAATCAAACTTGCCATGTTAGTATCCTGAGTAGTTCCTAAATCTTCACCATTTATTACATTTTTATTATCCTTAAATGGTATATTTCCTATTGCTACAACATTATCACTTAAATTTCCAGTATTATTTAAAACTGTTAATTTTGTAGTAGCAATTTTTTCATCTGTTAGAATTTCAAGCTTTCCATCTTTTGGTCCTTGAGCAAAAGAGAATACTTTTTCATCATTATTATAATTTGTAATTTGTGTAGATGCTATCATTCCTATTGGTGCTACAAAATTAATATTTGCATTTGTATTACCATAAAGTTCACTATTTACCATTACTTCATTTTCATATTTTGCAACATTTTCATTTTTATAGTATAAATTAATTTTATCCTGCAAATTAGGTGTTTTTATATCTACTGTAATGTCTAGGTTAAGTAATATTGTGCTTCCTTTTATAAGTTCATCTGTAATAAAATCTGTTTGAGTTCCTTCCATACTTATAAATAAATATATCTTTCCATTTTGATTTTGTTTTTGAACATTTGTTATTTTTATATAATCATCAAACAATAAATTATAATTTTTAATATTTACATCATCTATATACTCTGGAAACTCAATTATAAACTCTGGATTTTTATATAAATCTGATGTTTGCACATTATTATTTAGTTCAATTTTAAGTTCTAAATCTTCATTTGTTACAATTGTTGACAATTTATCATTGTTTATACTTATACTTGGAGCTGTTTTACTTTCTTCTAAAACAATTTTGTTTTCATATTTAGAATAGTTTTTGTCTCTATTTATTATTTTTGCTTCCATACTATTTTTTATATATTTAAATGTTTTCATATCTTCTTTATTAAAATATTCATATGAGTTTATACTTTTTGT
This sequence comes from uncultured Clostridia bacterium, assembly GCA_944386325.1. Lineage (GTDB taxonomy): Bacteria > Bacillota > Clostridia > TANB77 > CAG-508 > CAMCHB01. The sequence continues at coordinate 12,361 of CALXAP010000022.1, forward strand.
ATGATTAATACTCAACTTTCCTTCATCTATTGGTTTACTAATTTCCAATTTAATTTTATTTATTCTTTCACCATAATTATAAACAAAATTATTTCCGTCATCTAATGTAGTATTTACATCTATTAGTCCTATTTGTTCATTATTATTTCCATATATTTTTATATATCCATCTTGTCCTAATACTTGTAAAAATTCATCTTTGTTTATACTTGTTTTATTATAAAAAGTATAATCATCTTTATATTCAGTATCACTCTCGTTTATATATGCTGAACCTAAATCATTTAATTCTATACCATCTACAATATCTTTATAATCAATTTCTACATTCCATAATAAATCATAATATGTCTCATAAAAATCATCTGTTTTACTATAATTTGCATATATTTTTCCTTTATTTACAGGAGTGTTAACATTTTCTATATTATAAGAAACAACATTACCATCTTTTAATTCTTCTTCAAAATCTTGTTTTAATTCTCCATTTATTTTATTATCCAAATTATCTAACATAATAGCTTGTGCATTAATTTTATTTGTAAACTTTACATTATTATCTAGATTTTGTTCATCATATATATATGTTATTAAATAGCTATCTAATCCGTCACCTATATTTAACTCATTTTCACTATTTTTTATATTAATATTTATATTATTTTCTTTTTCATTGTACTCCCAGTTATTATCAAAATCTTCTATTTTACCACTTGAATTAACTAATTTTCCTTCTTTGTGTGATACATATATTTTTTCTGGATTATTATTATTTAATATTACCGGTTCAATATCTATATTCAATTCTTTTACTGGCATTTTTTGTTCTTTATCTAGATTAACATTTATTAAAGTTTGTAGTAAAATATTTGTTTTTCCGTTATTGTCAAATTTTATAAATTTATATACTTCTTCTGAAATGTTTAATTTATAATTTGATTTCCATGATACATTTACTTCTATTTCTTTTTTTATTTCTGATTCTTTACCATCAGAATTTACATATATACCATTTAATATTATTTTACTTTGTTTATTTAATTGCTCTAAATTAATTTTATCTGTAAAAGGAGTATTTATCAATAAATTTATGTTTACTGTATTGTTATCATTTATAGTATTTAGGAATATTTTTTTATCTTCTATTTTTTCTATAAATTCATTTTCTTCATTTGTATTAGAAACATTATAATTAGAAGAAACAAATTCTATATATGCATCTTTTAAATATCCTCTATTTTTATTTTCAATTTTTAAATTTAACAAATAATTTTTGTTTACATCTGCATTTAAATTTTGAGCATATTCCTTACTTGAATCTTCATCTGAAAATTTTGCTTCGAATAATACATCTTTTGTCTTTTCTTCTGAAATTTCTTTTGCATATACTTCTGTTATAAAATAACTTCCTAATATCATCCAATTACTTATTGTTAAACATATTATTAAAAATATTGCTATAATTTTTTTATTGATTTCCAAATAATGTTCCCTTTTCATAATATCCTCCTTTTATACTTAATTTATATTATATATTATGAAAAACAATAATCAATAATCATATTTGACACAAAAATCTACATGTCTTGTAGTATATTACGGATACAAGATATGTAGATTTTTGAAATAAATATTAAGTTTTTATTACATTTTTATTCTAAGTTTATGCTTTATTTTAGTTTATTATCTGAATTTTTAAGTATTTTAAATTTATCAAAGCACTAGGGAAATAGGATTACTCCCATTTTTTTATTGTTGACATATTGCTTAAATAATTATAAAATTAGTATGATTTAGTGTATTATTTTGTCTTATATTGTCACAAACTTTTATACTATTTCTCATATATAAATAATACATTATTAATATAAGATAAAAAAGGAGAATATATATGTCAAATTTACTTCACGTAGGTTTAGATGTAGGTTCAACTACTGTTAAAATTGTTGTAATGAATTCTAATTTAGAAACAATATATACAAATTATACTAGACATTTTTCAGACACTAAAAAAACTGTTTGTGATGTCTTAGAAAAACTAGTATCTGATTATCCAGATAACACATTTACAGTAAATTTAACTGGTTCAGGAGCTATGTCTGCTGCTACATTTTTAGACTTGCCTTTTATTCAAGAAGTTATTTCTTGTAAAAGAGCTGTTGAAAAATACATTCCACAAACAGATGTTGTTATAGAACTTGGTGGAGAAGATGCTAAAATAATTTATTTTGATAAATTTATGGAACAAAGGATGAATGGTACTTGTGCAGGTGGTACTGGTGCTTTTTTAGACCAAATGGCTTCTCTTTTAAATACAGATACTTCTGGTTTGAATGAACTTGCAAAAAAATATGAGACTATTTACCCAATTGCTTCTCGTTGTGGAGTTTTTGCAAAAACAGATATACAGCCTTTATTAAATGAAGGTGCTAGAAAAGAAGATATTGCAGCATCTATATTTCAAGCTGTTGTAAATCAGACTATTAGTGGACTTGCTTGTGGAAGACCAATTAGAGGAAAGGTTGCATTTTTAGGTGGTCCTCTTAGCTATTTATCTGAACTTAGGAAAAGATTTATTGAAACTTTAAATTTAAAAGATGATGAGATTATAGTTCCTGTTGAAGCACATTTACTAGTTGCAAAAGGTGCTGCTTTAAATTCAGCTGAAAATAAACCTATTTCAGCTCAAGTTTTAAAAAGTAAAATAGGCATGCTTAAATCTTCTAAAGATCAATCTTCTAGACCTTTAGAACCTCTATTTTATGCAAATTCAGATTATGAAGCATTCAAACAAAGACATGATAAAGATAAAGTTAAAAGAGCAGATTTTAAAAACTTTAGTGGTGACTGTTTTATAGGTATTGATGCTGGATCTACAACTACTAAAATTGCAGTTATAGATAGGGATGGTAATTTACTTTATTCTTTATATCAAAATAATGGTGGTAATCCATTAAATAGTGTTAAAGAAATGCTAAAAAAATTATATAGTCAAATGCCTTCAGGTGCTAAAATAAGATACTGTGGTGTAACAGGTTATGGAGAAAAACTTATTCAGACAGCTTTAAATGTTGATTTAAACGAAATCGAAACAATTGCTCATTATACTGCTGCTAAACAATTTATGCCGAATGTTACAAGTATTGTAGATATTGGTGGGCAAGATATGAAGTATATTAAAATTAAAAATGGAACTATTGACAATATAATGCTAAACGAGGCTTGCTCTTCTGGTTGTGGTTCTTTTATAGAAACTTTTGCTAAAAGTTTAAATCTTTCACTAGATGAATTTGTAAATGCTGCTTTATCTGCTAAAACTCCTGTTGACTTAGGTTCTAGATGTACTGTGTTTATGAATTCTAAAATTAAACAAGCACAAAAAGAAGGTTATTCTGTAGGAGATATTTCTGCTGGACTTTCTTATTCTGTTATAAAAAATGCTATTCAAAAAGTAATGAAGGTAAGAGATGTAAACACTTTAGGAGATCATATTGTTGTACAGGGTGGAACATTTTATAATGATGCTATATTACGTAGTTTTGAATTAATAGTTGGAAAAAATGTTATTAGACCAGATATTTCAGGACTTATGGGAGCTTTTGGTGTTGCTCTTATTGCAAAAGAACAGTATGAAACTAATATGGATATGGAATATTTTTCAACTATTCTAAAAGCAGATGAATTAGATAAATTAGAAATTAAAACTTTCCATACAAGATGTGGCTTATGCGAAAATAATTGTCAACTTACAATTAATAAATTTAGCAATGGTAAAAAATTTATATCTGGTAATAGATGTGAAAGAGGAAGTGGAAATGTTTCTACTAAATCTAATCTACCAAATTTATATAAATATAAGTATGAAAGATTATTTAATTACACTCCTTTGGACGAAAAAGATGCCAAAAGAGGCGTAATAGGTATACCAAGGGTTTTAAACATGTATGAAGATTATCCATTTTGGTTTACATTTTTCACAAATTTAGGTTTTAGAGTAATTATTTCTGAAAAGAGTACTCGTAAAACTTATGAAAAAGGTATGGAATCTATGCCTTCTGAATCTGTATGTTATCCTGCTAAACTTTCTCATGGGCATGTAATTAGTTTATTAGAAAGAGGAATTAAAACTATATTCTATCCATGTATTCCTTATTCTAGAAAAGAATATAAAGAAGCAGATAACCATTATAATTGCCCTATTGTTATTTCATATTCAGAAGTGTTGAAAAATAATATTGAGGAATTAAAAAATCCAGATATTCATTTTATAAATCCATTTTTACCTTTAAATCCTAAAAATTTGGTAAAAAGAATTTTAGAAATTGATGATTTTAAAAGATTTAATTTTACTAAGGCTGAATTAGAAGAAGCTGCAAAAAAAGCAGAAGAAGAACATTTAAAATATAGAGATGATGTACATAAAAAAGGTGAAGAAACTTTGAAATATATGGAAGAACATAATTTAAAAGGTATTGTTCTTTCTGGAAGACCTTATCATGTTGACCCAGAAATTAATCATGGTATTGACACATTAATTACCTCTTTAGGCTTATGTGTACTTTCAGAAGATAGTATTTCTCATTTAAGTGAAGCAAAAAGGCCTTTAAGAGTTGTTGATCAATGGATGTATCATGCTAGACTTTATGCAGCAGCAGATTTTGTTGGAAAACATAATAATTTAGAATTGGTACAACTAAATTCTTTTGGCTGTGGTGTAGATGCTGTTACAACAGATCAAGTAGAAGAAATTCTTTCTAGTTATGATAAAATGTACACACTTATAAAAATCGATGAAATAAATAATTTAGGTGCTGTTAGAATACGTATTCGTTCTTTACTTGCTAGCATGAATAAAAGAGAAAAACAGATTTCTTGTGAATCATGTAATGGTAATTATGAACAAAACAAAATTATTTTCACAAAAGAAATGAGAAAAGATTATACTATTTTAATACCACAAATGGCACCAATACATTTTGAATTGTTAGAATCTGCTGTTAAATCAGAGGGATACAATGTAGAATTATTAAGAGACTGCACTCCTCACACTGTAGAAACTGGTTTAAAATATGTTAATAATGATGCTTGCTATCCATCTATTTTAACTACTGGTCAAATGATAGAAGCTTTAGAATCTGGTAAATATGATGTTAACAAAACAGCTTTAATAATGTCTCAAACAGGTGGTGGCTGTAGAGCTACAAACTATATTGGTTTTATTAGAAAAGCTTTAAAAGATGCAGGATATCCTCAAGTACCTGTAATATCATTTAATATAGTTGGTATGGAGAAAATGCCTGGATTTAAATTAACATTATCTCTAGTTGAAAAATTACTAAGATCTGTTGTTTATGGAGATTTATTACAAAAAATGCTTACAAAAAATAGAGCATATGAAATAAATAAAGGTGAAACTCAAAAATTATTTGATTCTTGGCTTGAAAAATGCAAAAAAATAGTTCAAAAGTCAAATAATAAAGAATTTAAGCAAAGTATATATGATATAGTAAATGATTTTGAAAAAATAGAATTGGATACTTCTATTAAAAAACCTAAAGTAGGTATTGTTGGTGAGGTATTAATAAAATATCATCCTTATGGAAATAATTTTGTTGCAGATAAGTTAGAAGAAGAAGGAGCCGAAGTAATACTTCCTGACTTTATGGGATTTGCAAAATTTATGATGACACATAAAATTACTTTTAATTCACTTTTAAAAGTATCTAAGACAAAAGCAAAAATCTCAAAAATGGCAATTAAGATTATTGATATTTTAGAAAAAGATGTTGTTATTGCATTAAAAAATTCTAAAAAAGATTATTTACTACCATGTGATATATTCCAATTAGAAAATAAAGTAAAAGATGTATTATCTATTGGAAACCAAACAGGTGAAGGCTGGTTTTTAACAGCAGAGATGATAGAATACATTGAACATGGTATTCCAAATATAATTTGTGTGCAACCATTCGCATGCTTACCAAACCATGTTGTTGGAAAAGGTGTTATAAAATCAATTAGAAGTATGTTTCCAAATGCAAACATTGCTCCTGTAGATTATGACCCAGGTGCTAGTGAATCTAACCAAACAAACAGAATTAAGCTTTTAATGACAGTCGCAAAGGATAATATGAAAAAACAAGAACATGCTAAAAATGAAAATGTAACTAAGTCTACTAAAACAGAAACAATTGCAAAATAGATTAATTAAAAACATCACATAACTTTTTATAAGCTAATGTGATGTTTTTATTTGCAATTTTTTATTATTTTTCTAAATGGATTTCCACATTTTATTATATTTATTGGTTATAATTAATATAATGTTCACTTTTTAAGAAGTGTATCTTTAGCGCGGGCGAACAATGTTCGCCCCTTGTATTCTATTAAATTTTTTCTATATTATGATTTATAGATTTTGATATAATAATATTTCAAAATCATATAGCCGTGAATTGTAACAAATTAGATAAAAAAATGCTAAAAACTGAAATAATTTTCAGTTTTTAGCATTTTTTTGATTTTTATAATTCTTATTGTAATTCTACAACTGCTCCAGCTTCAACAAATTTAGCTTTTATTTCTTCAGCTTCAGCTTTAGCAACTTTTTCTTTTACAACTTTAGGAGCTCCGTCTACCATTTCTTTAGCTTCTTTTAATCCTAATCCTGTTACATCTCTAACAACTTTTATTACAGCTATTTTATTTCCTCCAACTTCTTTTAATAATATATTGAAGTCTGATTTTTCTTCAGCTGCAGCAGCAGCTCCTCCAGCAGCAGGTGCAGCAGCTGCAACAGCAGATACACCATATTTTTCTTCTATTCCTTTTACAAGTTCTGCTAACTCTTTTACAGTTAAAGCATCAATTTCTTCTAATAATTTTTCTATTTTTTCCATTATTAAATCTTTCCTTTCTTTATTTTTTTAAATATAAATTAATTTTCTTCTTTTTTTACTCTTACTTGCTCTAAACCAACTGCAAGTTTTGAAATTGTTCCAAGTAAGCTTCCAGCAAGTTTTGATAGTAATTCTTCTCTTGAAGGTAATTTTGCAAGTTCTATTATTTCTTCTACACTTATAACTTTACCTTCTAATATAGCTCCTTTTATTTTATAAGAATCATTTTTCTTTATGTAATTGTATAATGTTTTTGATGGAGCTAAATAATCATTATCATCCATTAATATTGCTGTTGGTCCTACTAAAACATCATCTAAACCTTCTATTTTGCATTCAGCTAATGCTCTTCTTATAATATTATTTTTTATAACTGAATATTCAGAATTAGATTTTCTAAAATCTGCTCTTAATTTTGTTACATCTTCAACTGTTATTCCTCTGTAATCTGTTAATATAACTAATTTTGCATTTTTTATTTTTTCTGCTAATTTAGAAACTTCTTCTTGTTTTTTTGCAATTATTTTCTCATTTGCCATTTCTAATATCTACACCTCCTTGAATACATTATATTAAATTAAATATATTTTTTAATAAGAATTTATGATGAACTCACACTCACAATCAAGTATTGTATGTTTGCTACCATAAGATCTTATTGTTAACAATAAAATTGTATACCAAAGAGGTATACAATTTTATTTTTAAAACTATTATAAAATTTTCAGTTTCAAAATATAAATTATCATATACCTCGGTAGGACTTAATTTGCCTACTGTCTTTGGCTGTTGATTTATTATTTTTGATTAATATATAATCCAGGTCCCATTGTTGATGATATTGAAACAGATTTTATATATTGTCCTTTTGCTGCAGCTGGTTTTGCTTTTATTATAGCATCGATTATTTTTTCATAGTTTTCTAATAATTTATCTGTTCCGAAAGAAATTTTTCCAAAAGCTAAGTGAATTATATTATTTTTATCTAACCTATATTCTACTTTACCTGATTTAATTTCAGATATTGCTTTTGCTACATCCATTGTTACTGTTCCAGATTTAGGATTTGGCATTAATCCTTTTGGTCCTAATACTCTACCTAATCTACCAACAACACCCATCATATCTGGTGTAGCAACTACTACATCATAATCAAACCAATTTTCTTTTTCTATTTTTGGTATTAGTTCTTCTCCACCTACAAAGTCTGCTCCTGCTTTTTCTGCTTCTTTTAGCTTATCACCTTTTGCAAATACTAATACTTTTACTTCTTTACCTGTTCCATTAGGAAGTACAACTGTACCTCTAACTTGTTGATCTGCATGTTTTGAATCAACACCTAATTTCACATGTAATTCTAATGTTTGATCAAATTTAGTTTTTGGCATTTTTTCTATTATATCTAATGCCTCTTTTGCTTCATATACTTTTGTTCTATCTACAAGTTTTGAAGCTTCTTGATATCTTTTTCCTCTTTTCATTTTTTCCTCCTTTTGGTACAAACGAGTTTAACTCTCCCAATTTTATTTATTATTCTTTAACTACAACTCCCATAGATCTTGCTGTACCCTTTACCATGCTCATAGCTGTTTCTATAGAAGCAGCATTTAAATCCTCCATTTTTTGTTCTGCAATTTTCTTAATTTGTTCCATTGTAATTGTAGCTACTTTTTCTTTATTTGGTTTTCCAGAACCTTTTTCTATTTTTAATTCTTTCTTTATTAAAACTGCTACTGGTGGAACTTTTGTTATAAATTCAAATGATTTATCTTTATAAACTGTAATTACTACTGGAATTATCATTCCTGGTTGGTTTGCAGTTCTATCATTAAATTCTTTAACAAATTGCATAATATTTACACCACTAGAACCTAAAGCTGGTCCAACTGGTGGAGCTGGTGTAGCTTTTCCAGCTTCTATTTGTAATTTTATTACATTTACAACTTCTTTTTCTGCCATTTTGCTGGCGCCTCCTTTATTTTATAAAACATTTACTATAATTTTTGTACTTGTGAAAATTCTAGTTCAACAGGAGTTTCTCTTCCAAACATTGATACTAATACTTTCACCTTATTTTTTTCTTTATTTATTTCTTGTACTATACCTACAAATCCTTCTAAAGGACCATTTAATATTTGTACATTGTCATTTACATCATAATCTATATTAATTGGAACTTCATCAAATCCCATATTTCTTATCTCTTCATCTGTTAAAGGTATTGGATCTGTACCAGAACCAACAAATCCTGTAACTCCTCTTGTGTTTCTAACTATATACCAAGATTCTTCTGTTACAATCATTTTTATAAGTACATATCCTGGAAATACTTTTTTTATATTAGTCTTTCTTTTTCCATCTTTTATTTCGATTTGTTCTTCCATTGGAACAACTATATCAAAGAAAAAATCTTCTAATTCCCTGTTTTTAATAGTATTTTCCAAATCTTTTTTTACTTTATTTTCATAACCAGAGTATGTATGTACAACATACCACCTAGGTTGTTTTTTTTCTTCTTCCTGAGACATTAAAACAAGCCTCCTTACTATTATTGATTGTTTTCTTCGTTTGAAGCATCTTCTTCACTTGCAGTATTTTCTGTTTGATTTTCTTCTGTAGTAGTATTGTTTTCATCTGCTCCTTCTACTGTAGTGTTATCTTCATTTTCTACTGCAGTATTATCTACTATATTATTATCTGTAGAAATATTTTCTGTTACAGAATTATTGTTAACTAATTTTTTTAACCCTTCAACACCTTTAGAATTTAATGTTTCAAAAGCAAAATCTAATATAAATACTAAAATCGCAACAATTAGCACCATTGCTATAACTGTTGCAGTGTTTTTAGTTAATTGTGCTGGTGTTAACCAAGTAACTTTTTTTAATTCTACCTTTAAATCTTTTAACCAATGTTTTTTATCTTTTTTATTTTTATTATTTGAATTGTCTGCCATCTTTTTCCTCCTAAAAGGTTATTTTGTTTCTTTATGAGTTGTACGTTTTTTGCAGAATTTACAATACTTTACTAATTCCATTCTATCTGTATTGTTTCTTTTATTTTTTTCAGACATATAATTTCTTCTTTTACATTCTGTGCATTCTAATGTTATCGGTTCTCTTACTCCTTTTGCAGCCATTTTTACTACACCTCCGTTTTTGTATTGTGAAGCATTTTATTTTTACGATGTGATTTAGCACGTATCACCATATACATGCTATAATACTTTATCACATTTTCTTGTTCGTGTCAATGTTTTCCAGACTTTTTTTATATATTTCTTGTAACTATTCAGAGGTAGGATTAATATTTTAAATTTTTTGAGAAATACCTTTGTATGGCGGGCGAACAATGTTCGCCCCTACATTAGATTTTTTTATATTACAGTTTATAGATTTTGAAATAATAATATTGAATAAATTTTGAATGCGATTGGAGATGTTTATAGAATTTGTTATATAATTTAATGAGGAATGTTCATGGGCAAAATCTTTGATTTTGAGCCTGAATGAAAGAGGCTCATTAAATTATTTTACAAATTCTTAAATATCATATTGAGCCGAAAAATTTATGAAATATTATTATTTCATAATCGTATGCCGTAAATTGTAACACTTAAAACTGCATTTTATGTCCAGAATTCAAAAAAGTTTTTCAAATATACTGTAGTTTCATTTTTCATATCTAATAATAAATTAGATTCTGTTGTAAGACTAAGTGGAATAAATAATAACAATGTAGCAATGCACACTATTAAAAATATTTTATTTAATATATTTTTATTTTCTTTATTTTCTAATATCTTTAACCATATTATAGTACAAACTAGTACAGCTATAATTTTAAATTCTACTGAATATGCATCACAAATTCCTGCTGAAACTGTATTTAAAATTATAAATAACAATACTGTTATTAAAGATATATTTATTAAATTTTTTAACTCTTTATCTTCTTTTGTTTTTATATTGTTTTTTAGTTCTCCTATTAATAATATTACCCATACTATTGGTATTGCTGCTAAACCTACTATTTTATTTTGATAACATAGTTCATTTAAAGCTGTATTAGTTGAATTAAAATTTGGAACAACAAATGGAAAATCAAATATATTTATTATAGGCAAAGTAAATATATATTTTCCTATTCCTTCTATTATTTTTCCTAAAGTTGGTGTCATTGCATAAATCATATTATATGATGTTAATTGATACTTAGCTCCAAATTCAAATATACTATCAAATCTTAAATAATTATATGTCATTTGAAATATAGCCAATAGGCTTAATGGGATAAAGTAAATTAACATATCATATATTTTTGTTTTTCTATCTAATTTTATATTTTTTAAATACATAATTATTAAATATGATAATATTAAATAATATAATATATAAGATGGTTTCGATAGTACTATTAAACCTGTCGAAAGTCCTGCAAAGAATAATTTTAATTTTCTATATCTTGATTCTTCATTTAAATCTAGTAATAAAAAGATAGCTAGTAAGAAAAATGTTATTCCTGAAGCACATACAATATCATATTTTTCTCCCCTTAACAATAATAATAATGATGAACCAAATACTATTGTTATAAAACCTAATATAAAATTAAATAAACTTATTTTCTTTATATATTTTTCTACAATTTTTTTATACACTAAAAATATTAAAAAAATTGCTATCAAAATAAATAATAATGTATATATTTTAAGAGGTAAATACATATCAAATATTATTTTAATTGGCATAATAAGTGTTATAATTGGTGCTATTCCAAAATAACTATAATAATTTCCATTATAATATGCCGTATCATACATATATTCAATATTATTTTCTTCTCTTAAACCATGATTATAAGGATCTTGTAAATCTATTAATTCTTGTGGTGGTTTTACTAATAGAGAAATACTTCCGTTTAATAAAGCTTCTGTTTGCATAATTTGCTCTTGATCTAATATATCTTCTTGAAGCATATTATACTGTGAAACATCTATTTCTTTCATATAATAAATTGTAATAAAAATTATTGTAAATAATAATATACCAAAAATCACTAGAAATTGTTGTTTTGAATTTTTGTTATATTCTATTTTATATATTTTCTTTGTTTTTATATAATAAATTAAATTTACTATTGCAAATACTATTAATATTCTTACTATTGAAAAATTTAAATTTGAATGATTAATAATAACACTATCTATTTCCAATTGCTTTTCACTTTGGAAAAATATTTTTACTTCTTTTGCATTTGTATGTGTATCTAATTGTATGTAAGTATTATTTTTGTTTGCTAACATATATTTGTCTTTTATTTTTTTATAATTAGTATCATCTTCTGAAATAAAATATGTTTCATATTTTATTATTTCTTTATAATCATTTTTATAATTTATATTTACACTTGTTAAAATTTCATCTAAATTATTTATTGTTAAAATATAGTTATTTTTATTATTTTTATAACTTGATTCCAGTTGATACTCAATATGTCTTTCTGATCCATTAATGAAACTTCTAATAGCTCCATAATTAAATATTAACAATTCTATTATTATGCTTATTATTATAAATATAAATATTCTCCCTATTTTTTTATTCATTTTTACCTCTAATATATATATTTTTTTCCATTTTATAATAATAAACAAAAAAAATAAATATTTATATTAAAAAATTTTAACATTTTATAAATGTGTGTTACAATTCACAGCTTATATATAATTGTATATTCAATTTTTTTGAGAAATAACTTTGTTGCGCGGGCGAACACTGTTCGCCCCTACAGATATTCTATTAGATTCTTCTATATAAGTATATAAGTTTTTATAGATTTTGATATAATAATATAGAATAAATTTTGAATGCGATTGGAGATGTTTATAGAATTTGTTATATAATTTAATGAGGAATGTTCATGGGCAAAATCTTTGATTTTGAGCCTGAATGAAAGAGGCTCATTAAATTATTTTACAAATTCTTAAATATCGTATTGAGCCGAAAAATTTATGAAATATTATTATATCAAAATCGTATGGCGTGAATTGTAACAAATGTGTTGTTTCTATAATTTACTGTATAAGAATTTGAAATAATAATATCTTATAAATTTTCCGAGTATGCCTTTGTAGTGTGAGCGAACAGTGTTCACACTTGTAATTAAATTTTTCTAAAATTCATAAGTAAGCGGTTAACAAAAAGGATATATAAAAATTTATAATAGTGTAAATTTTTATATATCCTTTTAATATAAATAAAAAAAACCTGGCAACAACCTATTTTACCAGCAGGGTAACCCACAAGTATCGTCGGCACTTAGGAGCTTAACTTCTGTGTT
>CALXAP010000023.1 GCA_944386325.1 uncultured Clostridia bacterium
TTTCTTTGTACTAGTTATTTCTAACTGTACCGCTTGGTCTCTAAAGGATATATTGTTTACTTTTCAATGTACTTTTTTGCTTCAACGTTTCTTATTATACTATGTTGTTTTTCAAAAGTCAACATCTTTTTTTAATTTTTTTTGTGTTTTTTTTACCAGTTTTTTATTGACTTTTGGACTTATTTTGTGTCCTTGATTATAATAACATAATTACTTTACTATGTCAACAATTTTTTTATATATTTTTTAGTTTATTTTTAAGAACAAATTAAGAATATTTATTATTTTCCTATCATACAATATATTATTATCAAAAGAAAAATAATTATAATGCTATTCATTCTTTGAATGGAGGTCATATGGGTGCAAAAGGTTTAGATTTTAAACATAAAGAAGTTATAAATATAACTGATGGAAAAAGACTTGGTTTTGTTCAAGATGTTACTGCAAATCTCGAATCTGGAACCATTACTTCTATTATTGTTCCCGGTAGTAATAAGGTATTAAATATATTTTCTTCTAGCAATGATATTATTATTCCTTGGGAAAAAATCAAATGTATTGGTGATGATGTTATTTTAGTCGAAATTTAAGGAGTGAATTTTTTCACTCCTCTTTTTTATTATTATTTTTTCTCTTCATGATATTCTTTATCTGTATTTACATTCCATACATTACTTTTATCTTTTACACCATTTATAATATTATGTGCCGCTTCCATTGCTGTCATAGTAGAATGATCCATATTATTATACCTGTGTTGTCCATTTCTACCTACACAATATAAATTATCGAATTTATTTAAATATGCTATTAATTCATCAATTCTACTATATGTATCAAAATATGCTGGATATGCTTTTTTTACTTTCTCTCTATGTGAATCTTTTACATCAGATTTTTTGATAATACCCATCTTTTCTAATTCTCCTGCTGCAAAATCTATAAATTCTTTTTCTGACATATTCCAATACTCATCACCCTCTGTAAAGAAATATTCTACACCTATCCATACAGTATGTTCTGGATCTTCTAATAGATAAGGTGACCAGTTATTAAATATTTGTATTCTTCCCATTTTTACATCTGGTTCTTGCACATATATCCAACAGTCTGGAACAACATTTCCTAATGTTTTAATTTTTGTCTTATTTTCTAAATTTAATTTATCTACTAATATTCCAGCTGTAACAAAATCTCTATAAGGAAGTCCTGTACCTATTTCTATTATATCCTTTGGTATTTCTTCTCCACGTAATCCTTCAACTAAATCTTTAAGTGGCATTGAAGATATAAATATATCTCCATACATATCTATTTCTTCATTGTTCACAATACATGTTACAGATTCTATTTGTCCTTCTTTTATATTTATATTTTTTACTAAGTAACCTTTTTTTATTGTTCCACCCATTTTTTCTACTTCTTGAGCTAATGTTTCCCACAATTGTCCTGGTCCTAATTTTGGATACCAAAACTGTTCAATTAATGATGTTTCAACATTTTTACTATTTTTACTACCAAATACTTTTCTAAACATGTCTTTCAAAACAGCCATTATTGATAGCCCTTTTACTCTTTGTGCTCCCCAATCAGCAGATATCTCTGATGGATGTCTTCCCCATAATTTTTCTGTATATTTTTCAAAAAACATTCCATATAATACTTTTCCAAATCTGTTTATGTAAAAATTTTCAAGAGAAGTTTCTTCTTTTTTTACCATAACAGATTTTAAATAACTAAAACCTGCTTTCATTGTTCTTATAAATCCCATGTTTTTTAATGTATCAAATTTTAAAGTTACTGGATAATCAAAAAATTTCTTTAAGTAATAAATTCTTGATACTCTATTTCTTATTAACATTACTCTATCTTCTTTATTTGGATCTGGTCCTCCTTTTTCTAAAGGCTTTTCTCTTCCTAGTTTTTCGTCATCAAAAGAGTTCACTCCTTGTAGTGGCATTAATTCTTTCCAAAAATTCATTATTCTTTCATCTTTTGAGAAAAATCTATGTCCACCTATGTCCATTCTTTTTCCATTATATTTCACAGTTCTAGATATTCCACCAATTTCTTGCGTTTCTTCTATTATAGTAACATCGTATTTATCTTTTTCTTTTAATAATTCATATCCAGCTGTTAGCCCCGCTGGTCCTGCACCAATAATTATTACTTTCTTTTTTTCCATTATTCCTCTCCTTATTTAATTTTTTCTATTATTATATATAATAGTTTTCTTCCTGTAAAATTCCATATAAACACTAAAGCTGTTGATATTATTTTACTTAACATATAGTATAATCCTATTGTTTCAGTAAATATATGCATAAATAAAGTATCTAATCCTAATCCTACAACACCTATTATAGCATAGATTACAAATTCTGCAATCTTATTGAAACTTTTTTCTGTTTTAAATATCAATTTTTTACTTAAAATATAATTTGTTACTAGTCCCCCTATGAATCCTACAGCATTTGATATTAGATAATGTATATGTAAAAAGTTTGTTAATATAAATAGTAATCCTATATTTACTACTGCTGCAAATCCTCCTACAAAAAAGTATCTAAAAAATTGTAATTTTGTATCTTTTGTTTCTTCTATAAATAGTTTATATAATAATTCTTTCATTTTTTCTCCTATTCCCAGAATGATATTCCATATCTTATTCCATAATATTGCTCAGGATAATATGATTTTAAATAATTATCTTCTGACTGAATTCCTCCTAATAAAAAGTTTATTATTCCACTAAATACAACTAAAACTAATGTTACTTTATATATGTAGTGTTTTATTTTTTCATTTTTTATAATTTGATATATTGCCATAATTGTCATCATTCCAGCAAATAAAAACATCCACGCATAATCTGCTGCATATCTTTGTGAATTTCCTCCTAGTACAATATCTAGTATGCATATTATTATTCCTACTAATGATAACATTATTATAACAAAAAATAATTCTTTATTTATCTTTTTTCTTATTTTTGGTATTAAGAAAAGTGCAAAACATATTGGACTTAATATAAATATACCTCCAGCCATTGCTGAACTCCAATAATATCCATAGAATGTTATTGTATCATAACTTATTTGTGCAAAAGGGAATTGAGAAATTATTGTTGGTATTTTAAATAGATATGACATTAATCCAATTGGTATTGTCATTATTCTATTTCCTAAATTTCTCATATCATTTACTGTTATTTGATATTGTGCACCAAATTCAAATATATTATCAAATCTCACATAATTATATAACATTAAACTTATTCCTACAATTCCATATGGTATTGCAACAACTAAAATATTTTTTAATATGTTTTCCCTATTTTTTATATTGTTAATAAATATTTTTAATAATACTGGCACTATTAATAGTGAAGCAATTAATAAATTTGGTCTACATGCAACAGCCAGTGCTAATGATAGACATGCTAAGCACATATAAATATAATTTACTTTTTGTTTTTCTATTGTTTTGAGTATGAAAAATATTCCCTGTATAACTAAGTAATATCCTGAAATAATTGCTACTTCGTATGTTATAGGTCTTCTACATATCCACATAATTATTCCACCTGATATTACTGCTACAAAGAATAATATCAAAAATTTAAATGGAACATCTTTAAACCATCTTCTAAATATAAGCATAATTGATTTCATTATAAATATTATTGTTAATGTTGCAAATATAAATACTACTGTATTTAATTCCATATAATCTCCTGTTATGAATTTATATGGAGCCATTACAGTTAAAACAGGTAGTATTCCAAAATATACATAATATTTTCCATTATAATATGCCATATCCCACACATAATCTACATTTTCTGCGTTTCTCAATGTATTATCATATGGATTTGACAAATTCATTAACTCTTTACTTGGTTCTTGCTCTAAATAAACTTTTCCATCTAACACCATATCTACAGCTTGACCCATATATGGAGTTATGTAATCATTTGTTTTGTCTTCAGTTTTTATTAAAGATGTATCTGTTATCCAATATACAAGCCATATTGCCAATAATGTTACATATATTATTACAAGCAATTGTAATTTATTTTTCTTAGTATATGGTATATTAAATTCCTCAAAATTTTTCATTGCATATAAGAAAAACCAACCTAAGAACAATAAAAGTACTCTTACTATATTAAAATTAAATTCTATATTACTATTTAATTCTATACTATCTATTTTGAATGTTGTATTTGCAGGTATTTTTAGTTCTACTAATATTTTTTTACTAGTTCCACTTAAATATGTAGGAATTGATTCACTATTTTCTATTTCATTTACTAATGTTTTACTTGGCAAATCTCTGTATTCTGCACTTGTTTCATCTGTATAATATATTTTATATTCTATAGGTCTATTTGTATCTATATTTAATTTTATTGTTCCTATTTCCTTATTAATATTATCTATCTCTACTTTCTTAGTTATTTCTTTTGTTGTAATATATTTTCCATCTTCTTGTGTTAATCCATCTTCTATTTTTATATTTTGCACAGTGTATTTTAGGTGTTCAAAATCTCCAAAAACCAGCCTGTATGAATTCATATTGAATATACTTAGCTCTAATATTAATATTACAAGTATTGCTCTTGTAATATCAACTATTGTTTTATGTTTATTTTTTTTATCAAATATGTAATAACTTGCTGTTAAACAAATTATTGATAATATTAAAATTATTATATAAACCATATACCACCTCTTTTTATAAAATAGTATTTCTTCTTCCGCAAGATTTAATATTTTTAATTCTATTATCTTTTTTATATTTTTACAATAGTAATTTTAAATTTATTTAGAAATTCAAAATTACTAGTTACAATTCACTACTAATAAAATGATATAAAGATTTTGATATATAATATTTCATAAACTTTTCTACTGATAATTTTAATAATTACTTAAATAAATAGAGAAGTACAAGAAGGATATATATAATAATTTAGAAGTCAAAGGCATTTAGGAAGACCCCATCTATCATTTTGACAATAAATTATTATATATATCCTTTTTGTACGGTTTATTTTTGATGTGAATTTTTATTAGATATTTCTTCGAAGTGGCGGGCGAACAGTGTTCGCCTCTACAACTATACCACCAGATTTTTTACATATTATATATTTTTTTATCTATAAAATTTCTTTATATGCCCTATGGCACTCTTTTCTAATCTTGAAACTTGCGCTTGTGATATTCCTATTTCTTCTGCTACTTCCATTTGAGTCTTTCCAACAAAAAATCTCTTTTGAATTATCATTTTCTCTCTATCTGTTAATTTTTTCATAGCTTCTGCTAAATTTATATTATCTGACCATGTTTCATCTGTATTTTTTTGATCACTTACTTGATCCATTACATATATATTCTCAGAACCATCATTGAAAACTGGCTCTTGTAATGATACAGGATCTTGTATTGCATCTAGGCACATAACAATTTCTTCTATAGGTAATTCTAACTCCTTTGATATTTCTTCTATTGTAGGCTCTCTATGATTTTCTCTTGTTAATTTTTCTTTTGCCTGCAAAGCTCTATATGCCATATCCCTTACTGATCTACTTACTCTTACCATATTATTGTCTCTTAAGTATCTTCTTATTTCTCCTATAATCATAGGCACAGCATATGTTGAAAATTGTACATTTAATGTTAAATCAAAATTATCTATTGCCTTAATCAATCCTACACATCCTACTTGAAATAAATCATCTGCATTTTCCCCTCTTCCTGTAAACTTTTGTATAACACTTAATACTAATCTCAAATTTCCTTTTATAAATTTTTCTCTTGATTCAGTATCTCCTTGTTTTATTTTTACGAATAATTCTTGTTTTTCTTGATTAGTGAGCAATGGTAGTTTTGATGTATTTACACCACATATTTCTACCTTATTAATCAATCGAAAAACCTCCTTTGGCAATTTCTTATTGTATATATTATTACCAAAAAAGGTTTTACATATTCATTTATCCTGTTTTACTAATTATCTCCTTTTTCATTTTACCTATAATTTTCTTTTCTAATCTTGATATATAACTTTGTGATATTCCGTAACATATCTGCAACTTCTTTTTGAGTTTTTTCTTCTTGACCTTTAAAACCATATCTTAATTCCATTATATTTTTTTCTCTGCTATTTAATTTTTCTATTGATGCTTTAAGTAACTTTTTATCCACCTCATCTTCTATTCTCCTTGATGTTATGTCTGGTTCTGTTCCCAATATATCTGAAAGTAAAAGTTCATTTCCATCACCATCATGATTTAATGGTTCATCTATTGATACTTCTCCTTTTATTTTATTGCTTCTTCTTAAATACATTAAAATTTCATTTTCTATACATCTCGATGCATATGTTGCTAGTTTTATATTTTTATCTGTATTAAATGTATTTATAGATTTCATTAATCCAATTGTTCCAATAGAAATTAAATCTTCTATTCCTACTCCTGTATTTTCAAACTTTTTAGCTATGTATACTACTAATCTTAAATTTCTTTCAACTAAAGTTTTTTTAGCTAAAGAATTATCTTCTGAATTTAACTCCTTTAAAACTTTTTCCTCCTCTTCATTTGTTAATGGAGGCGGTAATATTTGACTTCCACCAATATAATATATTGGCATATCATCTATATTTTCTTTTATTATATATTTTATGTATATATTATTTATACTATACTTTAACATTTCTAAAATATTCAATTTTTTTATCACTCCCATCTAATAAATCTAAACCAATTAAAGCTTTATATGTATTGTTTTTACAAAGTTTCTTTTCATAAATTCCTATTATTATATTATTTTTCTCTATTTTATTTTCATCATAATTAACAATAACCTTATCTGCTTTTATTCCAAGCAATAAACCATTTTGCTTTCCCAATGAATTAAAAGGAATTACTCTAAATTTATTGATATATTCTTCTATATTATTTATGTTTTCTACTTCTCCATTTATAATTTTTTCTATATTATCTAATATTTCTATAGGTATTATATCTTCTAATTCTCCCTTTTCTACAATTATAACTGGCATTCCTGTTATAGGTTCTTTTAATAAATTTCCTGTATCAATCATCGAAGTCATATCTTTTCTTTTGCCATTTATGTATACTGATATATTACAAAACATATCATTTTTGCTCAATTTACCTTTTATTAAATTAAATGCTATTGTTATTATTACAAAACCTACTATTCCACCTAATAAAGCTATTTTTATAGGATATGTACCTATATATATTCCATTTTCTATTAATATTTCTCCAGGTCTTACAAAATATAATAGTGCAAATGCAACTCCACCAAATGTAAATGTTGCTAAATAAAATATTAATAATTGCTTTATAAATTTTTTTACTCCTTCTGGTTTAAATGCAATATATATCATTGCTATTGATAGTAAAATTTTTATTATTATTCCTGTAGAATTAGATAATATGTCTGTATAAGATACTACTGCGTATATGCTTCCTAATATACTAGATAATAATATTCTTATTAATTTTATATCTACTTTATTTATTACTGCTGTTGCAAATAATATTATATAGTTCATAAAAAGATTTTCCATAAAAACTACATCTACATATACTGTCATTTATTAATTACATCCCCCCTTAACTTGTTTTATATTGTATAACTTTTTTTGTTAAAATCCTGTCATTTTTTGAAGTAGAAAAAAAGAAATAATCTACTAATTTAGATTATTTCTTTTTTTATTTTATTCTTTATTCTATTTTATTATTTATTTCCTGTTATTCCTCTATTTTTTCTCAAGAAGGCTGGAATATCCAAATCATTTTGTGAAGAATTATTATCTACTGGTGCTGGAGTTGAATTTATTTTTTTATCCCATGCTCTACTTACTATATTATCTACTCCTAATGAAGATTTATTTTGTTCTTTATCAAAACCTGTTGCAATTACTGTTATTGATATTTCATCGCCCATATTTTCATCTACTACAGAACCAAATATAATATTTGCTTCTGAATCTACACTGCGTTGAATTAATTCAGCTGCTGTATTTACTTCATGTAATCCTAAATCGCTATTACCTGTAATATTTATTATTACACCTCTTGCTCCTTCTATAGATGTTTCAAGTAATGGACTTTCAATAGCTTGTTTTGCTGCATCTTCTGCTCTATTTTCACCACTTGCTCTACCTATTCCCATATGTGCCATTCCTGTATTTAACATTATTGTTTTTACATCTGCAAAGTCTAGGTTTATTAAACCTGGTACTGCAATTAAATCTGATATACCTTGAACACCTTGTCTTAAAATGTCATCAGCCATTCTGAATGCCTCAATTATAGATGTTTTTCTATCTATTATTTGTAATAATTTATCATTTGGTATTACAACTAATGTATCTACTTTACTTTTTAAACTTTCTATTCCTCTTTCTGCTTGAGATAATCTTTTCTTTCCTTCAAATGTAAAAGGTTTTGTAACAACACCTATTGTTAATATCCCCATTTCCTTAGCTGTTGCAGCAACAATTGGAGCAGCTCCTGTTCCTGTTCCTCCTCCCATTCCTGCTGTAACAAATACCATGTCAGCTCCTCTTAATGCTTCTGCTATTTCTGATTTGCTTTCTTCTGCTGATTGTGCACCTATATCTGGGTTTGCTCCAGCTCCTAATCCTCTTGTTATTTTTTCACCAATTTGTATTCTTGAAGATGCTTTTGATAATTGTAAGGCTTGTCTATCTGTGTTTACAGAGATAAATTCAACACCTTTTATTCCTGAATCAATCATTCTGTTTATGGCATTATTTCCTCCGCCACCTACACCAATTACTTTTATTGTTGCTGTACCATCCATCATTAATTTACTATTATCTTCATAGTCTACCATAATTGTATATTCCTCCTTCTATTATTTCTTTTATAATTTTTATTTTTATGAATAAAAAAAGTCTTTTACTCTTTTTAGTACTTCTTTAAAAATGTTTTCTTCTTTTCTAGAATCTATATTACTAGATACAGTTTTTGCAAATGGTTTTGATGCTATGTATCTTACTAATGCATAACTTGTTCTATAGTCTGGTTTTATTGTACTTATTAATCTTCCTGTTGCTATTTTTACTGGTATATTTAATATAATTTTTCCTGCTACATCACTTTTACTTATTGTTGTTATTCCTTGTCCTGTTAATATTACATTATTTATATTTTGTTTAAATCCTTGTGTTGTTATATCTTTGTTAACTAATGAAAATATTTCTTCTATTCTAGCTTCTATTATTTCTATTAATTCAGAACTTTTTATAGATTTTGTACTTTTTTCATCTTTACATGTATTTAATAGTATCGCATTATCGTTATCTATAAATGATTTTAAAGCTAAGCCATATTGTTTTTTTAATCTTTCTGCTTCATCTTCAGAAATATTTAATACAAAAGCAATATCCTTTGTTATGCTTTCTCCTCCAACTGGTATTGTATTTGTATATATGAACTTACTTCCTTCAAATACTCCTATATTTGTATTTCCAGCTCCTACATCTAAAATCATTATATTGTCTGATAATTCATTTGTATCTAAAATTAAGTTCCTTTGTGCTAATATTGTAGGTATTATTCCATCAACTTCTATTCCAATCTTTTTGAATATTGATGTTATTTGTTTTATATAATCTCTTTCTGCTAAAACAACTTGTCCATTTAATGTATAAAAAGAACTTATGCTTCCTATCGGATCTTCTGTTGTTTTTCCATTGTCTAGTATAAATTCACTTGGAACAATATCTATTAAAATCTTATCTTCAGGAATTTCTATATCCCTTACTTGATTTATTCCGCCAGATACATCTTTTACAGATATACCAGCATATTTATCTTTGACTTCTTTTGTTATACTATTTTGTACAATGGTTACATATTTACCTGGTATTGTAACATATGCAGAGTTAATTTTTATATCTGCTTCTTCTTCTGCATCTTTTATAGCTTTATTTATTGCCTCTATAATATCTAGTTCATTAATAATTTTTGATTTTTGCATTCCATTAGATCTTGCAGAAGTATTACACAATATTTCTATTTGATTAAAATTATTAACTTCGCCAACTACAACCGTAACTTTTTCAGTACCTATGTCAACCCCAACAATTATATCTCCGATTGCCAAAGTTTATTCCTCCAATTTTTTAAATTTCTTGTATAAGAATATTATATTTTATATCAATTGTCAATAGATTACGTTATATTTTTGTAACGTTTTTGTAATAGTATTGTAATATTTGATTATTCAGAAAAAAAACGGTATTTACACCGTTTTTTGTTTGTTTTCATCTTCTTTTTCTTGTTTTTTCTGTGACCATTTATCTATATAGTATCTTCTTATTATAGATAAATTCGTAAACATTCTTCCAACAAACACAACTATCGCAGCTAAATATATATCAACATTTAATTTTTCTCCTAAATATGTAAGCAATATTGAAAGTATTGCATTTCCAAAAAATCCAGAAACGAAAATCTTCATATCAAATTTTTTATTTAATACAGATGTTATTCCTCCAAAAACTGAATCTAATGCTGCAACTATTGCTATTGCTAAATACCCAGAATATGTATATGGTATAATTGGTGCATTAATTCCAAATATTAATCCTAACACACAACCCACTACTATTGCTATTAATAACCCCATTTTAACCTCCATTCGAGCTTGATTAGCTCTAAACAAAATTTATTATATATCTAATTTTCTTGTATATATTTTGTATCCCAATCTTTATCATATTTATATATTTCTATTTCATTTTCTCTTTGAACTGTAGCTTTTTTATCTTCAGCATTTATAATCTTATCCATATACCCTGAATCTTTTTGCATTAATCCACTTTCTAATGCAGTTTGATTTCCAATTGCTTTAACAACATATGGTGAACTTATTCTTACACCATCAACAACAATATATGTATCCATTACCCATGCTATATCTGTTTTATCAACAACTCTTATATCATTTATAGATATTGCTTCTGCCCCTGCTAATTTTAATTCATTTATTAATTGTAAAATATCATATACATTTATTCTTCCATCATATACATCATCTTCACTGTAATAATCTGGTGGAGTATCATTATCTTCTAATGTTACTACAACACCTTCACCAACAACATCTGTTAAACCAAGACTTGTTTTAGCTTGATTTAATTCTTCTTCTAATAATTGTGTTGCTTTTACATTATCTTCTGTGCCTTGTTTATATTCTTCTATTCTTTCATTATTTTCTTCTACCTTTTCTTGAACATCCTCATATTTTGATTTCCAACTTGCAAGCTCGCTTCTTAGTTCTGATTCTCTCATTATTTCTATTGATGTTATATCTGTTTGATTAACTGTTTTAAATTGCATAAACATTACTGCAATTAATACAAAACATACTATCCCCATAACAACTGTGATAGTCCATTTTCCCTTCAAATTCATCACCTATCCTTCAAATATTCTCTTTTTATAATTCCTTCATATTTTGGTATTTCAATAGAATTTACTTTTCTTATAGTTATATCTATTCCATCTGCTCCCATCCAATATATATAATTATATGGCATTTCTAAAACACCTTTTATTCTCTCTTGAGAACCTATTGCTTTTATTTCAAATGGAGCACCCACTTTTTCTCCATTAATTCTTACAACACTTCCATCACAAGTTATGGCTGTAGTACTTACTACTCTCTGATCATTTATCGATATTGCCTCTGCTCCTCCATTTTTTAAAATATTTACTATTTCTATTAAGTCTCCATCATGAACTACTGCTGCATTTTGATCTAATATATTAGAATCTGCATCTTTATTATCATCTACTATTAATATTATTCCTTCGCCTTTTACATCAGTAAGTCCTAATAATTTGTTAATTTTATTTAATTCATCTTTCATTTGTGTTGTTTCTTCATTATCTTCTGTTGCTTTTTTTCTTTCTTCTTCTAATATATTTTCTGTTTCACCTAACTGTTTATATGCATTATCATATCTTTCTTTCCATCTTAATACTTCATCTCTTAATTTGTTTTCTGTTGCATTTTTTGATATTCCTGTTGTATTTGTATTGCTTATAGTTTTTACTTGTATGCATATTCCTACAGTTAATAAAAAACACATTATTCCTATTGTTAACATTACATATTTTTTATTCATATTTTATTCCTTTCACCGTATTTTTAAACTTTCTCTCTAAAAACCGCTTCATTTGTCTTATTTACCTTACCATCTAGAAATATATCTCCAACTTTCCCCTTTTCACCTTCAATACATTTTTTTAATAATAATATTTTGGTATTTATATCTGTTGCATCACCTATATAGACCGTTTTACCTTCACTATCTAGATATAATATAATATCTGCTGCGTCATTTATATCTATTTGTGTAATTAAATCAGATATTTGGTTTGCTTTTGCATTTTCCATAATCTTTAGCACAGTTTCTAATTTTTCCAAATCTTCTATTATTAATCTATGTCCTGGCTTAATTTCAGTTGTCTTATATGATTTTATTATTGGTAAGTTTAATTTCATACTAGATATTTCTAATATATATCCCTGATTATTTATGTATGCATATTTTGAATCCTCTACTTCTAATAAATATGTTGGCACTCTTTCTTTAACATTTATAACTATACCATCTGGCAATTTTCTTTTTATTTCTATGTCTTCAATATAAGGATTTTTCTTTATATTATTTTTTGTAATAAATTTATTTATTTTAAATGAATTCTCTCCTTCTTTTATTCCAGACAATGCTATTATTTCTTCTGTAGTTATAATATTATTATTTTCTACTTCTATAAATTTTATATTAAAAAGTGGAGACATTAAAAATAATATTATTGAAGCTATTAATACTGTTATAATAATAATCCATTTTAAAAATGTTTTCATTCTTTTTCTGGTTTTCTGTTTATTTATATCAGTTATTTTTTTATTATTATCTTTTAATTTCTTTTTTGATTTTGCTTTTTTCTTATCCTTATTTTTTTTCTTACTTTTTTTATTTTCTTCAGTATCAATTTTTTTAACTCCAACTATAATCTCATTATCATATTCCATTAAATTTTCATTTTTATTTTTTTTGTTTTTCTTTTTATCTTTATTTTTTTTATTCTTTTTATTTTTCTTCTCATCTTTTTTATCAGGATCTAGAAATAAGAATTCATCATTATCATTGTTTTTTTTCATATTGCTCACCTTTTTCTTATTTTTATAATTTATTTTATATATCCCTAATTTACATAGTACTAATTATACATCATATTATTAATGTTGTACATGTTTTAAGCTATATTTCCCAAAAAAAATGACTTCGAAAAATCGAAGTCATTTTGATTCTATTATTATCTTATCACTAAAACTCCCCTGATTCCAGTGTTCACTGTTTCATTTTCATTTAATTTCACTGGTTCACACTCATACGAAATCTCAACCATAGGATTTTTGAGCTTATTCAGAATCTTTTTATTGTATAATATATAACTATACAATAATTTCAAAGGAGTCATAACACTGATTCTTTTACTACCAGTATTATATGCTACTAATGTTTCTGCATTTTTTTCATCATTTTGTTTGTACTTCATTAGCCTTCTTATAATATCTTTATCCAAAGATATTATATTATTGGATTTTCTAAAAACTACTTTTCCCTCTTCTATAGCAGCATGCTCCTGACTTATAAAAAAGCCTCCATATTTTGTAATTGATTGAAAAAGTTCTTGAACCTTTCGATTATTTGACTTGAGCTTTGTATGCGTTTTTAACCGACAAAAAATGAATACTGAACCATCATCCATATTTTTCAAAGAAAACTCATCTAATTGTTTCCAATTTTTTGTTAATGGAATTTTAATTCCATCTTCTGTAATAAAATATCTTTGTTGTACTTTTTGTTTGTTAATCATGTTAACACTCCTATCCTGTAATAAATAATAGAATCTTGTATACATAATACTTTATTAGTATAACACATTTTTAACAATTTTTCCAGTTTTTTTTTAAATTATGTTAACTTTTTTATGCTATTCAAGCATAATTTATATGTTCAATTTTTGATAAATAACTCCGTAGTTGAGGCGAACACTGTTCGCCTCAACTACTCTATTAAATCTTTTTTATTTTAGTTTTATAGATTTTATCTATAAATAATTAAGCATATTTTCCCTCCTACCCTATTATTTTTGCTCCTATAGAATTTAATTTTTTGTCTAAATTCTCATATCCTCTTAATAAATACTCTATATTCTCCACTTTGGTTTCTCCTTTTGCAACAAGTCCTGCTAGTACAAGTGCTGCACCACCTCTTAAATCTGAGGCTTCAACTTCTGCTCCTGTTAATTTTTTTACTCCTTTTATAACAGCACTTTTTCCCTCTATTGTAATTTTTGCTCCCATTCTTTTTAATTCATTTGTATATTTAAATCTACTTTCAAATATATTTTCTATTACTAAAGATGTTCCTTTTGCAATTGTTAACATTGCACCAAAAACAGATTGCATATCTGTTGGAAAACCTGGATATGGCATAGTTTTTATATCTACAGCTTTTAATTTTTTAGGTGATTGTAACATTATTAAATCTTTCTGACACTCTACTTTGCAGCCACATTCTTCTAATTTATAAATTACTTGATAAATATGTTCAGGAACTACACCTTTAAGTTTTACATTTCCTCCTGTTGCTGCTACCATACATAGTAATGTACCTGCTTCTATTCTATCAGGCATTATATTATAACTAACTTCTTTTAATCTCTTTACTCCTGTAATTTTTATAATATTTGTACCTGCACCTTCTACTTTTGCTCCCATTTTATTTAATATATTTTGTAAATCTACAATTTCTGGTTCTAGTGCTGCATTTTTTATTAAAGTTTCTCCTTCTGCAAAAACAGATGCTAACATTATGTTCTCTGTTGCTCCAACACTCGGAAAATCTAAAGTTATATCTGTTCCTACAATATTTTCTGCTTTACACCTTATATATCCACCTTCTTCTTCTATTTCTATACCCAGTTTTTTAAAACCACTTAAATGTAAATCTATCGGTCTTGAGCCAATATCACAGCCTCCTGGATATGAAAATACTGCATTTTTAAATCTTGAAATCAATGCTCCTGCTAATATTACAGATGAACGCAATTCTCTCATAAGTTTGTCTGGTATTTCATGTGTTTTTATATTTGAGGAATCTATTATTATTTTATTATTATTTTTCTTTATATTACATCCTAGTATTTTTAGTATTTCTAATGTTTTATTTGTATCTACTATATTTGGCACATTATATAATGTGTTTTTTTTACCATTTAAGATACATGCTGCTATTATTGGAAGCGATGCATTTTTAGAACCTGATACTTTTAATTCTCCTTCTAATTTTCTCCCACCCTCTATTATGTAATTTGACATTTTTTCTCACCTTCCTACTTTTTTATTATGTTATATATTATGCTTACTTTACGTAAGAAGTGATTATAATGTGTTTATATTTGACATTATTTACTATTTTATTTTTGTATTCTATTTTCTTTAGCATATAATCGTTACTATTTTCAAGATAAAGATTTTGATATATAATCTTTTTTAATACATTAATTATTATTAATATAATTTTCTATTAATTTAATAAAATTATTTGTATTACTAACATATTTCCTTGGTGTAAAATTCTCTATTTTATTTAATGCTTCTGATAATTTTTCTAAATTCTCTACACCTATTATATACCCCTCTTTATTAAATTTTTCTACCAATTGTCTTTGGTGGTCATTTACATGTTCATTATATTTTGCTAATCTTGGAACAGCAATTACCTTTTTGCCTAGTTTAACACAACTTAATATAGAACCAACTCCTCCATGTGTTATAATAATTCTAGCTTTCTTTTTTAGTTCTTCTATATCTTCTTTAGGAATTAAATCAAACACTTCCATTAAATCTGTCGAAAACTTTGTACAACCTGCTTGTACTATTACTTTCTCTTTTATATTTCCTTCTTTTATATTTTTCTCTATTGCTTGTAATAATCTATTAAATTCATTTTTTTGTGTTCCTAATAATACTAATATCATTTAATATATCGAACCTCCTAGTACAGCTTTAGGATATAATTCTAGCATTTCTTCCCACTGAACTATAAATAAATCTGCTATTGGATATATCATTTTCCCTGATAAAGTTTTTTCATTTATATTTGCAAATGTTTCTATATATATAATTTTACTTCTAAAGATTTTTCCTATATAACACATCGGAACTGCTGTATGTGTACCTGTTGTTATAATATATTTTGGTCTATATTTTATATATAATAAAAAAGAAAAAATACAATTATATATAAATTTAAATAAATATGTTACTTTTTCACTTCTTGTACCATATTTTAAATATGATATTTTTTTCTTATATTTATTTTTTAACTTTTCTGTTGTTTTATCTTTTTCTGTTACTAGATGATAATCATATTTTTTAAACATATCTTTTAATTGCAATAACTCATCTAAATGTCCACCTGTACTCGCAATAAACATTACTTTTTTCAATTTATTTCTCCTATTCATTTAAATATATATTTATATTACATTAGTTAGATATTTAATTCAAGTTTATTTTTTTATTTTTGTTCGTCACTACATTTTTTTACAATTTATAAATATGTTATTTGTTAAATATTATATCAAAATCATATGTTGTGAATTGTAATAGCAAGAAATATAATTTCATATTATCTAAACTATTTACATATTGACATCTACTATTTTTATAATTATAATATTATACGTACGTATAGTATTTGCTAACATATTTTTGCGTCTGTAGTTTATCTGGATAAAATGCGGGCCTACGAAGTCCGAGACTGGGGGTTCGAGTCCCTCCAGACGCACCAACTACGTATCTGTTCGAATTTTTTTAGAACAGAAAGATACAAAAATCAATAAGTTTTCTCTGCATAAAATAAATGGGATATTTTCTCATATCATAATTTAGGACATTTTCATATATCAATAACATGAAAGATAATTTTTTAATTTTATTATTTGACTTTTTTTTAATATCTGTATATAATAAATATTAGGAAATGAATAACCGCAGTGAATGCGGTTACCACTACATATAGTTATAACAACACATTCGCAATATTGGCATAGTGGAATGTGTTGTTATTTTATTCCTTATATATTTTCGAATTTACATATTTTATGTATAAAATCGTTAATAAGGCTACGTTTATTACTGATGATACCATTAAGGCATATATTAAAAAAAGTATAAAACCCATAAACACCACCTCACTTTCTGATAACTAAAGTTATCTAGTGCAGTGGCAACACATATCTACTACTATGTTCATTTCCTATGTCAGTTAGTATAGCATATAATTTACAATAAAACAATACAAAGAAACAAGTTTTCGCAAAAAGATTTTCATTAAGTAATCTGCTAATTTATATATAATTCGATTGATATTTATATCAATCATTAATGCTATAGAAAAATTCGTAAATATCTATATTTTTTGCACCAACGACGTATCTGTTCGAACTAATAGAACAGAGTTGATACAAAACTTTTTTACTTAAATTACTTGATTCTTGTTGACAAAACATTACTCCTGTGATATTATTTTATTGTTGTTTTGGGTCAGTAGCTCAGTTGGATAGAGCACAGGCCTTCTAAGCCTGGGGTCGGGGGTTCGAACCCCTCCTGGCTCACCAAATGCAAAAAGTCATACAAAACATTGAAATATCAATGTTTTGTATGACTTTTTCCTTTTATACTCCTTTCCTTTATTTTGTTTTTCCTAATAAAAAATCTTCTAAGTTTAAATGTATTATTCCATTTTGACTATAATTAATCTTATCCATTGTTATAACATATTTGGGAAAATTATCATTTACATATTTAAATGCTCCAAACTCTCTTTTGATAACTTCATCACTTGATAAGTAATCTGCTACTTGTATATATTCTCTTTCTCCGAACCTATCTACTACGAAGTCTATTTCTCCTTTTTCTGTCTTCCCTATATATACCTCATCTCCTCTTGCAATTAGTTCATTATATACAATATTCTCTAATCTTCCACCTATTTTCTTCTCAATTGGTGAACTCTTTAATGTAAGCAGACCTAAATCAGTTAAATAATATTTTTCAAGTGTTGCCATTACATTTTTTCCTCTTATATCATATCTATTTACCTTATTAAATATTGATGATGTTGTAATATATTCTATATAATTCATAACTGTATCTACAGATGTACTTATTTTTTCATTTTTTAAATATCTAGCAATTGAATTTGATGATAATATTCCACCTATATTTTCCATCATAAATTGTATTATTCTATTTAATAAACTAATATCTTTTATGTTATTTCTTTCTACAATGTCTTTTAGAATAATTGCACTGTATAAATCTCTTAAATACATTTTTCTTTCAATATCGTTATCTGTATTATAAATTAGTGGCATTCCTCCCCACTCAATGAATTCGTCAAGGGTCTTATCTGTAATTTTTTCATTTTTTTCTTTTTTTAATTCTAAATATTCTAAATAAGTAAATGGCATCATTTTTATACTTACAAATCTGCCTGTTAAAACTGTTGCCAATTCTCCTGATAGTAGTTTACTATTTGATCCAGTTATAAAAATACTAACATTCATTGTTGCTCTAAATGAATTTATAACTCTTTCAAAATCTTGAACATTTTGAATTTCATCAAAAAATAAATAATATTTATTTTTATCTTTTATTTTACTCTTTATATAATCATTAAATTTTTTAGCTTCTGTGTATTCTATAAAATCATAATCTTCAAAATTTATATATACAATATGATCCTCTTTTATGCCTCTTTCTTTTATTTCTTCAATTATTTGTCCTAATAATACAGATTTTCCACATCTCCTTATTCCCATAATTACTTTTATTAGTTCACTATCATAAAAATCTCTTATTTTCTTTAAATACAATTCTCTTTTTATCACAGATTTCACCTCTTTAATAATGATATCATGTTTTTTATTTATTGTAAAGTTTTTCAGTCATAACTAGAAAAACTTTTTATTTTTTGACTTTTTTCGACTTCGAATGGTTGTTTTTACTTTTTAATTATATTTTTGATTGTTTCATTTTATATTTTATAATAGATTCATTAGCAAAGAAAAAAGTTTGTTTTTATCAAGTTTCGGTTCACCAAAAAAGTCTTATACGAACACTGTATAAGACTTTTTATATTCAAATGTTTTTCATCAAATAATTATAATAATCCAGTCATATATACAGGAATATATAATATTCCATTTTCTGCTCTTAAATCTTTTGTATGTATCACAATTGATTCTCCTAAATACTCTTTATATTTATTATTTAACTTTATAAGTGAAGAAAAAGTATATCGTTTTCCTGATTTAACTTCTATTGGTATTATATTGTGTTTAGATGTTACTTTATCTGAAGAAATTAAAAAGTCTATTTCCATTGTTTTTGACGAATCATTTCTATCATTTCTTGAGAAGAAATATAATTTTCTATCTCCTGCTACTAACATTTGAGATACAACATTTTCTAAAATCATACCTTCATTAAATGACAATTTGTCAAACAATATTTTTTTATATATTTCCTCATTTATGATAGCTTTTTCATTAAATGTCATAGATAATAATAAACCTGTATCAAATAAGTAACATTTAAAACTGTTACTATCTATTCTTTGTCCCAATCCAATGTTAGGCTCTGTTGTATTATGTGCAATATTAATTAAGCACGCATCCGATAACCAATAGAAAGCTCCCTCAAAATTTCTATATCTAGCATTTTCATCTAAAGCTGATATGTTAAATTTCTTTTCGTGTTTTTGAAGTTGAGATGGAATTGTATCAAATATTTGCTCAACCTTTAAATTTAGTTCATCAGAATATTTTCTTATATCTTCTCTATATAAGTTTAGAATATTTCTTTTTATCTTATCTGTCTTTTCAAAATCTCTTGATGACCTATATTCTAAAACAGCTTGTGGCATACCTCCAACAATTAAATATTCTTTAAAATAGTCCATTGCCTTTCTATGCAGTGCTTGCCCCATTTGTTTTTTATTTTCATAACATCCTTTTATAAAATCCATTAAAGTATCATTTCCCATAGCCCATAAAAATTCTTCAAAATCCATTGGATTCATTTTAATCATTTCTTCTTCTGATGGAATTAAAATATCTTTAACATTTTTTTTTATTGAAATTAAAGACCCTGTTTCTATATAATCATATCTGCCATCAGCCACTAAATGCTTTATAGCCCCCCTTGCTCTTGGGCAAAACTGTATTTCATCAAATATAAATACCGTATCACGTTCATATAATTTTACACCATAATAATTTGAAATATACGTGAATAAATAATCCAAATTATCTAAATAGTTATCAAATAATTCTTTTACTTCTTTTGATACTTTAGAAAAATCTATTAATATATGGCTTTTATAATTTTCTTTTGCAAATTCTTCCACAATATAACTTTTACCTACACGCCTAGCTCCCTCAACTAATAAAGCTGTTTTTCCTTGACTTTCCTTTTTCCATTTTAAAATGTTATTATATACTTTTCTTTTCATAACCTCTTCTCCCTAATATGAAACTAATTATAGTTTATTACAAAATCAAGAATAATTCAAGTATGTTTTTGCACAAAATCAAAAATAATTTTGACATATTTATACACAAAATCAAAGATAAATAGCAATATTTTTAATATTTCTACACTTTTCGTAAATATAATATACAATAACGTATAGATAGTTTTTGAATTCTTTCCTATACAATAAAAATGTGCATAAGAATTAATTATTCTTATGCACATTTTTATTATAATTTATTTTCCTATTCTCTAGGTTTATATGTTAATATATTATTAGTTGCTTCTGGTCTTACTGGTGACATTAATATTTTCCCTGTTCCTCTATATACATTAACAAATCCTTCTCCTGCAACTGCAGCTCCTAGTAAACTTCTAGTAGATTTTTCCACAGTAAAATCTAATGTGTCAGACCATGCAATTGCCATATTTCCATCTATTTTTATTTGATCATTTTGCAATTCTATTTCTATCAATTCTTCTCTTGGAACTGGACTTTCTAAAACCGCAATTCCGTTTCCTGATAATTTTAAATTAAATAATCCTTCTCCTCCTAATACAGCAGAAGATACATTACTTCTCATTCCGACTTTTGTATCTAAACTTGCTTCACATGCTATAAATAATCCATCCTCTAATACTATACAACCATTCCAACTTGAAACATCTTCTAATAGTATATAATTATATGTTGGTTCTAATGCTAATAATCCTGTTCCATGATATTTTGGTTTTACTGTTGACTCACTTGTTACACTACCCTTTATTGCTTTCCCTAAAAAATCTCCTACACCTTTTACATTTGTTTTTGATTCAATATCTCCTGCCATCCATTGCATTGCTCCAGCACTAGTAATATACTCATCATTTTGTAATTGTATTATTACTTGTCTTCTTCTTACATTCATTTTTGATGCAAAATATTCTGACATTGCTGTAATTTTATTAACACTAACATCTTTTTGAAATTCAATTACTGAAATATTACCCTTTTCTTCAATTATTTTTACATCATCATTATCAAATAAGTTATTTACTGATATCATATTAATACCTCCTATTAATTATTCAATTGTATTATATATGAAGCCTTTATATTTGTGCAATAAAATTTCTAATTTTTTTACATTTTTCGTTATTCAAGGCATACGATTTTGATATAATAATCTTTCATAAATTTTTCGGCTCAATACGATATTTAAGAATTTGTAATATAATTTAATGCGCCTCTTTCATTCAGGCTCAAAATCAAAGATTTTGCCCATGAACATTCCTCATTAAATTATATAACAAATTCTATAAACATCTCCAATCGCATTCAAAATTTATTCAATATTATTATATCAAAATCTATAAAATATAATATAAAAAATAAATAGAACAACTGTAGGGGCGAACAGTGTTCGCCCGCACTACATAGCTACTTCTCAATAAATTGAACATATTATCATATTTTAAACCCTCATTTATCAAAATATGTACTCACACTTTGTAAATCTTCAAAATTATGTTGTCTTAAAATCTCATAAGTTATTATTGCCACTGAGTTTGATAAGTTAAGTGATCTTAAAGTTGGAAGCATTGGTATTCTAATTGTTTTTGTATTTAAATACTTTTCTAAAAGCCATTCTGGTAAACCTTTTGTTTCTTTTCCATATAATACAAATACCTCTTTCATATTTGAATAATCTATATCTGTATATTTTGTTTTGCCTTTTGTTGTTGCAAAGAACATGTTATTTTCTTCTGGTTTATATTTATTTAAAAATTCTTCTAAAGAATTATGTTCTTCTATTTTTATTTTATCCCAATAATCTAATCCTGCTCTTTTCACAGACTTTTCATCTATTTTAAATCCTAGTGGATGCACTAAGTGTAATTTAGCTCCTGTTATTGCACATGTTCTTGCTATATTACCAGTATTTTGTGGTATTTCTGGTTCAACCATTACTATATTTAATTTCATTATTCAAATCACTCTTCCATTAATGTCTTTAAATATTTTTCTTTGCTTCTTCTAAAGCTCTTGCTAATTGGTCTGGACAAGATGTACCTCTTGTTCCACATTGTATACCTTTCATTCTTTTTATAGCTTCATCTATATTCATACCTTCAACTAATTTAGATACACCTATAGAATTTCCAGCACATCCTCCAACAATTTTTACACTTTTTATAATATCTCCATCTAACTCAATCAACATTTCTCTTGAGCAAACACCCTTTGGTTTATATGTATATGTCATATTTTATACCTCCTCATCATTTTTATTTTTGTCTTTTCCTCTTATTCCTCTTCTAATTCCATCAATTAATTCTTTTGTTGTAAACATTTTTCTTCCATATTTCTCTTCAGATTCTTCATTCATATCTCTTAACTTTTCAGCTTTTTTTACAATATCTTTATATTTATCTGAAACTTTATTCTTTTCTATACTTCCTTCCAATCTTGTAGATTTCTTGATTAATCTACCTAAATCTTTATCACTTAATTTACTTATTTCATTTTTTAATATACTTTCACTCATACTATCTATAATTGCCTTATTTACTTTTTGTTCATCTTCTTTTCTTAGTTCATATCCATATACTGTACTCTTTTCACCTTTTTCTATAGAATTAATAATATCTTCTATCTTATTTCTCTTTACATCTTGTACTTTATTATTAAATTCTTTATTTTCGCTATATCTATCATTTGTTTCTTCTTTTTGTGTATTATTATTTATCATTTCTTGTGCTATCTCTCTTGCATTTTTTACTTCTTCTCTTTGTGTATTATTATTTATCATTTCTTGTGCTATTTCTCTTGCATCTTTTACTTCTTCTCTTTGTGTATTATTATTTATCATTTCTTGTGCTATTTCTCTTGCATCTCTTACTTCTTCTCTTTGTGTATTATTATTTATCATTTCTTGTGCTATTTCTCTTACATTTCTTGGCTCTTCTCTTGCATCATTATTATTCATCATTTCTTGTGCTATTTCTCTTACATTTCTTGGCTCTTCTCTTGCATCATTATTATTCATCATTTCTTGTGCTAT
>CALXAP010000024.1 GCA_944386325.1 uncultured Clostridia bacterium
CTTTTTCTAATCCTAATGCTAAGCCTCCTGCTCCTGCAAATAATTCTATACATTTTCTTTTCATTAAAGTCCTCTCCCTTAGTACAATTTTGTTGTTCCTACTTTATCTATATACTCTAATAATCCTTGATACTTTTTTCCATAAACAAATAACTATAATGCAGTAATTATTATCCTCATTTTTCCTCAAATCATTTACACTATATCATAAATTTCAATTCTTTTCTACAAACTAATAGTATTTCCAGGGAAATTTCATCATTTATTACAATCTTGTAACATTTCTAAAAAAATGTTAGGTTTTCAACAGTTTTATAGAATTGTTATTATGTCAAGTGCTTATATAAAAAATATCTAGTTCAAATACTGCTTTTATAAAATACTTGATATATTAGGATTTAAGTGCAAATATTACAATTCTGTAATAATCGATGAAATTCCCCTGAGTATTTCTCTCAAGTTTTTTTATAATGTTATCTTTCTAACTACCACTAGTTATTCCATAGTATGATGCAATTTCTTTGATTTCAACTAATAATTCTTTTTTTATTTTTTCATCATTATTATATTTTTCTTTTAAATTATTTAATTTTATAATATCTGCTTTATCTATTATAACTTGTTTTAATTCAGATGTATAATTTGTATCAAACATTTCAACCCTATCAGCTATTTCTCTTAAATGCTCGCAATTTAATATATTAATCTTTTGTATCTCTTCTAAGAGTTCATTAGTATTCCAAATAGTAATCGTTTCATTATTATTTGATAAACTATTTTTTCTCCATTCTTTATTCAATTCTTTTTCTTCGCGTTCATCAGCTTGTTCTTGCTCCACATTAATTAAATAAACTTTGTCTTTAAATGAACCTTTTTTCTTATTCTTAAGTTGTCTAGCTATTTCTACATCTTTATGTAATATGTTTTTTTCTTTCATAATTGTCTCAATTACTTCCATTAAATCCGCTAATTCTTCTATACTATGTTCTTCAATAAATTCATGAGCTTCTTCGAACAATTTTTTATCTAGTTCTTGCATATATTCATTATTATCTAAAATTCTATAATTTGCTTTTCTTCCTTTTACATTATTTATTTCTTTAGGTATTTTATCTCTTACTAATTTATTATAAGTATATATCATATTTATCATCTCCAAAAGCATTATAAAACAATTGTTTGTATGTGTCAATATGAATTTACTATTTTTTCATTTTATTTCTAGTATATATTTTTTCTTTTAATTCGCATACAAACTTTCCAAAAATTCTTTAGAATATTCTCTTTGATTCTCATAATTTTATAAAAACTTTCTTCGCTCTTGATGGTTGGCATATTTTAAACCCCACAGGTGTGGATTTAAATTTGCAATTTCCTGCAAATTGGGAAGAAGCCAAAAGAATAAAATATGAGCAAGGATTTAATAAACCTGCTCCTAGGGATTTTGTTGGATATAGTCCTTTAACAGAACCAGAAGCACTTGCATTATATTATTTTACTCTAAATCATAATTTCAGATTAATTTTGTCTTACCATACTCAAGGCGAAGTCATTTTTTGGAAATACCTAGATTTTAATCCTGCAGATTCGCTAATAATTGGGCAAGAATTTTCAAGAGTAAGTGGATATGCATTAGAAAATACTCCTTATAATTCCTCATTTGCAGGCTATAAAGATTGGTTTATCTCAAAATACAATAAACCTGGATACACTATTGAAGCAGGTTTAGGTGAAAATCCTCTGCCACTATCTCAATTTGATAAAATATATAGTGATAATCTAGGTATTTTAGTATTAGGATCTATACAATAAAAACAAATTGGAAAGCCTTATATTTTATATTAAATTTAAAATTTCACTTTGGCTTTCCTTAAATTTGTGTGCACCCATTAGATTAAAGCAATTTTTACAAAATTTTACTGTATATAAATCTTCTTTAATTTTTTCTATATTATATTAAGATTTTTTCTCTTTTTCTTCATCTATAACATTTTTTATTGCTATATTAACTAATCTATATATTGATATTCCATATTTCTCTCTAAATTCTTCTAATTTTTTATAAAAACCTTCTCTTATTAATAAACTGTGCGAAACTGATATTTCATTATCTGGTTTTTTATATAATTTTATATTTTCAGATTCTATTAAACCTAAAATAGCTATATTTATTATCTTATTTGCTGATGCATCATACACTTTTGATAATTCAACAACTTTTTCATATAAAGTATTATCTATTTCTATCTTTTTCCTTAAAATATTATCTCTTTTTAGTAAATATCTATCTAAAACTCCCATTTTTACCTCTTTCTCACATATTTTTATAGTAATATTTATATTATATTGTTGAATTATATGTATTTTAATACTATTTTAATGTTACTTTTTCTACTATTTTTATGGTTGATTATTTGTTATTTATGCTTTATAATTATGTATGGTTAATTATGGAGGTGTATTTTAAATGTTTTCAAGTGAAAATATTGCAAACTTTTTAGAAGATTCACATATTATTAGTAATTTTAATATAATATTAACAGATTTAAATAATATTATTTTTTCAGCTCCAAAATATTGCTCTAAAAATTATATCAATAAGAAAATTAGTTATGATTTAAAAAAATACATATATTCTATTAATTGTTCAAATTATCAAGATTCTATCTTATTAATAAATGATTCTAATAATACAAAACCAATTTATCATTCAGATACACAAAAATATTATTCTCAAATTATATTACCCATTTTATGTGAAAATAATGTTTATGGTGTTCTTATTTTTTATTCTTATAATAATTATTTTAATAGTGATGATTTAAAATTTGCAAAAACAACAAAATATTTTGTTGAAAAATTTATTATAAAATTAAAATCAAATAATAATTAATATTATTTGATTTTAATTTTATATACTATTTCATATACATATTTTATCTTTTATATTTTCATATTTGGCATCTCCTATACCTGAAACATTTTTAATATCTTCTATATTTTCAAAATTTCCATTTTCTTTTCTATATTTTATTATCTTGTCTGCTGTTGATGGTCCAATTCCTGGCAATGTTTCTAATTCTGTTTGGTTTGCAGTATTTATATTTACTAAATCATCATAATTGAATAAATTAATATTTTCATCTTCATACTCTTCTATATCCTCATTTATATTTGGAATATAAATTTTTTGCCCATCACTTAATTTTTGCGCTAGATTAATAACTTTCGTATTTGCATCAGAAGTTAATCCCCCAGCAATTTCAACAGCATCAGATATTCTACTATCTTTTTTTATTTCGTATACTCCTTCATTTTCTACACAACCTGCAATATGTATTATTATATTGTCTTCACTTTTATTTATATTTGTTTCGTTTTCTATTTCTATAAAATTTTCTGCTATGTATGAATCATCTTCTTCAATATATGATTCATTATTATTTATTTTTTTATATATATAATACCCAATTATACTAATAATAATTAATAATATTATACATATAACAATTTTTTCATTTTTACTTAATTCTACCATTATTATCTCCTTGTTTTTTTTATTAATTTATTATATATTATTGTAAAATAATTTTATGGAGGTGTAATTAATATTGAGAAGAAAAATATTTCTCACAACTTTTTTCATATTTCTTCTTTTTTCATTTCAGTCAATTTTCGCACAAGTTGATACTTCTAAACTAAACATTACTTCAGGAGCAGCTCTTTTAATAGAACCTTCAACAAACAAAATAATATATGAAAAAAATTCTAAAGAAAAAATGTATCCTGCAAGTACCACTAAAATTATGACTGCACTTTTAACATTAGAAAATTGTAAATTAACAGATGTTGTTACAGTAAGTCAAAAAGCAGTATCTAGTATAACTCCTGATTATGCAACAGTCTTTATAAACCCAGGTGAAGAACTAACAGTTGAACAATTACTAAATGTTTTATTAATTCCTTCTGGAAATGTTGCTGGTAATATTTTAGCTGAACACATATCAGGCAGTATTGAAAACTTTGCTGATTTAATGAATAAAAGAGCTCAAGAACTAGGTTGTATAAATACACATTTTACAAATTCTTATGGATTTCATGATGACAATCATTATACTTGTGCATATGATTTATACTTAATTAGTAAAGAAGCAATGAAATATGATGCTTTTAGAGAAATTGTAAAGAAAACTGAATACTATCTTCCTCCTACTAATAACTATAAAAAGGAAGATAGAAATTATAGAACTACAAATTATTTAATAAGACCTGATTCATCTAAAAGTTCTGATAATTACTATTATGAATATGCTATTGGAATAAAAACAGGATATACAAGTCAAGCAAAAAACTGTCTTGTTTCTGCTGCTACTAAAGATGGTCTAGAATTATATTGTATTATTTTAGGTGCTGGGACAAACCCTCAAGGATTAGATCAACGATATTTGGAAACTAAAAAACTTTATGATTTTGCTTATGATAATTACTTTTTTAGAACTCTAAGAGAAGAAAATTCTGTTTTTAGACAAATTGAAATATCAAATGCAACAAATAAAACAAAAAATTTAGATGTTTTAGTTAAAGATAATATAACAGCACTTGTTGATAGTGATAATTTATATGCAACTATTCCACCTACTACAAAATTTAAAGAAAATTTAGAAGCACCTATTAAAAAAGGTGAAGTCATTGGTTCTATACAATATGTTATTGATGGAGTAACTTATGAAAGTGACTTGATTGCTGCAAATGATGTTGAAAAATCTTATTTTATATATTTTGTAATTGGTTTTGGAATTATAATTTTTATAATATTAATATTATTTATTAGATCTAAATTAAGTAGAAAAAAAGTTAAATATAGAAATTACAGATTATAATATTATTAATTCTAGGAATATTTTTAGTATTCCTAGAATTTTTTACATTATAGGAAATTATACTTTCCTACTTTCTTATTTCATTTTATCCCATAAATCTTCTAAACTATAATTTTGTCTTTCACTTTCTGTGAATATATGAACTATTATATTATCATAGTCAAGTAAAATCCATGAACCAGTATCATATCCTTCTATTTTTTTAGGATATACATTATTCTTTTTTAATTCTTCTTCCAAATTATCTGCTAATGATTTTACATGTGTTGTTGAAGTACCACTAGCTATTATAAAGTAATCAGCTATAGTGGTTTTATTTTTTATATCAATCTTTTTGATATCCTTTGCCTTTTTCGACTCTAATATATCCTCTATTTTTAATACAAGTTCATCTGCCATTTATGACCTCCTAATTAATTTTCTTCATTATAATCTTTTCCTAAAATAATAGTAAAATCTATGTCTCCACTTTCTTTACCTTCTGATATTGTACCTAATCCTATCGCATTTTTTATATATACAGCTACATTTTCTTCTTGATTTGTCCTATTTATAATTGTTGTTTTAGAAGTAGCTGTTGTACTATCAGTTTCTACAACATTACAACCTAATTCTTTTAACATATCTGATACTTGCGTTAAATTTGCTTTAACTCCTGAACCATTTAATATTTCTACATTTATTGAAGATAAGTCTATTTCTTGATTGTTTGTTTCACTTCCAAAATTAAATAAATCATTTACCATTTGTTTTGTTTCTTTTGTATCTGCAATATAAAGTGATACTGAATTAAATGTATCTGCATAACCTGGTAACATATCAGATTTAATATTGTTTGTATCAAACTCTATTGCATATGGTATATAATCTTTAATTAATGAAACTGGTATATTTGTTTCTAAGTTTTCATGTGCAATATCTATAAATTCTCCAATTTTAAATACATTTTTTAATTGAATAATTTGTTTTGCAGCTTCTATTAAAAACTCTCTTTGAGTTCTCATTCTTCCTAAATCTTGTTCTCCATATTCAGATGAATATGTATCTGACAATTTTTGTCCATGTCTAAATCTTAAAAGCTGTTCTGCTTTATCACCATCTAATAATTGATATCCTTTTTTAAGATCTATATATAAATCTTGTGATGTATCAGTATATTTCATATCTCTTGGAACATCAAAATATATTCCTCCTACAGCATCTACAACTTCTCTTAATGATTTAGTATCGATCATAGCATAATACTTAATATTCAATCCTGTTAATTTGTTTACAGCATCTAAAGTTTTTTGAGGTGATACTTGATATAATGCATTAATTTTTTGCATAGCTGTAGCTTTATTTTTATTTGTTCCTACAAAAGTATCTCTAGGTATTGATAGCATAGAAGCTTGCTGTGTTTTTGGGTCATATGAACAAATTATTATAGTATCAGTTAAATTTTGACTTTTCCCTAATGCTAAGAATGTTAATGTGTCTAAGTTTTTCTTAGTTTCTTCGTCATGCCCTAGTGTTGCAGCAATTAATCCTCCCATTCCTCCACCTAGTTTATTTGCTCTATATGCTAATACTCCTCCTGCAATTATTAATATTATTAATATTAATGCTAAAACTATTAATATCTTTTTCTTTTTTTTCTTTGATTTTTTGACTGTTTCTTTTTTCTGTTGTTTTTTCAAAATAATACACTCCTAATTTTTATTTATCCCTTTAAAAGTATAACAAAGCTATACAAAAATATCAATATTATAACATTATTTTTAATAAAATATTATTGTCATACATTAATTTTCCTAAAGTTGAATTATTTATACTGTTTATTAATTGTAAATCACTAAATATTGGCGCTATTAAAGCGCAAATTGCAAGTAATACATATACTATTATTAATCCTTCTACTGCTCCAAATATTAAACCACCAGCTGAATTAAATTGTTTAATTATAGGAAGTTTTGCAACAATATCTATTATTATATTTAAAACTCCTAAAACTATTCTTGTAATTAATAAAATTAAAATTAAAACAGCTATATTAATTATTGTTATTGCTATACTTCTTGCAGCAGCATTTTCAACATTTTCTTTTACATCTCCAATAGAATTTGTAATATATTCTTGTATTGTTTCAGAGTTATTTGAATTTTCTTTTAACTGTCCATTTTCATCAATCACTTCATTATTTGGATCAATATTATTTATAATTAATGTTTCTAAATTTTCATCTATATTTGTATTATTAATTATAAAATTTGATATAGGTCCATGTAAAATTAATGCAATAATTAAAGCTAAAATGAAAGAAACTATTTTAAATAATACCTTCATTAATCCCTTTTTATAACCTGCAAATATACATAAACCAATAATTAAAACAATTAATATATCTACTATCATTTTTTCCCCCTTATAATTCAATTATATTTACTTTATTTCTATATACTATTGCAGCAATATAATCCCCCATAACTATTTCCTTTATCTCTTGTTTTGAAATATATTTTTTTA
Source organism: uncultured Clostridia bacterium (assembly GCA_944386325.1). Classification (GTDB taxonomy): domain Bacteria; phylum Bacillota; class Clostridia; order TANB77; family CAG-508; genus CAMCHB01. Next base: position 7,386 of record CALXAP010000024.1, read on the forward strand.
TAAGCATTCCATATGAATTTATAAAATATGCATACATTCCTGTATTTACTGTTATTTTATTATTTTTTACTAGAAGTTCCTTTGGTATTTCAGATATTGTATAGTCATTTTCACTTTTACTTATAACATCTATTACTTTTAATATACTGTCTGCATTATTTACATCTTGAGATGTACTTATTTCAACAATTTTTTTATTCATATTAATATTAGCAAATAAAGTATCATTATCATATTCAATAATTTTACTTTCATTTCCATCTGTTATCATAGTTATCTCACTATCATACATACACATTAAACTTCCATCATCACAATATTTTAAACTTATAATTAATTTTCCTGTATCTGATGGTTTGTTATATATTATAGCATTTTCAGGATCATTTTGAACTTTATCAAATGAAATTATTTTTATATTTGATTGTATTGTTGTTCCATTTATATTTATCTCAGCTATTGTTAAATATTTATTATCGTTAGATATATCTGTATCAATAGCATATGTATTCGATAAATGTGTTTTAAATAACTCTTTTCCTTCAGGATTGTATACAACTACAGCAGCTTTATTACTTGTTTGAATAATTGAAACTGCAACATATCCATTTTTATTAACTGTAATTTTTGATATTTGCCCATCCACATCTGCTTGCCATATTAAATTTTTGCCTTTTATCATATATATTTTTTTACCATTTTTTTCCCCTACTGCTAAATAATTATTATTCGATTCAAATATTGGGCTTGAAATTGTAAGTGAAAACTCCATTTCTTTTTCTGCATATCTATTATACACATTTAATATATTATTACTCAATATACCTATATATCTATCATATACACATACAAATGAATTATTTTCATTTTCTATTAATATACTCTTTGTTTCGTCTTCTTGTATTTCTTTCATAAATAAATATTTATCTATATTTGTTCTAAACTGTTCATTCATTATATATTCTATAATCACCCATACAATTGCACATATTAAAAGTAATATTATAACTAAGGTAATTACTTTTTTTACATTCAATTTTTTATTTTCTTCTATTTGAATATTTTCTTTTAAATCTTGTTCCAATTTATTTCACCTATTTATTTATATCAGTTATAAGAATATTTTTCAATATTTTAATATAAAAAATATCTGTATTAAACCTAAAACTCCAAATAGTGGATATAAAACATTAACTAAATTTGAAAATCCAAAGTTTGAAACCAATATTGAAATAATACATATTAACAAAGCTAACTTTTTATAATTTTTTTTACTTTTTGTGATATTTTCTAAAAAACCATATCCAGCTGAAATCGCAGATGTTACAATTGCAATAATTAATACAAAACTATAAATGTATTTATAACTTTCTCCATATGTATTAGTTACATACAATAATGGGATTTCTATATTATTAATTCCATCTATTTTATTTATTGTAAACATTATTATTAATGCCATTATTACTACTACTATTGAACAAATAAACGAAGATAAAAATATATTTTTTTTATTTTTCATATATGATTTTAGTTTTAACAAAATTGGTATTAGTATTATAGTATTATAACTAACATATAATATACAATTTAATACAGTCTTAAAAGCACTATTACTACAATTTATATTTATTTGATTTATATTTAATTTCGTAATTAAAAAAAATATTAAAATAATAATTATAGGCATTAATATCGAATTTATTTTTATTATTGCATTTATGTTTTTTATAAAAATTATATAACATATGATAGATATTATAATCCCAGTTAAATATATTGATATATTATATTCTTGTTTAAAATATGCACAAAAAGCTGCACACATTATAAAAAATGATATTAATAAAAAAATATTTACTAAACTATGTAAAAACTTTTTTATCTTTGAAAACTTATTTTTAAAAATACTATTAAGAAAACTTTCGTAATTATTTATTTTCTCATTCATTATTATAAAACAAGTTTTATAAATTACAACACCTAATAATATTCCCATAATAAAAATACAAATAAATCCTATGTATCCATACTTTAAAAAGAAAGTATATATTTCTTGCCCTGAAATAAAACCAGCACCTATAATCGTACCTATTACTACACATATAATTTTTAAAATATCATACATTATATCACCAACTTATTTTAATGTATTCTATTTTATTTTTCTTTATGAATTTTTCATATTTTTTTATATTATGAATATTTTATTACCTAAGGAGGCTTTCTACTTTTATGGATTTTTTATATTGTTTTTTTATAGCTTTTTTTATTATATTTTTTGCTGAACTTGGCGATAAAACCCAATTAATAATCTTATCTTTTTCAACCAAACTAAAGTTATTTACAATACTAACAGGAATTGCAATTGGATCATTTTTTAGTCATGGTATAGCAATATTATTTGGTGGCTGTCTTGGATCTTTAGATAATATATATGTACATAATATTTTACAATTTATTACTTATATTTCTTTTATCATAATAGGTATTTTTTCATTAATTTCTAATACAGATACAGAAAATTCAAGCAACAAGAAAATTAATAAATTATTATCATATAAATTAAATTACATTCTTTTAATTGCATTTTATATATTTATTGGAGAACTTGGAGATAAAACATTTTTATCTGCTATTGGCCTTGGTATAAATTATCCTGAATATAAATTAAGTCTTATTATAGGTTCAATTTTTGCAATGATTTGTAGTAATCTAATTGCTATTGGTCTTGGAAAAATAATCGTAAAAAAAATACCAGAAAATATATTTAGAAAATTTTCTGGCATAATATTTATAACTTTTGGAATTATTGGCTTTATTAAATTTATTCTATAAGATCTCTTATAAACACTAGATTATTTTCATTATCTCTTATTCTTAAATTTGGAAATGTTTTTAACATTATTTCATTACTAAATAATTTGTTCTCTATCTTAGTTTTTAAATTATCTTCTTGCTGCACCTCAATATTATAATATTGAGCTTTTATTCTATCTTGATATGTATTTACTGCCCATACAGTCATACAAACATCAAATATAAAAAATATTAATAGTAAAGTATCTATTATAAATGCCTTTTTCCCAGATAATTTATCTATATAATAATCTATTTTTGGTCTTATTCCCTTCATTAATAACAAAGATAATATTCCCCAATAAATCGAAAATGTCAAACAAATTCTCCCATTTAAATTAAACGGCTTATATTCATAATCCCAAAATCTTGAGCCATATATAGCTTCTAGTCCAAAACTTAACACATATTCTATAACACTTCCTGCTATTGCTCCATATATAAATATCTTTTTATTATTTTCTTTATACTTATCTAAAACATAAATTAAACATGCTGCTCCTATACCATATATTGGGCAAAACGGTCCATACATTAAACCCTTTCTACTTTCTATTATTCCCATTGTTATATAACAAAATAATGTTTCTATTAAAAGTCCCAATATACTAAAAATTATGAAATACCAAAACAAATGATGGAAAGTTATTTTATTTTTTTCTTCCATATTAACCTCCATTTAAAGATAATTTAACTCTAATAAAATTTATTGTTTTGTTAATTATCTAATAAATTATATTTCTCTTCTTCCTTCCATTGCTTTTATCAAAGTTACTTCATCTGTATATTCTAAATCGCCACCAATAGGTATTCCATGAGCTATTCTAGTTACTTTTATTCCTAATGGTTTTATTAATTTTGCTATATACATTGCAGTTGCTTCACCTTCTACTCTTGGATTTGTCGCTAATATAATTTCACTTATATTTCCTTGTCTTATTCTATCTAATAGCTCTTTTATTTTTATCTCATCTGGTCCTATTCCATTCATAGGAGATATTGAACCATGTAAAACATGATATACCCCTTTATATTCATGAGTTTTTTCCATAGCAACAATATCTCTGACATTTTCAACAACACAAATTGTTTTACTATCTCTATTTTTATTACTACATATATTACATGGATCTGTATCTGAAATATTATAACATATAGAACAATATTTTAGATTTTTCTTTGCACTTAATATTGAATTTATAAAATCTTTTGTATCTTCATCTGACTGACTTAAGATATGAAATGCCAGTCTTACAGCACTCTTATGTCCTATACTTGGTAATCTTTCAAAACATTCAATTAATTTTTCAATAGATGGTGAATAATATGACATTCTATTCTCCTTTTATATTTTTTATTAATAAAATTTTAATTTAAAATTTTACTAATGTCAAATAAAAGATACTCAATTTAGAGCATCTTTACAACTTAATATTGCATTTAAAAGTATTATATAGCAAAAATTAAACATACTTTTTATAAAGTAATATTTTTTCGAAATTAATTAATCTTACATTCTATTCGATTTTACACATAAAAAGCATATTCAATTTTTGCATAAACCCATTTACATTAAACCAGGTATATTGTATTTTCCAAATTGTGAAGCTGTTTCAGAATCAACTTTTCTCATAGCCTCATTTACACATGTAATTATTAAATCTTGTAACATTTCCACATCTTCTGGATCAACTACTTCTTTTTTTATAATTAATTCTTTTATTTTTTTATCTCCAGTAATTTTTATACTTACAGCTCCACCTCCAGCAGTTGCTTCAAACTCCTTTGATGCAATTTCAGTTTGAGATTTTTCCATATCTGCTTGCATTTTTTTTGCTTCTTTCATTAATTGGTTTATATTCATTCCTCCAAATCCACCAAAGTTACCAGGGAATCCACCTTTCTTACCCATTTTTACCTCCTAAATTAATATATTTTATATAAATATTATAATTTATTCTATAATATTTATAGGTATTCCTAAACTATTTAAACCATTCATTTCTTTATTGTCAATACTTTTTTCATCTTTATATTTTATTTTCATCTTTTTTCCTGAAATTTCTTCTACTAATCTAGATATTTCATTAATATTATCTTTATTACTTAAAACTGTTTTACCAAAATTAGTTATGCCATTTTTAAATTCTATTTCCAATGTATCATCTGAAATTTCTACAGCATCTGTATTTAACAAATTAGTATATATCATTATTTTTCCATTATCTTTTAGTTTTTTTACAACATCTTTCCAATAATTTGTTGTTTTTAAATTTGCTACATTTTTTATTATTTTTTTAGTATTATTATTTTCAACTTCTTTTTTTTCAATGATTTTTTCTTTCTTTTCTGTTATAGTAATATTTGAATTATTTATTTTATCTTCCAATTTTTTTATTCTTGTTTCAAAATCGTTAACATCAATTTTTATACACATTTTTATTATACCAGACTGAAACATTATATTTTTTTGAGAAGTCCATTTTATATCATTTTCTAAATTTGAAAACTCATATATTAAATTTAATATTCTCTGTTTATTTGTTTTATCTGCTATATTTTTTAAATTATTTGCATCATTTTCATTATAAATATTTATTTTTCCACAACTCTTATATATCAACATATTATTTAAATATTTTATAATTTCCCATAACAAATAATTAATATCCTTACCTTCATTTAATATCTCTTCTGTAACTAATATTGCTGAATCAACATCAAAATTAATTATGCTTTCAACAGTTTTAGATATATATTCTAATTTTGGTATTCCTATCATATCTCTTATTTTATCTTCAGTAATATCATTATCTCCATCTTGTATACATCTTTCTAATATGCTTAAGCTATCTCTCATTGCACCTTCTGATATTACACCGATTAAATTTAATGCATTATCTGATATTTTTACATTAATCTCATCGCAAATTAATCTCAATCTTTTTGCAATATTTTCAACACTAATCTTTTTAAAATCAAATCTTTGGCACCTTGATAATATCGTTGCAGGTAATTTTTGTGGCTCTGTTGTTGCAAGTATAAATTTAACATGTGCAGGAGGTTCTTCCAATGTTTTTAATAGTGCATTAAACGCACCTGTTGATAACATATGTACCTCATCTATTATATATACTCTATATTTTGCAAGAGTTGGTAAAAAATTAACCTCTTCTCTAATTCCCCTAATATCCTCTACGCTATTATTTGAAGCTGCATCCATTTCCACTACATCCGTAAGAGATCCATCTAATATTGCTTTACATATTTCACATTCATTACAAGGATTTCCGTCTTTTAAATCTAAACAATTTACTGCTCTTGCAAGTATTTTAGCAGCAGATGTTTTTCCAGTTCCTCTACCACCATTAAACAAATATGCATGTCCTATTCTATTTGAGATAATTTGATTTTTTAAAGTTTTAGTTATATGTTCTTGCCCAACCATTTCGTCAAAATTAAGTGGTCTAAACTTTCTATATAGTGATGTGTAGTTCAAAAATATCACCTCTATAATTAATTATATGACCTTTCTATGGAAAACATACATTCACATAATACACTATTTATCGCTGCTTTCTTCCGAATCTGACGAGGTTCATAGCTTCTTATCGAATAATGTTCTCCATACAAAGGTCATACAATTTTATTAAATATATTTATTCAATAATTTCAAGCATTTATTATTTGTTTTAACTTTTAATATTATATAATGATATTAAATTTTTATCAAGTATTAATTATATTCTTTTAAATATTATTTCTTCATTATCTTTTATTTCTTTTTTAGCAATTCCATCATTTATAAAGTTTTCTATAGGGATTTCTAATGTTACAGATGCTTTATATTTTTTTTCTGAAACTGTCTCAATTATTATATCAAAACTTAAACTATACTTTAACTGTTCTTCATTAATATTAACTTTTTGCAATAAAGAACCATCATATTTTATTTCAGTTTCATCATCTGACACATATTGTGCAATATTATTACTACAACTGCTAAAAGTTACAAGTCCTCCATCATTTGCAAGTTCCATTTTCTTCATATTATTACTACCTGTAACATTATATTCTAAAACATTATTACTTATATATTCATCACTATAAATATATGTAAAATCTCCCTCTTCTGCTGGTCTATATATATGTGGATCACCTATTTGAGGTTTATTTATATAATTAATATTTTCAATTGTTACTTTTTTTAATTCTTCATTTCCATTATATTTATTATTCTTTTTTATCTCTATATATATGTCATTATTTTGTAATATTTCTAAATTCCATCGTTTTTCTTTATTTTCCATTTCATTTGCATCTGCAGAACTTATTACTAAAACTTCTTTTAATTCAAAAGGTAAATTAGTCTCTCCTTCAACATTATATTTCATTAATAATATTCCAATAACAGATATAATAATTACAATAACTAATATAAATAAACTAATTTTTATTACCTTTTTTTTATTATCTCTCGTACCTTCTAAATCAATCATTGTTTTCCTCCAAATTTATTTTTCCTTCTCTTAACTTTTTAAAAAAGTCTTTTAATATATATTCACAATCATTACTTAATATTCCTTTTTCAACTTCAACAACATGATTAAATTTATAATCAGTTAATAAATCTAATTTAGAACCACAAGCTCCTGTCTTTAAATCCATTGTACCTATATATAATTTCTTTATTCTAGAATTTATAATTGCTCCTGCACACATAGAGCATGGCTCTAATGTTACATACATCTCACAATCTATTAATCTCCACGATTTTAATTTTTTACAAGCTCGATTAATCGCCACTATTTCAGCATGTGCAATAGAATTTTGCTTTGTTTCTTTTAAATTATGACCTCTTGAAATTATAACACCATTTTTAACAATAACAGCACCTACTGGAACCTCTCTTTTTAAATACGCCTTTTTAGCTTCCTTTAGTGCTTCTAACATATATTTTTCTTCCATATATACTCCTATAAAACTTAATCACAATATATTAATAAATTCGTTTATAACAGGATTATTTCTATCTTGCAAATTATAATATAAATCAATATAAATTGCAAGGAAAGTATTTGTAATTGACTATTTTATATACTTGTTGTATATTATTTTTATTAAAATGAAAGGAAAATTATAAATGGAACATTTACCTAAATTAAAATTATTAGAAAATTCAAATATAGAAGTATATGCAAATAAAAAATATACTAAAAATTTTTTAAATAGATTAGAAGTAATTTTTATAAAAAAAGAGAAACATATATTAGATTTTTTTGAAATTAGCACTTTTAGAAAAGTTAGAATTAATTTATTTGATAGTAAAGAATCATATACAAATTTTTCTTCTCAATTTTCTAAAATATCTTCATATAGTGTTGGTAACTGTTTTGGAGGAATGATTAATTATGTATGCATTAGTAAAGAACTAGAAGATTTTTATAAAGCAGGCTTTTTAATTGCTAGTTTAGCTCATGAATTAGTTCATTTAATCTATCATGAAAAAATTTCTAATTACCATTGTATTTGGCTAGAAGAAGGATTGGCTCAATATTTATCTGGTCAAAAATCGTTTTTGGAATCAGATGATCAAAAGTATTCAAAATGGCTAGAAAAAGAAATTTTTAGTAAAGAAATTCCTCCTATAGAATTCTTAAAACATCATGGAGGAAAATATGGTCAATTTTGTGATTGTGATACAAATAAATATAATGGATATGATATCTCATATGCTTTAATTAGACTTATTATAAAATCATATAATCATTCAGATATAATTAACATTATAAAGAATCAAGAAATGATACAAAAAGTTGAGAAAAATATTATAGAAAAATTTAAAAAAGAGGGTATCCTAAAATAGGAACCCTATTTGGTGTACCTAGCTGGAATCGAACCAGCGACCTCTCCCTTAGGAGGGGAGCGCTCTATCCTACTGAGCTATAGATACACATTCTTAATACATTATACCATTATAATTTTTTAAATCAATATTATTTATTCAAATTTTCAACTAATTCTTCAACATCTATTCCATGAACCATACAAGCTTCTTCTAAAGTTTCTTCTTGTGATGCAGGACATCCTAAACAATGCATTCCAGCATTTAATAATATTTCTGCTTTTTCTGGATATTCATTTAATAAATCTCCTATTTTTATATTTTTATCAATCTTCATATTAACCTCCTATTTTTTGTATTTTTCGACAAATTCTTTTATCGAAAAAAGTCTTTATTTGTAGCACTTTGTATGTCGAAAAATATTTTATCATAAATTTAATAAAAAGTATAGACAAATAACGAAAATTGTTATATTATATTGGCAATTTATAGGAAAGGAGTGATAGTTACAAAATAGTTATTCATATATTTTTTATTATTTTTATTATTAATTCTTTTATAATATTTTATTCTATATATAATTTTTTTGATTTGTTTTTCTTTAATCATATCCAAGGTGCTAAACTAAAAATAAAACAAAAACAATCTAAAAGTAAGGAGTAAAAATGAAATTTTTATTAAAATTTATATTTATCATATCTATCTCTTCATTATTATTTATATTCACATTTTACATTCTTAAACCAGTTTTTTATTCCGATAGTATAATAATTCCATATAGTATTAAACCTTTTGACATTTGTTTAAAATATCCCGAAGCATGGAATTATATAAAAAAGCTTCATGTTTTAACTAGTATTATTTCATATGTAATTATATCTAATTATATTTTTAAATTATTTTTTTCTAAAATAAATATTGATAAAAAACAATTTAATAAAAAAACTACTTCTAACTTAGGAGAATTTAAATTATATATTGGAACAGATTCCAATAATAATAATAATAATATTTTTATTCCAGAAAAAGCACTTTATCAAAATATTTTTATCACAGGTACAATCGGTACTGGAAAAACAAGTTCAGCAATGTACCCTTTTACAGAACAATTAATAAAAAATAAAAATAAAATTGGAATTTTAATATTAGATGTTAAAGGAAATTATTATAAACAAGTATTAAAATATTGTAAAAAATACGAAAGAGAAAAAGACATAATAGAAATTTCTATTAATTCTAATTTAAAATACAATCCACTTCATAAGCCAAATATATCCCCGACAGTTTTAGCAAATAGGTTAAAAACAATATTATTATTATTTTCAAAAAATAATTCTGACTCATATTGGCTTGATATTGTAGAAGAAGCTATTGCTAATTGTATTAAACTATGTAGAATTTACAACGATGGATATGTAACTTTTAAAGAAATAAATAACTTAGTTTTTGATTCAAATTATTACAAAACAAAAATCCCCTATTTAAGGAAATTATTTATATCTGGCAAATTATCAGTTGCCAATACATACGATTTATATTCATCACTAGAATTTTTTAATAATGAATTCTTTAAATTAGATAATCGAACCTTATCAATTATAAAATCTGAAATTGGAAGAATAACTAATACATTCACATCAGAATATAAAATTTCAAAAACCTTTTGTCCCCCAAAAAACGAAATAAATTTTTCTGGTTTCAAAGAAGTAATTGAACAAGGCAAAATTGTTATTTTAAATATGAATATTGCAGAATATAGAAATTTATCTAAAATAATTGCAGCATATTTAAAATTAGATTTTCAATCCGAAGTTCTTTCATTATTAAAAAATCCATCCTCTATAAAAACCACATCTTTTATATGTGATGAATATCATGAATATGTAACAGCAAATGATGCTGATTTCTTTTCTCAGTCTCGAGAAGCTAAATGTATAAATATTGTATCAACACAAAGTTACACATCTTTATATCATTCTTTAAATAATCCTTATTCAACAAAAGTAATAATACAAAGTTTAGTAAATAAACTATGGTTTAGAACTGACGATATTTTTACAATAGAAGAAATTCAAAAACAAATTGGAAAAGAAGAAAAAATAAAAACATCTGTTACTATTTCTGAAAATTCTAAAGAAACAAATTATGATTATCTATTTAGAAAATTAAAATCTAAAAATTCAAATATTTCAGAAAGTGTAAATAACTATACTCAAAAAGACTTTATATATGATACTAATTTTTTTACTCAAGAATTAGAAACTTTTTCTTGTATTGCTTTTTTGTCTGATGGTAAAAAAATATTGCCTCCTAAAAAAATAAAATTATCCCCCTATTTTATTCAAAAAAATAATATAAAAGGATCGTGATTACTTGAAAAAAAATAAATTTATATTTCTTTTTGTTCTTCTTTTTCTTATATTTTTTATTTTTCTAAATAATGAAACATATGCAGCAGATCCTAAACTTATATCAACTTTAAAAAAAGCCTTTGAACAAATAGAAGAATGGATTATAAAAATTTCTACTCCAGCTGCAGCTGTTGCAGTTGGAACAGGAATTATTATGAGAAAATTTAGTTTTGGAGATGAAGATAAAATTAGAACTGGTAAAAGATTAATTCGAGGTTCTCTATTTTGTTATGGTTTTATTTTAGCAATAGATTTAGTATTATCAGCAATAAAAACATTATTAGGTGCATAGATGTCAGAAATCAATTCAGAAAATCTTGGACAAATAATTCAAGAAACAATAAATAATATTCTGTCAAGTTTATTTTCTTCCATAAATAATAATTTTTATGAAATTTTAGATAATATAACATTTATATCTAGTGATATAATTAATGATTCTTATTTTAAAGATATATTTGGTTTTTCTGCAGAAAGTGGTATATTACTAATAGCAAATTCTTTATTAACAGGTTTTGTATTATATTATGCTATAAATTTAATTTTTTCATATTTACTGTTTTCAGAAACACAAAGACCATTACAATATATTTTCAGAATAATTATATTTTTAATTATAATGAATTCTTCATATTTTGTATGTGAACAAATACTAAATTTAAATTCTACAATATCTCTTTCAATAAGAGAACTTGGAGAATCTATTTATAATAAAAATATCAGTTTTAGTACTCTCTTTGATAATCTAAATGATGTTATTTCATCAAATAATAATTTTAATTTGTTTTCTGTTGATGGTCTAATAAAATCTTTTATTTATATATCTCTTATAAATATATTATTATCGTATTCTTTAAGATATATAATGATTAAAGTATTTATATTAATATGTCCATTTGCTATATTAACATTAATAAATAAAAATACAAATTGGTTTTTCAAGACATGGCTTAAAAGTTTTATATCACTTTTATTGCTTCAAGTATTTATTTCTTTAATATTATTAATTGTTTTCTCAATTAATTTTTCTGATAATTTATTTTCTAAAATATTATATATAGGAGGTTTATATGCACTTATGAAATCAAATATAATAATTAAAGAATTATTAGGTGGAATATCTACTAATTTTTCTCAAAACTTATATCAACTTAAATATTTATTTGGAGGTGTAAAATGAAATTTATCTTTCCAAGTAATTATGCCTTTAGGAATAAATTATTTGGGATAATAGATTATACCACCGCAATTGTAAATTTAATTTGGTATATATTTATTTTTTGTCTAGTTAATCTTATTTTTCAAAATACTAGTATTAAAGTTTTTATATTTATAAGTCTATGCTTTCCTGTTTTTCTTTTTAGTATATTAGGTTTTAAAAACGAAAATATAATAAATATACTTTCATATATAATCAAATTTTATAAAAATCGAAACATATATTTCTACAAAAAATATTAAAATCATTGTATTGTATTTTTTGAAATGATATAATTACTTGATATGTGAGATATTTTATTTAATTTGGAGGTTTATATGAAGTTAGAGCAAAATCCCAAATCAATGCTTTTTTCTTTTACAGAAATTCCAGATGTTTTTTTTACAGAATACTTATCAATGGCAAATGGAAATTTCGTAAAAATATATCTATATATATTATTTTTATCAAAATACAATAAGGATATAAAAATTAATGATTTATCTAAAACATTATCATTAGATTTTAAAATAATACAAGAAGGATTAAAATTCTGGGAAGATAATGGTGTATTAACTAAAAAAAATAATGGATACATATTAAATAGCCTTCAAGAAATAGCTTTAAACAAAATATATACACCTAGATTAACAGCAACACCTGAAAAAGCAGCCCAGAATGCTAAAAATAAATATAGAGCAAAAGCAATTGAGAATATAAATAATTCATATTTTCAAGGAATAATGTCACCATCTTGGTATACAGATATCAATTTATGGTTTGACAAATATAATTTTGATGAACAAGTTATGATTGCACTTTTTAGATATTGTTATGACAAATCTGCATTACATAGAAACTATGTACAAGTAGTTGCTGATTCATGGTCAAAAAATAATATAAAGACATATACAGATTTAGAAAGCTATTATCAAAAACAAGAAAAATTGTTTTTAGTAGAAAAATTTGTTTCTAAAAAACTTGGTCTTTCAAGATTATTAACACAGTATGAGAAAGCATTTATAGAAAAATGGGTTTTAGATTACAGATATGGAAATGACATAATTGAACTTGCTTTAAAAAAGACAACATCGAAATCTAATCCTAACTTTGATTATATAAACACTCTATTAACAGATTGGAATGATAGAAATTTAAGAACAAAAGAAGATATAAACAACTATTTAGAAAGTATGAAGAAGAAAAACAAAGATTTAAAAGATTTAAAAAAGAAAACAGAACTTGCAAATTACGAACAAAGAAAATATAATAATCTAGATAAATTTTATACAAATTTAAATTCAAAAAAATAGGTGTTATATATGAAGCAAAATAAAACTCTTAGAAATATTTTAGATGAATATTCAGAAAAGCGCTTTTTATCTGAACAAAAAGCTGAGGAAAAAAAGAAAGAAATATATTCAAAAAATATAAATTTAGAAAATATAGAAAAACAAATTAATTTAAAATCTATTCATAAAATAAATATGTTATTACAAAATAACAATGAACAAGTAGAAAAAATAGATTTAGAAATTAATAATTTAAAAAACGAAAAAGAAAAAATTATGAAAAATTTAAATATTTCATCTAAATCTTTTTTGCCACATTATGAATGTAACATTTGTAATGACACTGGTTATATAAGAAAAGGTAATAAAACAATAATGTGTAATTGTTTAAAACAAAAAATTTTCAATATAGAATATAATAAATCAAATATAGGAAATATAGAAAAAGAAAATTTTAGCACATTTAACGAATTACTATATTCAGATGAAATAGATGAAAATTTAAATATTTCCCCTAGAGAAAATATAAAAATAATAAAAAAAATATCAGAAAACTTTATAAAAAACTTTGATGACCCAAATGAAAAAAATTTATTATTCACTGGAAATATAGGTTTAGGAAAAACATTTCTATGTAATTGTATAGCATATGAAATATTAAAAAAAGGAAAAACAGTTCTTTATCAAACCGCACCAGTAATGATAGATTCAATATTAAATTATAGATTTGGAAAACAAGATTCTTCAATAAATATAGTAGACAATTTAATTAATGTTGATTTATTAATAATAGATGATTTAGGAACAGAATCATTAAACTCAATGAAATTAACAGAATTATTTACAATAATAAATTCTAGACTATTAAATCAAAATAATAAAATAACAAAAACAATAATATCAACTAATTTAAATTTAAATAATATATTTTCAATATATAATGAACGAATAGGTTCAAGAATAATTGGATATTATAATATATGTAAATTTATTGGAGATGATATAAGATTAAAATAGATTTAGCGCATTGCTAAATCTATTTTAATATATAAACTCTAACTAATTTGTGACTGCAACCGGAGGTTGCAATCAATAATGAATAGTTAATGATGAATAATTAATAATTTTTGATTATCTTATATATACATGTGTTGGGTATTTAATATTACTGATATTATTTTTTTAATTTTTTAATTTTTAATTTTTTATTTTTTATTTTTTATTTTTTATTTTTTATTTTTTATTTTTTATTTTTTATTTTTTATTTTTTATTTTTAATTTTTAATTTTTTATTTTTAATTTTTTATTTTTAATTTTTTATTTTTTATTTTTTATTTTTAATTTTTTATTTTTT
>CALXAP010000025.1 GCA_944386325.1 uncultured Clostridia bacterium
CAATAATATTTTAAACTAATTGTAGGATAAAGTCAATTTTTTTCCGACAATTAGTTTAATTTTTTTATAAATTATATTATTTATTATAAACTTTTATTTAGTTTTAATTCATTGATATTAAACTTTTAAAATATATTTTTGTTTTAGACAGCTTAAAAATTTTTCTATTTTTTTATATTCATATTAACCTCCATTACAAACGTACTACAACTTTATTATCTTGTTGTACATTTGTAAATATTATACTTAAAATTTATTTCACTCATGTGAGTATTATATACATCCTATTTTAAAATTTTTTATGTTTACAAAAATGATAATTTGTTTTTAGCCTCCTAACGGTAAATGTATTTCAGTAGATTTTACTATATAATTTTCATCAAACCTTATAAAAAGATCATAAGATTCTCTTTCCCCAAAAAATAAATAGTTAGTTAATGTTCCTGCATCATATGTATAAAGGTCATCTCTAGAATTTTTTTGTGGCTCACCTAATAATTCAACAACTTGTTCTTTTGATAATCCTATAAGTTTTTCACTATCGTTTAATTCTTTCATTTTAGTATAAATTTCATCAGGTTTTTCACTTAAATATTGCATAACAGGATATCCTAAGTTTTTGCATACTATTATACATAATATTATAATAATTGCATATATTAAAATTTTTAAATTTTTATTTTTTTCCTTTAGTTTTTTTCTTATTAGAAATATTATTATAACAGAAATTGCTATTCCTATTATATAAGGCAAAAATAATGTTCCAAAAATCCAAATAGATAATAAAATATTTAACATATTAAAAATAAATAATACACTTACTATTATTATTCCAATTATTAACCACTTTCTATTTTCCATAAACAAATCCCCTACAATTTACTATTTTTAATGAATTTATAATTGTTTAACTATATATTCAATTCTTCTTATTTTAAGTTAATAATTATCTATATTTATCACAATTATTTTTAATTAAATTTTAGATATTATAACTAAAATATACTCTGTTGATCTCCTTGTAAAATTTCGAAATTCATATTATTAATGTCATCTTCTGTTCTAAACTCTTTATCTACCACTACTGACTTTTTATTTCCATTATAATATTCATGTTTTAATACATAATTAACTTCAAATTTAGATACAATTTCTTTATTAATATTATGTCCAGGTGCAATTAATTGAACATTATTCTCTTTCAAAATTGAGAACATAACATTCCATAAGAAAACTGCACTTGTTGCTCCAAACGGATTATCTGCAATAATTACTTTTTTAGATTTGTTTGAATTTTCTTTTCTTGTTAGCATACTAATATATGAAATTATACATACAGCAAACATAAAGTAAATAGCATTAACTTGTCCATCTGAACCTAGATCATCTTCCCACTTTTTATATGTCGAATTTTCTGGTATATCTTCAATCTTATATAATTTTACACTTGCCTTATCCATATTTATAATTTGTGACACTAATGCTTTTGAAGATAAACTTTCGTTTAATTGTTCTTTATTCATTTTATCAGGATTTTCTTCCATTTCCTTTACTAAGTCATAAATATACTCTTTCATTTTATTCAATTTTTCTTCTTTTTCATATTCAAATAAATTTAATTTAATAATATTTGTATCCTTTCCATTTATTTTAATTCTAGATAAACCTGGCAATTTTTCTAAATCCCTTAATATTGTTTCTGCTTTTTCAAAGCACTTAGTAATAAAGTTTTTTTGATAACTTTCAAGAAGCTTTAATGCCTCTTCTATATGTCTAATTTTTTCTTCTAACATTTCAATAATTGTAGAAATACCATTAGCAATAATCTTTGTTTCAGATAACTTAGTTGGAATTTTTAAATTCTCAATTTTGTCTAACACATCCTGTTTTATGTAAAATTCACTAACTTGTTCTTTAATGTAATTTATATATTTCGAAAAATCTGTAGTTAATTTACTTACACCTTTATTAATCTTTTTTCTTTCTTCTAAGATTCTTTTATATGTAAATACTTCATTTTCTAATATGTTTTCTGTATCTACATTGAAACCTTCTATTTCATTTTCTTTAACAAAACTATCTAACATTGTAAGTTCTTTATCTATTCTTTTTACTTCTTCTTCCACATTTTGAATTTTCGAACTTAATTCTTGTATTTGTTTTTTATTAAACTTAAATTTAGTATTATTTTTCTCAATCTTTTTATCTATAATATTAAGATCTGTAATTCTAGTTTCTTCAAAATATGTTTCATTTTTTTCTTTTTGCAATTTTTCTACTAGAATTGCAATTTGACCTAATAATTGTTGTTTTTCTTTTTCTTTTTCTGTCAACAAATAATTAGCTTCATTAAGCTCTTTTTCAATAGCTTCTACAATTCTATTTAATTCTTCTAAAACTGTGTCTGGTACTTTTGAAAAAATTTCGTTTTTAGATGTAAAATATTCTATAGTAAAATTATTTTCTCTTATTACTTTTTTACATTTTTCCATCACTTCTGTTATTATTGAAATCATTTCATTAAGTCCATAAAGTTCTTTATTTGAATTTTTCATCTGGCTATCATATACTTCAAAATGATTCTTTAATATTTCAAACTGTTCATTTCTCACATCTGTTTCTTTGAATTCTGGTAGATTAGAATAAGTTTTTTCGAAATCTTCCTTTAACATTCCAAGTTCTATTATTTTATTTTTAATTTCTTCTAGATCACTTTCTATTGTTATTACCACTTCTTCTTTTTCTTGCAAAAGCTCTTTTTGGACTTCATAATCTTTTTTAATAAGTTCTTTTGCAGATTTTAATTCTTTAATTTCATTTTGTAGTATTTCTAATTCTTCTAATTTTTTTATTTTTTGTGATAATAATTCATATTTATTATTTTGTTTTTCTAATAATCTTTTTGATTTTTCTAGTTCTTCTTTTTGATCTTGTATTAAGTTATTAATTTCTTTTATTTTTCTTAGGTTTTCATTTATGCTATTTTCTATGTCAGTTTTATTTTTATATATAGATTTTACAAAATCTTCACTATATATTTCATTAAAACTTTTTATTTCATCTAAATACCTTCTTAACTTTTCTTCCTTTTCGTTGCATTTTTCAATTTTTTCTTCCAGTAAAGATATGTCTTTATTTAAAGTCTCTTTATATTGCTCAACTTTTTCTGTTTCAATATTTTGATAAATACTTTTATATATTGGGAAAATTATGTCTTTTTCTTCATATTCTTCATCTTTTCTCAGCATTTCAATACTTATAATTGGTACTAAATTTTCTAGTTCTATATCTAAACCTTTACTTTTTATTTTTCTAAAAGTCTCATCGTCAATAAATATAGAATATATTAATAATGGATTTTTATCTAGGACTTCTTTTCTTTTACTTTCTTCGATTTTTTTTAATTCTTCTATACCAGTCATAATGTAATTGCATTTGTTCTCTAACTTTTGTTTTAAAGTAAAAATATCTTCATTTGGAATTACCATATTATATTTTTGAATTAATTCTAATTTCTTTATTTTCATTTGTTTTTCTATTTGTTTTATACTTCTATTCTTCTCTTCTTCTTGTAATTCACTTTTTAATTTGTTACCCAACTTTTCAATATTTTCTACTTGGAAAGTTTTTATTAATCTTTCTAAGCTATTTTTCTCTTCTTCGTATTCTTCAACTTTTTCTTTTGCTAATTGTAGCCTTTCCCTCAATAAACTACCAGTTGATTTAACTTTTTCTAATTCTACTTTTTTGTCAACTTCTTCTTTTTGTAGTACTTCTTGTTTCTCTTTATTTTGCTCAATTTCTTCTTTTATTTTATCTAACTTCTCTTTACTTTTATCAATGCTATCTTCTATATCTAATAATAACCTTAAATCTCCTTCCTCTGTAAGTTCAGCAGTTATAATATTAATATTATCTTGTTTATTTGTAATTTCACTTTCTAAATTTTCAATCTTAATACTAAAATCACTTAAAGTATTTCTTTCTTGATTTTCTTCTCTTTTAGCAATTGTTTTAGCTTTTTCTTTTTGTTCTTTAAATTCTTGCTTTTCTTTATATTCTCTGCTTATTTTCTCTATTTTTTCTTTTAATGCTACTTTGTAATTATAACCATATAATTCATATTTTTGTTTTATTTCGTCCTCATCTAGATTAAGACTTTTTATTTTTAATTTTATTTGTTCTACTTCTTCTTTGTTTTCTAAATATTGTACATATTCATTTTGCGCTTTTACAAGTTCTATTTTTCTTTTTTTTCCTTTGTATTTTTCTTCTACTTTGGCTTTTCGAGAATCTAAATCATAAATTTTTTTATTTACTTCATCTTGTTTATAATATAATTTATCTATTTCTAGTTTTCCCAGTGCTATTTCTATTGATTTATTCTCTCTTTTTAATTCTTCTATTTTATCTTTTTCATTTTTAATTTTACTTTTTAATTTTTCTTCTTTTTCTTTGTTAAATACAAGTGCTTCATAAGCTTTTTTATCTATTTTATCAATTTTTGAAAATTCCTCTTTTAACATTTCATTTTTATTATTTAAATTATTATACATTTCTCTTACCTGGATAAATTCATTTTTATTGTCACTTTTTTTTCTAAATTCAGTTAAATTATCTTTTAATTCTATTAATGTATCTGCTAGTTGATTTTCTTGTTTTTCTTCTTCATTATTTTGAATATTGACATCATCTATAATTTTAATTAAGAAATTTTCAATTAGTTTTCTTGAAGTTTTATTTTCTTTAAAATATTTTTCAATGTAATTTTCAGAAACATTTATTTCTGAAATCAATTTCCATTCTGCTGGTATTAGACCATAATATGAAATGTATTTCATATATTCTTTCTTACTATCAAATACTTTTATTGGTAAATCTTCTTTTCTCATACTTGTAAATAGTTGTTTTAATTTGTCATATGACATATATATTTGTTGTCCATTTTCCTTTTCTACAAGTGGCATATATTTTATATCATATTTATTTTCATCATTATAAAAATAACAATAATTATAATAATCTATTTCTAGTTTATTTTCTAAATTATTTTCTTCATCACCTATATCTTGCTTTTTTCTTGCACAAAATCCAGTTAACATATATTTATATTGATAACCTTCATCTAGAATCCATTCAACTAAACAGTGTGAAGTTCTTTTCGGATTTCCTCCTGCAAATATATTTTTTACTGGTTTTTCTTTTTTTAAATATGTATTAGGTATAACTGTTTGTAAAAGCATTAATAGCAGTAATGATTTTCCACCTGTATTCATTAAATCATATGTTGTTGATTTTCCATTTAACCTCATCATAAAATTGTCATATATTCCTTTTGCATCATTAAAATTCACATTTACTAATCTTAATCTATTGATGTGTGGCATTTTCGTCACCTCCTAAATTATATACATATTCTAACAGTTTATTTTTGTTTTCTTTATTATTTTCAAAGTAAAAATAAACAATTGCTTTAAATCTTTTAGTAATTGAAATTATTTGCCTTTCTTCATTAAAATTTATTAATTTTTCTTCTTCCAGAAAATGAAGCACAAGTTTTACAAAAGAAATTTTATCATTTTTTCCTCCTACTGCAATATCTTCTCGTGCATCTTGCAATCTTTCCCATACATTTTTGATATCAACAAAATTGTATTCATTTTCTCTGCTAGTTTTCTCAATATCTTCTTTTACTAAACTTTGAAATTTTATTTCTATTGTTTCTAATAATTCACTTAAATTTAAATAGCTCCTTGGTGAATTTAAGCCAGATTCTCTATAAAAACATGTTAGTATTGTTAAAATTATGAAATACATCAAATAAATATCTTCATTTTTATTTATCATTTTTATTTTCTTTTTCAATTCTTCATTTGTATATCCAAATATTTTATTATCTAACATTACACATAAATTCAATGTGTTATCCATTCTGTATATATCAAATCCCATTTTCTCAGCTATTTTATCAGCTAAATTTCCAATATCAGATGAATTTACATATTTCTGATATAATGATACATTTTTTCCTTTTGATATTTCTTTATTTTGAATCAAAGTATTTATTATCTCCAGTGCTACATCTAAATTTTCATCCATTTCCATATTTATTACATTCCCTTCTTAAATAACATATCTGTTATCTTTAATCCATTTCCTAAATCTATATCTTCTTCTTTTGGGATTATTTTTATAGTAGGAAAATGAAACTCTTCAAAAATTTCATCTTCATTTTCTTTTATGTGTTTTTTCCTGTTTAAGTAAATTACAAATGCTATAAAATCTCCATTATATAGATTTTTTTCTCCATAGTTATCAATAATGAAATCTGTAAATCGTTTTAATGTTATCTCATTTCTTGATTTTAATAATATTAATAAGTTTTGAAAATAAAATTTAAAATTACTAATTACTCTTTTTGTAGTTATTTTATCAATTGTTTCTATTTCCTTGACTTCTATTTTTTCTTTTACTATCTCTTCTTTTTCTGTTTTACTCAATTTCTGATTTTCTAATGATTTCATCGGATTGAACATTTTTATTTTCTTTGGTTGTAAAAACGGTAATATAAAATATATTAGTTTTTCAGGATTGTCAGTTTTGTTAATTACTTTTTCAAATTCTTGTTCAAATTTAAATTTTTCTGAAAATGCACTTCTAGATCTCATGTCAATAATTTCATCATGTTTTTTCGTCATATCTATTGCCTCTTGTAAAAGTTTAGTGTGAGAAGAAACTGCTTTATTTAATTCTTTTTCGATATTCCTTATAATTGTTAATGTTCTATTTTCTTTTTCAGTTAAATTCTTTATTCCTTCTTTTGCAATATAATCCATATATATATTTTTTACAAGTGTAGATACCTCTCCAAAAAGTTCCTCTTCTTCTTCAAATTGTCCAATTACTCCTTCATGATATCTGGAATATTCGTTAATTCCTTCTTTTCCACCATACATTAGTCCTTCTAATATCAAATCTTTTTGTTCTATTTTTCTTTTTACTTCAATATTTAATCTTTTTACTGTATCATATGCATAATTAAATGAGCCTTTTTCTACTTGTTTTCTAAATAAAATTAAATTCATTGTAACTTGAAGTGAATCAGGAAATTCTTTTGTCTTTAAATAAAAGTCTATCCCTTGAGCTGTTATATAGTAGTTTAATTTATTGTTTTCTCCTAATCTTATCTCTATATACTTAATATATCTTTCTTTTTCTTCCTTTTCTTTTAGACTATAATATGTAAATACAAAATTATTACCATTATTTTGTGCTATATCTAATATTAAATTTACTACTTTTTTCAACATATCATCTTTTAATTTCTCACTATAAACTTTTTCTATAAAATAGCCTATATAATCGTATATTTCTTTATATTCTATTTTCTTTCCACTTAATTTTCCAACATAAAGTAAAAAAGAAAGCAAACCAATAAAAACTCCTGTCAAATCAAAACCGAAGTTTTCAGATTCTGCTTTCAATTTTTTTGTTATAATAAAATATGGATAATATATTTTTATATTTTCTTCTCTATCATCTATTTCATTTATAACATCTTTTATAATTTCACTATACATTTGTTCTTTCAATTCTTCTTCTGTAAAAACATCTTTATTATCCATTTTTTATATCATTCCTTTCAAAGGCGCAAAACTCCACCTCTTCTAGTATTTCATATTTTTTAATGCTACTTCGTAATTAAAAACCTCTTGTGGTATATATTTTTTATTGCAAAATATTTCAATTAGTTTATCCTTATATTTTTTATCAAATTCGTTTATAAATCTTTCTATTTTATCTTGATTTATATTTTGATTCTTTCTAATTTTTTCTGGAGTTTTTTCAATATCTAAAATCGTTTCATATCCTTTTGTATATGCAAAAATGTTATATTTGTTATATTTATTTTTTAAAGATATATATATATTTATTCCTTCAAAGTCAATATCTCCAAAATAGTAAATATTATCTTTTGAATTTATTTTTAATTCTTCTATATATAAAAAACTTTTTAATATCTTTTTTCCTTCTCCATAAATTATCATATATATGTTTTCTATTTTCAATTTTTGAACAGCTTTTACTATCGTCCAAAATGTATCTTTATTTTCTATTATCAATATTGTTTTATTTTTAAATTTGCTGATTTCATATTCTTTATTTATATAATAAAAAAATGGTTCATATGTATCATAAGCATATAAATCCTTATATGTTATTCCAAGTTTCTTTAGTATTTCTTCATTTTCTTTTAGACATTTTTCATTTTTATATATTTGATAAGACCTTTCATTTACTGTTATTGTTTCAATCTTTTTTCCATTTGTTTGTTTTATAAAGTCATTAATTGGTATTATAATTTTTTTATTTTCTATGTATTCTTTTGGATGTTTTAAAAAATAATCTATTTTTATTATTTTATCTAATTTTAAAATTTCTTCTTTTATTTTTTCTTCATTCTCTTCTTTCAATTTTAAAATTTTGTATTTTTGAAAACTACCTTGAAAATCTTTATTTGTTGTTTTTAATGGTTGGATATATTCCTTTTCCTCTAAATCTGTTAAAATGTTATTTATAATTTTATCACTTTCTGGTGTATATGGTAATTTTAGTTTTTTATATACTTCGCTTAAATTTATGATTTTAGTCTTCTTTTGTAATATATAATTTATTAATTTTTCTTCAATTTCTATATTTATATTATTCATATTTTAAATTCCTTTTCTTTGAATTTATATATCAAGTTTATTTGTTTTTTATTTTTTGAAAGATACATTTGTAGAATGGGCGAACATTGTTCGCCCTCATTCAGTGTACTTTATGTAGAATAAGTTTCTCTTTTATATTATCTACCTTCAGCACCTATAATAATTAAACATATTAATGATCCAAAAATTATAAAATTATGTCCTACTTTATTAAAATACCAATCTGATTCTACAAGTAATACACTTATTCCAATCACTAAACCTAATAAGATTAATAATAACAATCTAAAATTTATCTTTTCAGTTTTTAAATTATACATAAAAATGCATACTAATATAATAATAAATATCAGCATAATAATATAAGCCCACATGTACCATAACATAATGTCTATCCTCCTCAAACTCTTTTTATGTTGCTAAATTTCATATATTAAACTAAAAAGCTAGAGAAAGTACCTCCTACTAATTAGTAATATGTGGTATGCATAATATATTTTTTATCTTTATTATTTTATCACAGCTTTACATAATTCACAACTATATTTACATTTTTATTTACTTTAAGTTACTATTTAAATCTAAAATTTATATGTTCGTTTTTTGATATTGCAGGCGAACACTGTTCGCCACCCTACAAAAAGTCTAAGGGTGGGGGTGAAAATAAAATCCATCAAATGGGGTATGTCCCGTCTATTCTATTAAATTTTTTATAATTCTTAAATATCATATTGACCCGAAAAATTTATGAATTATTATTTTTATCAAAATCGTATGCCATGAATTTCATTATGTAAAATTTTTAATAATTCTATTATTTATGATTAATCTCTTTTTTATTAAATATTTTTATTGAACTTGCAAATAAAACAGTAAAATAAACAATATATATAATAATTGAAAACTCCAAATTTACTCCTGGTATTTCTGAAGAATTTCCAAATAAATATGTACTAAAATCCCAATTATTAGTTATAAAATATTTAGATACCATTGCTAAACTTTCAACCTTAGACCATTCTGCAAGTATTGTACTTGATAGTAAAAAAATTATAAGAGTAAAAATCATGGACATCGAAGTATTGTTATTAACTGTCCCCATAAATATACAAAATAATGATATTATTATATATATTGGCATTTTTACTAAAACTTCTATTAACATAAATTGAATAACACTTATTTTAAATAAGTTATTAGTATTTAAATCATATCCTATATACCCTAGTTTATAACTATCAAACCCATAAAATAATCCACCTATAATATATTGAGATATACAAATAAATGCAATTGAAATTAATACTGTAATAAAACAAGCCAACATTTTAGAAATCAGTATAGTGCTCCTTTTATGTGGTTTTGTTAATAGACTTTTAATTGTTCCTTTATTTGTTTCTTCTGTTACTATCATACAAGATATGTATATTACAATTATTACTATAATCAAATTAAAATTCTCTAATGCTCTTATAAAACTAATCCTTGCATCAATTTTATTTTCTACTATTATATTATATTTTTCAGTAGATATATCTTGTAATATTCTATTTTCTATGGCGTATTCTAATAAATTAATTTTACCTATTGTTTCCTGAATTTGTTTTTTTCTATAATCATCTTTTTCTACTAAGTCTTCATTACTCTGCAAGTAATACTTTTTTTCTCTATACTCCTGTATATATGTATTTAATCTATCATTTTTATATTCTATATTATTATTTAATCTTAACTGATTTATTTTTATTTCTATTTCATACCATTTTTTCTCTTCTTCAGGGGCTGAATCTTTTTCTTCATTTAAACTATTTATTTTATATTTTACATATTCTTTCCAATCACCAAGATTTAAAACATTTATATAACCATTATATTTATTTATCGCTGTATTATACTGCTCGTCGTTTATCTTTGTATTTATATTCAACTCATAATCTTTAATTATATTTATATTATTTGTTATATCTTGATTATAATTAGAATTATTTCCAAAAGCATACCCCATTCTTTCTTCATTTAAAGCATACCTTTGCCAAGAATCCTTTTCAAAACTATTATATAACTTTGCAAACTCTAAACTTACATTTTGACTAATAAAATCTTGAATATTAATATTTGAATTTTGAAGATTGTTTTGTTTACCTTTTATGCTGCTTTCCAGTGAAGAAACATTTAAATCATTAGTATTAAAATTTAAAGCAGATGGATTTTGATCTGGATTCATATAATTATATACAATAATTACAATAAAAGATATTATTAGTAACAAGTATATACTCTTTCTTTTAAAGATTTTTATTAGTTCATTTTTTACTAATTTAATCAATTTTATTCTCACCTACTTTTTTTATAAAAGCTTGCTCTGAAGTTAATTTTTCTTGTATCATAGAATAAATTTGATAATTATTTTTTATTAAAACTTCCATTAAATTTGTTATTTTTTCTTTAGAAATATATATCCTTATTTTATTTTTAGAAATTGCTTCATATTTATATTTTAAAATAACTTGTTCTAAATTATCTAAATGGTCTAATTCTAAAATATAAGTAGTTTCGTCAGAAAAAGTTTTAAAATTATCAATAGAATCATTTGCAATAATTTTTCCATTTTTTATTGCTATAATTCTATTACATAAATTATCAATTTCTGTCAAATTATGACTTGATATTAAAATTGCAATTCCTTCATTTGATAATTTTTTTATTAAATTTCTTATTTCAATAATTCCTTCTACATCTAACCCATTTGTTGGTTCATCTAATATTAATAATTCTGGATTATTAATAATCGCTTCTGCTATTCCAAGTCTTTGTCTCATACCTAAAGAATAAGTAGATACTTTATCTTTTATTCTATTTTCCAACCCAACCATTTTTATTACTTCATAAATTCTTTTTTTAGATATATTTTTGTAATTATTCGCTGTTAGTTTTAAATTATCATATCCACTTAAATACATGTATAAATCAGGTGTTTCAACTATTGCTCCTACTCTTTCCATTGCTTTTATAAAATTTTTTTGAATATCATATCCACCTATATATACTTTACCATCTGTTAATTTTATTAACCCTAAAATTAATTTAATTGTAGTTGTTTTACCTGCGCCATTTGGTCCTATAAAACCAACTACATCTCCTTTATTTATAGAAAATGAAATATTTTCCAAAATCACTTTATCTTTTATTTGCTTTTTTAAATTTTCACATTTTAGAATTTCCATTTTAACCTCCATTCAAGCTCAGCCCATAATTTCTCAAACTATAAATTCTCATTTTATTCATTAATAATATCTTTTCTTTTAAAACTAATAAATAATATTACTGTCATTAATGTTAGCCATATAAGAGATATTATTATAGGTGTGTTAATATTTTTATTTAATATTTCAATATTTCCAAATACATATTTACTTATATCCCAATTATATATAAATAAATATTTTGTTATATTATTAAATAATAATTCAAAATTAGTTATCATATATAACCCTATAGAGATTAAAATATTAATACCTACATTATTTATAAATACACTTAAAATTAATGATATTAAAATAATTAATAAATACATTGGTAATTTACATAAAAACATTAAAAACATATAATATACTAAACTCATAACATCTATATTTTGTGTTATATGATTATATCTAATTGCTTCTAATGAATAACTATTGAATCCGAATATAATTCCGTCCTATTATGTATTGAAATAAAATTATTATAATTGTTGTAAATAATGTTACTAATATGGATGTTACAATTTTAGAAAATAATATAGAATTTCTTCTATGCGGTTTTACTAATAAATTTTTAATAGTTCCATTACTATATTCTTCATATATGATTGTGCTAGATACATAAATAATAATAAATATTATTATTATTTCAAAATTATTAAAAAACTTCATAAGTAAAATTCTTGCATCAGATGGTAAAATAGCATTTTTATTTTCTGTATTTACTAATATATTATATTTAATATCATTATCAATAGCATATTTTTCTAAATTTACTCTTTCTAAAATATCTGAATATTTATCTTTTATATTTAAATCATCATAATTTTCAAGATACATTTTATCTTGGTTATAAGCTCTTATATATTGTTCACTAATATCAATATTAATATTACCTAATTTTACAAATAAATTATAACCTGTAATTATTAAAAATGATAATAAAAATAATATATAAATATTTTTTCTTTTAAAAATTTTAATTAATTCATTTTTTAATAGATTAAACATACTATCCCCCTATTATTTCATATAAAGAGAAAAAATTTACAATATCTCTGGCTCATTAACTGATATATTTCCATTTACCTCTATTACAAATTTTACTCTTATTGTAAAAGGAGCATTAGAACTTAAAACAAATTCATACCCACCGCTCAGATAATTCTCCATAAATTGATGTCCAGTCAAATTTTCTTCCTATAATTGTATTATTTTCATCAGTATGCATATTAGGCAAATTATAATTTAATATTTCTCCTGTATCTTCACTTGAAACATCTGAAATTTTATTTAATTCTTCCCATAAATATTCAGATCCTGTTCCGAGTATATCCAGCAGTTGAATGTTCAGTATCTTCACCTACCTTATATCCTACTCCAGTATAATTTTCATTTTTTACCTTTTTATATATTGTATATTTAATATCTGAATAATCATATGGTAATTCATTTGTATCAGTTATAGTGATTGTTAATCCTTTATTTGTTAATTCAGATATATTTATATTTACATTATTATAAGAACTATAATAATATCTTAGAACATCATCTGGAATAGAAACATCACTTTTTTCTTTTAGTATTTTTATTTTTTCTACTTTTCCTAATTGTGGTGGATAACTTTCTAACATGTATCCGTCATAATAAATTAATACTTCTTGTCCTTCTTTAAAACCTATATCTCCTTTATCTCCAAAGCCTACACTAATTATACCATTTTCATTTTCTATACCCATAACTCCCAAACTATTTTCGAATACTTTAACTACAACTGCTTTTATTGTTGTAGTATTATAGTTCTTAATTATCCCATATATAACTGCTATTAGTATAAAAAGCAAAAGAATTATTACTAATATAACTTTTGTTTTATTTTTCATCAAAAATCCCCCTTAATACAAATTAATTTTATAATATTTTACATTATATAGTTACATATATAAAAATACAATCCCTAAAAACATATAAAGATTATATTTAATTTTGCTATTCTTTACAATTCACAGCTTATAATTTATATATTCAATTTTTGAGGAATACCTTGTTTGGGCGGGCGAACACTGTTCTCCCCTACATCTATTCTATTAGATTCATCCAACATTATTATTTCAAAATCGTATGCCGTAATCATATATCTTTTTCTGAACTTTAAATATGTATAACAAAAAAGAAGAAGTATAAAACTCCTTCCATAAACAATTTATCTTTTAATTTGCTCCTACTTCATATACCATACCATCTTTTGTAATAGCTACAACAGCATTATATCCACTATCATTTGGTAAAGACACACTAACTTGCTTAAATTCAGTTACATCTTTTAATTCAGAAATATTTTTTGCTATAAATTCTCCTGTTTTATATCCATGTTCCATATCTATCCCTTTTACATTACCATTTTTTTGTAATATAAAAACTAAAGGATAATCCCAATCTTGTCCTTCCATTCCATAAAATATATTCTCTACATCACTAGCACTAATATTACTTATATTATATTGTGTATCACATGAGATTGCACTACCATGTTCAAATAACATATCATTTAAATTATTTTTAACTATAGTAATTGTAAGATTATCTCCCTGTTCTTCTATGTTTACACTATCTTTAGCTATTTTTTCCTCCTCTAGAATTTCATAATAAGATCTATAAGTTTCGTTATCTATTTGTCTAACTCTAAAAGTACCATCATCATAATCATTACTTGTTTCATCTTGATTTACGCTTTCATTATTGCTTTCTTGTACATCATTATTTATCATATCATTTTGCTCATTAGTATTTGATGAATTATCTGTTACATTATTTTCTGTAATTTCACTATTAATGTCTTTATTATTATTGTTGTTGTTATTATTTAATACACTAAAAACAATGAACGCCCCAAAAAATAGTACAGCCAATATACAAATTACATAAATTACTCTATTCATTTTTCCTCCTTTTACTACTAGAACAAATCTACCTCCATTAGACCTTTTTTCTAATTTTAATATTTACTACATTAATTTAAGTTATAGAAAGAAG
This sequence comes from uncultured Clostridia bacterium, assembly GCA_944386325.1. Lineage (GTDB taxonomy): Bacteria > Bacillota > Clostridia > TANB77 > CAG-508 > CAMCHB01. Next base: position 14,987 of record CALXAP010000025.1, read on the forward strand.
CGTATAAGATTTGTCGATGCGAAAAATTGCAAAACAATTTTTCTATGCATCTATTTTTTTAACTTTATAGGAAATGCAATTTTCTATAAAATTAAAAAGCATTTTTATTTTACTACAAAATTATATTAAATGCAAGTATAATATTATTCATCCCAATTATGATATATTTCCATTACATCATCTAAATCTTCCAAGTGATCTATTAATAATTGCA
>CALXAP010000026.1 GCA_944386325.1 uncultured Clostridia bacterium
TTAAAACTAAATCTTATTAACATATTAAAATCCTCCTTCACTTTATATATTATATGCTAAAATCAAAAAAATATCAATATTTTTGAGATATTTTCTCAAATTTTATTGATATTTATTTAAAAATACTATTAAATTCTAATGGTATTATATTCTCATATAATAAGGTAAACTGTGAATTAATTTGCCTATAATCATGATAATGTCCAAAATACCATTTCTTAAACTCACATTTTTCTGAAAGTTTTTGCAAATAATCTGTTAAAATATCTTTTTTATAAGATGGATTTAACAATGTTTGTATGCTTGTAGGACAGCAATGAGAAATAATATAATCAACTTTATAATTTACTTTTTCTAAATTTTTTATTCCATTTTTCATTTCCTCATCAGTAGGAATTTCTAAATCCCACCACGAATAATCTCTTATTCTAAAATATGCTCCTCTTTTTCGATATTCATATATTTTTTCATATTCATCTATATTTAATATTCCATCTCTTATGTCATGCGATCTTGCACCACCAAATGTGAAAAAAATTTTATTATCTATATTAAATATCTCTCCACGCATTAAATGAATAACTGACTCTCTTATTTTATGAACTTTACCACCACGCCATTCTTCTACTGGATAATTATATAATCTTTCAAAATTCTCATGATTACCATCAACAAATAAAGTTGTAAAATTTTTATTATTTAACCAATCTAGCCAATGCTTTTCATATATACTCTCTACTATATAGTTCCATACTCCACCAAAATCACCACAAATAATTATATAATCATTTTTTGTCATTTCAGATTGTATAGGAAATTTATCTTCTTCAAACCTTGAAAAATCAACATGTGTGTCACCTGTAATATAAATCACTTTTAAATCCTCTTTCACTAAAATATTTAATAATTCTATTCAAAAGTATTATATCTATCTTGTTCTTTTTTTTCTTCATTTTCCATTATATTTATTTCTCGATTTAATTTTTCTCGTAAAATTTTTCCGATATTTTTTATTTTATTATTTTCGTTTTCTTCTAATTCTTTTGCTAATGATAATCTTCTTTTTAGTACACTTGAATATTTATCACTCCATGAATTAGGATAAATTCCTTTTAAAAGATTTTCAATTACTTCATTATTGTCTACATATTTTTCAAAGATATATTTACTAATTTTATTCCATCTATAAAAATTTTCATCTATTTCTATTGGATTAATTACATATGATAATTCTTTAACTTTTTTATTTTTCTCCATCCATTCTATCATTAAATTATTATCTATTGAATTAAGAATATTTGCATTTGATGTAAATCCATTAACAAAATGTTTTATTTTATATTTTTCATTAATTCGAAATATATTATCTAAAAATTCTATTGGATATAAATTTATCAATGGTATTAAAATATATTGATATTCATAAAAAGAAAAAAAATTTTTATTAATGATATTTACAAAATTATTAAAAATTTTCTTTGCTTGTTGCTTTCCAGTTTTTTTAGAAAAACAAATTCCTATAATTTGACCAAGCTCATAATTTAAAATATCATTCCAATTATTCCTATTTTCCCAATCAATACTTGCAATAAAATTTCGTGAAAAAACATCTAATTTTTTACATTTTCTTTTATCTAAATATAATTTTTGTAAAATATTAATTATAACATCTTCCGCATCTCTGGATTTAGGGAATACTTTCAAAACTCTTATTATTTTTTCTATGTTAACATCAGATAAAGCATATTCCATTCTAGAATAATCCCTTATATTCGCAACTTTCATTTCTAATGATTTTATTATTCTATCTATATCATTATCTTTCAATTTATAACCAAATTGTATTTTAGGATAATATTTATTATACTTTTTATTTAATAATATTTTATCCAAAATACTATTAACTTTATTTTTATCCTCTATTAATGCAATATATGAAAAAATCATTTCTAAAAAAATTTCTGTATTATTTTCTTTTATATTTTCTAACATAAAAAATATAAATTCTTCATTATAACCAATTTTAGTGTATAATCCTTTCATCAAAGCCCATATTCTATATCTACTACAAGAATCATCAATTAATAATAAATTAATCTTTAATTTTTGCATATCTTCGGCAATTTCTATACCTAATTCTTCTATTGTTTTATTTATCATTTTATCATTTTCACTAATATCATCAAATTCATAAAAAATTCTTTTTTTCTTATTAAGATATACTATAATCTTATCTTCTATTTTTTGAGGCACACACTTTTCTTGCAATTCATTCATTCTTATTAACATTTCCTCTGGAACTTCTGATTTATCAAAATGTTTAACTACACCTATTGAAATCCATATTTGTGGCCATGTTTCTTTCTTTAAAATCTTATTTACAAGATTTTCTAATTCATTATATAATCCACATGATGCTAAATTGCGGAAATTGTTTGCTATTATTTCCTTTATTTCAGTTTTGAATTTATTATTTAATATAAGAGATTCACAATAGTTTAAAATTTCTCTATACCAAGAGTAATACTCTTCTTTTGTCTTTGGCATATATCCATAATCTCTTTTTCTAGATGTATCATCATTTACAATTTGTACAATAAAACCTCCTGTTTCCAATAACTCATCTAATAATTTTAATGCTAATTGATTTTCTATATCACAAGATGAATTTATTAAAATATTGACTATTTCAATTCTTTCATTAATTGTAGCATGTGTACCTGATAGCATTATATGAAATAGTTTATAAACAACATCTCTAACTGAATTACAATTTTCACCTACTTTCTCTGTTTTAGCGAATTTAATTAATAGAATTACACTTCTATTAAAATATTTTCGGTCATATGCAATATATGATAATATCCTTACCCATTCATAAAATTTTTCATTATCTCTTGAAAAAAAATGTTCATTGTCAATTTGCTCTATTTTATACAATAATTTTTCAGGAGATATAACTTTTATACATTGTAATATTTCCATTTCCATTTCATTACATTTTTCAAAATCATATTTGCTCATATAGATTTCTGCTATTTTTATCGAATATTCCTTATCATGTAAAAATTTAAGTCTTCTAAATACTGATAGTTCCAATCTGTTTGATTTCTGTATTTCATTAATAATAAATTCAATCGGCAATGAATTTAACAAGTCATCTGCTAATCTATTAGCTATTGCATGAGGCAACAAAGCTCTCATATTACCCCTTTTTTGTATAATTTGCCTTTTATTTAATTCACTTACATTCCTATATATTACTAATGAATTTTTTCCAATTAAATTTCCCAATATCTTTAATTCATTGTTTGGATCCTCATCGTTATATACATTATTAAAAGAGAGACAAATCGAGGTCACCTTCCCTATACTCAACAATTCATCATTTTTTTCATTATTTTGATAAAATAATCTTTCAAATAAAGTTTGTTCTTTTAAAATACCAACACTTTCATTTCTGTCAATTGTTTTTGCCAGATATCTAGCTATTCTAAAATTACCATTTGAACATTTTACAATCGTTTCTATATTTCCATCTTGAATATAATTAAAATCTCGTTTTAATAATTTTCTAATAGTATTATCAGATGAAGTATCCAAATAATAATTACAAGATTCTATGTCAGTATTTTCTTTTACATCATACTCTATTGTCATTAAACTAATTTTACTTTTAGAATCTATTGCAAATTTAGCCAGATCATTATGAAGCTCTTTATCACAATTATCTACAATTAAAATTACTCTTTTAGATGTTATAAGCAATTCTTGAATAAATGTTATTGGTACTGGATTTGGATTATTTCCTATATCACAATAAATTACTTCATTTTTATTTAAAGGGTTCTCTCCTAAATTCTTATCAAATAAAGCCTGTGCAAATCTTGTTTTTCCAACTCCAGATAGACCTGCAAGTCTTACTACTTTTCTATCTGTAGATAACAAATATCTTATTTCATTAATTCCCTCAATTACAGTTCTTTTATTATTATCATCAAAATTATCTTTATGCAAAAAAATATTCTCGTCTATAATAAAATCTTTTTCTTCTTCATTTGGATTTGACCAGTTTCCATATGTAGTCCAGCCAATAGTTTTATTATTTACTTTTTCATTTACCCATATAATCATATTAGGAAATTGATTTACCCATGTTGCAATTCTTTTGCTATCATAAAAATCTAATTTGACATTTTTTTCTTTATCAATAGTAGACATTATTTCATTCATTTTATCTAGTCTACTTTTTAAAGTTTTATCAGTTAAATTCGCACCACTACTAACAATAATATATGCTCCTCGCAAATTTACTAATTCTTTTATACTTTTTGAAATCTTACCATCCTTTTTTTTCATCTCTTTTTCAATCTCACTTGGAGTCATTTTTGGCTTTTTAACCTGAAATATTGTATTATTTCTTGGAACAGCCCATGCATCATCAAATATAGCTGATGATTTTATCCTAACATCAACTCCACCATCTGATTCATCTTGTTTACCGCCATAAGTAACTCCTATTGAATCAATATTGTATCTATCCAAAGTGTTTTCACATAATTTACCTATTAATTCTCTCAAATCTGCATCATTCAGTTTTGATATATCGTCTTCATTTACTTCATTAATCAAATTCTTCGCCTCCTTTATAAAAAAGCAAAATAATCCAGTAAATTTACACTTTCATACTTTGCTTTTCTGTTGTTTATTTAATTAAATTATTATTTTCTAAATATTTTATAAAACTATCAATAATTTCATTATTACGCTCAATTATATCACTTTCTGTAAAATCTTCTTTATTATTAGCTAAATTTATTAATTCTATATTTTGAGTTCCATCTTTCTTTTGATTTCTTGAATTTATATATCCATTATAATATTTTTTCTTATCTTCAAATCTATAGTCAGATGCTCTTATATTTATTCGTTTTTCTAACATCGCTTTGTTTCCTAAAACATCTAAATACTTATTATTTGATAATGTTTTTTCATTATCCTGTCTATTTCTAGCATATATATGTTCAATTTCAAATATATTATCTAATGTTATTAATTTTTGTTGCTCATTTTGAAATGCCCACCATACCAACATTGATTTAGTAACTGGTCTTTGATTCCAAAAACCATAGTTTTCTATATTATTTCTTAATAAACTTTTATCAAATTTAAATTCATCAAAGCTAACATCTCTATTATCTACAACATTTATCATTTCTGAAAATACAGGTGTACGCAATGCATTAACTCCTGGATTTGTTATTGCATATGCAAAAATAAAAGCTGTAATTTTATTTAGAAATTTATATAAGTATTCATCATCTAAATTATTATCTATATCTTTATTTTTCATAAAGTATACCGATAAAAAATATGTCCACATTCCATTAGGTGCATAATTTAATACAAATAACCTTTTTAATACTCTTTCCGAAAATCTATCTCTATCTTGATTTGATATATCATTCCAAAAATCAGCTAAGTCAATTAAATTTTTTAATGTACTTTCGTTATTTAGTAATGCATATGAATCTTTTTCATAGAACTTTCTTAAAGCTTCAGTTGTAGAAGTTTTTATGCCTAATTTTGCTCTTTCATAATACATATATCTGGTAAATAATTCATCCATTGGTGTACCTGTTAATGGTTTGAATATTTTATTACATACTTCTTCTAATAACTTCCACTTATTTATAAATTCATCTTTTTTACCATTTTTTGAATAAAATTTATAAAATTGTGCTTTAAATATATCGGCATCTGATAATGGTAGTCCTCTATCATTCAAAGTTGAAAATATTCTTAATGCTGTATTTTGATTATCTGCTTCTATCGGCAATAAAATACAATTATTTAATATTCTTATTGGAAAATATGAAAAAACATCTAAATATTCATTTAAAAATCCTTCAATTTTTTCTTGAAAGAATCTATAATTTTTAGCATATTTACTCTTTTGATTATCTTTCACTATTCCTGTTTTTAAAATTTCTAAAAATTCTTCTTTATCATTATCTGTAGCAACTTCAGAATCAATTTTTAATTCATTTAAATTTGCTGTTCCAAATTCATCTGTTTTCCAAATACATTTAGCAATTAAATCTCTTGTTTTCATTGATTCTTCAGTTTTCATCATACTAAATCTAACATAAAAAGCTCTAAGTAAAAGCAATAATGTTGTTAACCTTTGTTGTCCATCAATTACTTCTTTTTTATTACATTCGTTTTTGAATGTAACTATCGGACCTAAATAATATTCTTCATCACTATTAAAATCTTTATATTGACCATTTGGAAAAGCAAACTCAAAAATATCTTCCCATAATGTTTGACATTCTTCCTCTGTCCATGCATAAGGTCTTTGATAATCCGGAATTATAAAATTCGAATTTTTATCTCCAAAAAGCGATATTATATTTTTTTGATCTACACTTAATTTTGACATCTTTTCCTCCTACTTTATTTTCGAATCTATATATTTCCATTCATCTTCTGTAATTTCCCACAAATCACATAAATATTTATCTGTATATATTTTATCATATTTTTCAAGATCAGGTACAAACATAAAATTCTTTTTAGTTACATCTTGTGATACTACTGTTTGTAATAACAAAAATCTTACAATTTTAGTAAAAATATAACTTTTATAATTAGATATTTCTTCTTCAGTTTCAAAAGCTCCTGCAACAATCCATGATTCTGTACAACATTCACCTGGCTTAGCTATTCTAACATTACCATCATAATAAAATCCAACTGGTTTTGAAAAGTCTGTTTGTCCTGCTATAGGAGCTTTTGGAAGTAATAATTTCCATTTGTTTAAAAGATTGTTCGAATCTACAATGTCAACTGATTTTGCATATTGTAATCCTATTTTTTGAATGAACCAACAAGGAATACCTTCTTTATTTGGTTTATAATTTGTTGGCAATCCGAATGGTTTTCTTGATGAAACTCTACTATCTAACCATTTATTATTTTTTTCTCGAACTTTTTGCAAAATACTAAGAGCTTTTTCATTTCTGATAAATATTTCATATTCATTTAAACTTCTTTCTGAAACATATTTATTTCCATTTTTATAACTTGTTATTTTGCATTTTCCATTATATGTGTTATCCCTTAAAAAATAACATACTCCTCCAGCTATATCAACATCTTGAAAACATTCTCTACTATTTTCAAAATCAAATAGCATTCTCATACTATTATCATTAAGCATATTATTTCTAAAATCATCCAATCCTTTACCTCCAGCATACCATCTAGCAGGCATAATCATTGATAGATACTGTGAATTTAATTTTTTTGATTGCTCTATAAAATTATTATATATTGGTTTAGCACTTACTCCGTTTCCCCCATCCATTATTTGATATGGTGGATTTCCAACTACGGCATTAAATTTCATGGTTTTATCACCTTCTTTGCTCCAAAAAGTATTATTTATTATTTTTTTCAAAAATGTTTCTGATTTATTCTCAATTTGATTTATTAAATCATCAAATGCATGCGCATTTATTTTCCCTTCTTTATAACCTAATAAAGTTCTCTTTGTAATATATTTTGCCATTGGCGTTTTGCAAATAATAAAAATATTATTTGTTACTGTATCATACCACAATTTATTTTTTAAATCCGTTGTTAAATCTTCTTTTGAATATTTTTCACATTTACTTCTGTATGTACTGTATGTAACATATAACGGATATAAACCCGTCTTAGAATTAATTTCTAATATTTTAGTATCTTCCTTATCAAAAATATTTTTTGTTATTTTGTCTTGTTCAACATATCTTGGTTCTTCTATTATTTCTTCGTGTTTTTCATCAAAGAAGTCATATCCACCTATGCAATCACTCATGTGCATATTTACTACTCTCCATGGTGTTAATACAGTTTCTTTATCAGGATTTTTAAAATATGAAAATAATTCTGTTATCTTTTTTATTCTTTCTGTTGGTTCTAATTCATCTGCACTTTTTACTGTATTTCTTATTCTCTTTCCAGCAGCAATAAATACATCTTTATCGTAATATTTTAAAAACTTTCTAAATAATTCTTTTGTTACATTTGGTGGCATAAATTCTTTCCAAGATATCTCATCAACATTTTCTACAAGTTTTTCAATAGTAATATCTTCATCTATTTTAAAGTCAGCTCCATAAATTAATAGTGGAATACGAATTGACACACCTCTTAATATACTAATTGCATCCTTTTTTTGTTTTCTTTTTTCTTGTAATTGCTTTTGGAATTCTATTTCTTCTTCTGTTCTCTCTCTTGGCGTTTTTTTCTTTATTCTCTCTAGTTCTTCGTATTCTTCATCTGTAAAGCCCTGACTATTTATATCTATTTCATTAGTTTTTGCTTGTGCTTTTGTCGTTCCTATTATTCCTTTTAATTTCAAAAAATCTTGTAACTCTAAATCATCTAATTTTAACAATTCATCATTGTATAAGTTAATATCGTCAAATCCATTTCTTACTGCTCTATCTGCATATGCTCTTTTTAATTGTTGTAGAAGATAATCTGTACTATATTGTTTCATTTGTGTTCCTTCAACAGAAATAACAGGACAATAATTCAAAAATTCTCCCATAATTTTTCTATCAGTATCATTTCCCTTGCCTGCTTTATGAGATACTTTTACCGCATCTGCAACCATCTTTAATGTTCTATCTGGTGCAAAGTCAAATACATAACAAGATTCTTTTTTCTTTCCATTTATATTAGCTGGAGATTGAACTCTAAATATAGTTTGTAAATATTGTGCGGCAGATGTAGAAAAAGAACCTGATAACATTAATACTGCTGTCCATTCTGGAATAGTAACACCTGTTGTTAATTTTCCACATGATATAGTAATTGTATAATCATCATTCTGAGCTGCTTCTTTAATTGCTTTTCTTACTTTTCTTAATGCTTCTTCTGACTCTTCTTCTTCATCTCCTGCCCCTGCTACATTTACTATTCTAAATTTATTTGAACCAAATACTGAATGTTCTTTCATTAATTTACTTAATGCTTTAGCTTCATTTATTCCAGGTACCATCCATAATGAGTGTTTAAATAACTCTCTATTTTCTTCAGTAGAATATGGGTACATAGTACTTTCATCTTTTTTAGTTATTAAGTCCAAAAAACTTTTTACATCCTGTAAATGATAAAAATCTCCAATATTTACATTTGGTGGCATTTCCTTTCTATCTTGTTCTTTATTTCCTTTCCAAACTCTAAAAAACTCTCTAAAGTTAAATGCTTTATCTTCTAACTCCACATATTCTTTTGAATTAATTATTTTTCCCAAATCATATGTATATATTTTCAGCTCTGGCAAACTTTCATATGGATTTGAATCTCCAAAATTTATTTTATCCCATTCTTTTTTTGCTTTCTGCTCCATCACATAATCCCAAGTATAAATATTTTTATCATATTCATTTAAAATATTAAATGGTGTTCCTGAAAGTGCTAAAAATTTTGTATCATACCCATTCCCCTGTTTTACAATTTCTTTTATAACTCTATCTCCTAATGCGGTGGTTGTCCCTTCATGTGCTTCATCTACAACTACTAAATCCCAATTAGTATCAAATATCTCATTATTCTTATCGAAATTTCCTCCAACTCTTTTTGAACCTCTTAAATCTTGCATTGAATAAAAACAAATAAATTTTTCGTTTTTCTTTAATAAGTCATTTGTCTCTTCTCCATATCCATTTGAACTATAATGATAATCTTTTCTATCATAAAATATTTTATTAAAATCTTCATACCATCCATTATCTACAACTGGTCTATGAGTTATTATAATTGTTTTCTTAAATTCCATCTCCTTAACAACTTGTAGAGCTGTTAAAGTTTTTCCAAATCTCATTTTTGCATTCCAAAGCATACTTGATCCAACACCAAATTGCTTAATAGTTTCTCTTATTGCTTTTTCTTGTTCTGGTCTAAAAATTATTGGACTCTTATCTCCTGTTATCTGATTTGCTGACAATGCCTTTCTATTTTCTTTTACTGCTTTAATTGCATTTTTTGCTGTTTCAAGGTCTACTTCAAACCATTCTTTTCCTGTTGTATTATTAATTTTCTTACATTCTATTCCTGATTTGCTTAATACATTATGTACATCATGATCTGAAAAAGCTTTAATATATACTTCCCCATCTTCCTCATATTTTTTTACTGCAATTTCAGTGTGTAATAATTCATATTTTATTCCTGCTGTGTTAGTATAACTATTGATTCTTTCTTTAGCGGCTTGATTCAATGCCGTGCAATTATTAGATAGTTGGGTATATTCTTTTTTGGTATGAATAGTTGCTTCACCTATTTTTAATACACCCTCATGTGCAGTATCATTTATTCTAAAAACATATATTAACTTATATTCAAATGTATTTTTAAACTCCATATTATCCCCCAATCAATGAAACATATTTTACTTTCTTATTTTTCTTCCAATCCATTATTTTACATTGCTTTCCATTATGTTTTAAATTATTACCCTTTTCACACCCTGGACATTTTATTCCTTTTACGACTTTTCCAAATAGACTCAACTGCTCTATTGTTTGATTTTTGCAAGAATTAGGTATAACACATTTTAATCCATCCATTTGCCATATGTTCCATGATATTATTTCTGCAAATATTATTAATGTTGCTTTATCTATATCTTCTTTAAATCTATCTCTATAATAGTCAACTAATGTAAATAATAAATTTTCTCTTGCTATTAATACATTATCTCCCTGCCAATCATATCCATATACATTTTTATAAGCTTTTTCCACCCATTCAAGCCATTCTTCTTTTGTTTCTGTATTTTCAGTTACTATTCTTAATTTTCTATCTAATAATCCAATTCTATCTTTTATAGGAATGACTTTTCCAGAAACTGTATCATATCTGCTAACAATGTATGGTGCTTCTCCACAAGAAACCTCTAATCTTGTATCTTCAATATATTCTTTCCAATCTTTATTTTCTGGAAATTTTACTTTTCTGTAGATTGTTTCCCAACCATCATTAATTTCTTTATTAAACACATCTTTGTATCCAAACCACGCCTCATCAATTAAATTATTTTGAACATTACATACCCAAGATGGAGTAAATACTTCTGCTTTCTCTCTTGCTCTAACCTGTTGTTCCTTCTTGTTCTTTTCAATTCTTGGTTTGATTATATTTCCATTTTTTCCGGTAATAAGATTAATTTCTATGGTTTGATTCTCGCCATACCCTATTCCCTTATTTTTGTAATTATCCGTAGCCCATATAATATTTTTATTTGATGTTCTATCAATTAATAAAATTGAAAGTACTATTGGATCAATATTTAGTATATCATTCTCCTTTATATCTGCATTTTCTTTTTTTATATCCAAAATTATACCTCCAATCTCTTAAGTTAATTTAAATTTTCTCATTATATTTTATATCACATTTCACTTTTATTCTCAATATTTTCATCTTACTTTTTTACATTTCCATCTTTTCAATTTCTTCCAAAAAAATGATCATAAGGATAACCTGCTTTAATATACAACTCTGTTAACTCCATCTTATATTTCTCCAATAACTCTAAATACTTTTGCTTAAAAACATTTTTACAAATCCATTCAACTCCTTTCCTTGAAATAATAACTTTATTATTATCTAAATATTTATAATTACTAAATCCATTATCACACATTTTCTTAATTGCTTTTCTTATACTAGATTCTGCTCTATTAAAATATTTTTCTAATTGTTTTATATCCATATCTTCGTTCCACCAATTTTCATTATGCTCTACTTTCAAAAAATCTTCATACAATTTAATTCTAGTTTCAAAAAAATCTATATCTGCATCTATTAAAGATTTTTCTTTTTCAAAATACACTCGTTTTATCCATTCATATCCTTCTACTAAAATAAAATATTTTGTACTTCTTACTTTTTCACTTCTCCATCTACAAGTTGGATGTTTTTTCAACATAACATCTACAGCTTTTCTTAAATCTACATGCTTTACTTCTTTACCATGTTTAGTTGTTATTCCTAATAATTGTAATCTTTTTAAAATTTTATCATATGATAAAAAAATATTATCTAAAGCCTGTTCTGAATCTCTCCACATTTTCATCACTTCCTTACTAAAAGAAATTTATTAATGCTAGTTTACGAAGCATTAATAATTAGCAAAATTTATTTTGCTAGAATATGGGTAATATTTTTTAGTACCTAATATTCGCCAGCTTGGTGTTTTGACACCCTTTTCGCTGTTTAGTGCAAAATGCCCTAATACCCTTTTTGCTCTCCGAGAAATAATTTTTATAAAAACTCTCTTATTTTTATTTTAAATAATTACAAAAAAGTTCAAATTTCAAAATTAAAAACATGAACTTTTTTGCTTTACTTTTATGTATAAATATTTTATAATTATATTAGTTTTTTGATTAAGTTAGTATTTAGTTTAGTCACTTATACTAACTTTTTCTTTTTCATATTCATCATATTTTTTTAGTTCGATTCCATAGCAAAATTGATATAACTTTTCAATAACAGCTTCTGCTAATTCTTCATCTTCACTTTGATAAAATCTATCTAATAAACTTGCTTTATTAAATCTAGTTGTTACTATAATTGGTAATTTATTTTCATTTCTATTTTCTATAATTGTATATAATTTTTCTAATGCCCAACTACTAATTCTTTCTGTTCCTAAATCATCAATTATAAGCATATCAACCTTGGAATATAATTCTATTATATCTTTTTCTTTACTTGAAAAATCTTTAAAAGTGTCTTTAATTACATCCAGTAATGAAATTAGTCTTCCCATTAAAACTAACATATCTTTTTCAGTTAGTTTATTTAAAATAGCTGTTGCTAAATGTGTTTTTCCAACTCCAGATTCTCCAGTAATAATAAGTCCATTTTTTTGATTTTTATTTATACATTTTTCTGTAAAATCTTTTGCAATTTCTATTTCTTTCTTATTAATTTCTGTTATTATAAAGTTCTTAAATTTATAATCTTGTATTTGTTTACTACTATAATTTTGTATATAAAATTGTTTAATCATTTGTTCAAAATGTTTCCTTTTCTTTTGTATTTCTTCTTTTAAATCCTTTTCATTCCAATAAGCCTTTGACTTTTCACAATCGCATCTTTCATACTCTATTGAACTTAAAGGTATATTTGCATATAAATAATCTAAACCTATTGGTTTTAAATCTTTTCCACAGAATTTACATTTATTGTGGAAAATCTTGTCTTTAGAATTACATTTCATATTTTCTAAATCCATTTGTGTTCTCTTCTTCCTTTCTTATTTCTTTTCTCTTCTCTTCTTTATTCT
>CALXAP010000027.1 GCA_944386325.1 uncultured Clostridia bacterium
TACAAGTTGTTTACTATGTAAATAATTTTGCGAATGTTCTATTCCCATAAATACCTCCTTTACAAATTACTATTTATTTTTATTGTCTTTTTTTTTTAATCTAACTTATTCTATAATGTCCTACTATATCTTCTCTTAACTCTAATATATCTTCCTCATAATATTTTTGAAGTGGATTAGCGTGATGAATAATAAAAGTAACACCATTTCTGTTTCTATTATTTGACACTATTCCAATATGATTTTCAAATATAACTATATCTCCACCTTGCCAATTTTCAATATCATAAGCATCAGTTGTAAGCGAAATGGCATTGTTTTCAAAATATATTTTTAAGTTTTGTACTCTTCTAAAATCTATATTTTTGTCTATTATATCAATATTATAATTATTTCTATTGTTCTTTATATCTTCATTTACTAATTCCATTAAATCATACCCTGCACCTTTTAATCCAAAAGCTACAACATCGGTACAAACACCATATTCATCATCTGGATAACCACCTGCATAATATTTGCTTTTATATTTAGGATTTGTTTTTATATATTCTCTAACGCTATTTAATATATCAGTTTGATCATCAATGCCGTCATTGTCTTTGTCCATACTACTCGTGTATGTTTTTATGTTAAAAACTTCATTACTATACTTTCTATGTGGTATATAATTTAAAGTATATAATAACCAAATGATTATGGCACTTAAAATCAGAAAACTAACGAGCAAAATTGTTACTATTTTCTTGTTCATATAATACTCTCTTTCATATAATTATTTTATTACTTTAATATTTTTAAAAAGTTTATTGAATTTTTTTGATAATAGTTTATAAATTAACAAACCTACTATTGTTCCAAGTGTATTAAGGATTAGATCATCAATGTCAGTTCCCCTTGAAATAAATAGCTGACAAAATTCAATAAATAATGATATTACGAAACCGATTAAGATAATGTTTTTATCTTTTAAATTCATAAAATGTATATCTTATATAGCTTAAATTCTCATTTAATTTTCTCTCAATATAATCTGTTACAAATTCTGTTGTCATTTTTTCACCTCTGCTTTGCATTATAACATATATTTTAAAAAAAATCATTTTTCTCTACAAAATAATTCTTCAATAATGTCGGCTTGCTCTCTTGTTATTCTTCCATTTATTATTGCTAACCCTAATAATGTTTGTATATTTCTCCATTTCATACACCTGCATCTTCCTTGTGCTGTTTGCTCTATATATTCTAATATTTCTTCTGATATATAATTTGGTACTATAAAGTTTTTAGTCATTTTTTCCATTATTTTACACCTCTGATATATTTTACTGGTTATATAGCCAATAGTCAAGTAGCATACTAAACTTATATAATTATTTATATTAAGGAGATTTTGGTATGTATAAATTAAAGATAGAAAATGGCTATTATATCTTCAAACTTGATGATATGCTAAAACAAAAAAATATTAGCATAAATCAGTTAATTAAAGATACAAATACAGACTTTAAAGTGATAAAAAGAATAATGACAGGTAATCTGGTAAAGTTAGATATTTTCGTTTTAGCAAGATTTTGCGATTATCTAAATTGTCCGTTAAATGATCTTGTTCAATATCTTCCAAACAAAAAATAAACAGTACCAAGCAAAGTTTATATAACTCTACTCGGTACTGTTTTTATTCATATTTAGGACTTCCATAGCCCATTACTTGTTCATTATCAAAAGAGTACATTCTTTCTGCACACTTATCACTTGTATTACCTTCTATTGTATAAATATTTCTATTTGTTATATCTGTTCTTGTTACTATTCCTACATGATCACTAACTCCGTCTTGTTTTCCATTTTCATCGTACCAGTCAAAAAAGATAATATCTCCCACAATAGGGTAATAACTATCTCCTCTATCATGCCATTGATTTTTTTCTTTAAACCAGTTTATACCATCTCCACAACCAGAAAATTTTGGAATAATACCTTTATCTATGTAATCACACTCATTTGCACACCAACTAACAAAACAAGCACACCATTCTACTCTACTATCAAATCCATACCAACTCCAGAATTTATCTCCACCTTCATTACCTATTTGAGCTTTTGCCACCATCACTATTTGCATATTAGGCATTTGTGTTTCATCAATTTCAGATTCTTCATCTCCATTAAATAGTAAAGCTACAAAACCTGCAATAAGAACAATAACTAATACAACAACTACTGCTACCCAACCTCCTGCTGCTATTGCAGCTATAATTGCTTTTGTGGCTGAAATTATAGCTTTTACAGTTGCAATTACTGCTTTAATCGCTAATTTTGTCGCTTGTATGGTGGCTTGAACTGCTTTTTTAGTAGCTCTTACTAACCTTTGAGTCATTTTTACACTTTCTTTAGCAATTCTTTTTGTATTCTTTGCTACTCTTTCAGTAGTTTTTATTCCTTTTTTAGCAAGTAGTTTAGTGTTCTTTGCTGTTTTTATACTTTTTTTAGAAACACCTTTTATAGTCTTTTTAGAATTATCAATTACATTTTTTAATTGTTTTGTATTTTTGCTTTTTATTCTAGTTTTTAATGTTTCTATTTTTTGCTTGCCTTTTATAAAATTTTGTTTTGTTTCTTGTAATGATTTTTTTCCTATTTCATTGCCTTTTTCAAGTCCTTTTCTTGATAAATAGCTTATATCATTTTGTACTTTCATACTCGCATAATCTTCACCTGTATTATTTTGTTCATTTGTTGTAAATTCGTTTATTTTTTCTTTTGTTGTTACTATATTGTTTTTTAATTTTTGAAGTTGCACTACATTTTTGTCTAACTGTTTTATAGTTCCTTTCGGTTTTTCTTTTATTTCTGGCATTTTACCACCTCCAGATTTTATATTTTTTTAGCTACTACTACCATTCTCCCATTTTTTTGTGAGTATTCACAAGTAGATAATGTGATTAATTTATCTCCATATTTTATATCTGTTCCAGTATCATAAAACTGTAAGGCTTTAGCATTATTTATAAATTCATTAAATTCTTGTTTATCTGTAAAATTTGTATAATTATAGTATTTAAAGCTATTATCTGTATAAACTACTGTTTTAAAAGCTATAACAACTTCATAAGTATTTTTAATAGTTTGTCCATTGTAAAAAGTATAAAAATCTATAAATTTGTGATTTTCATAAAATTTTTTCTTTTTATAATTTTCTAGTTGTGCAAACATACTATTGTCGTTCATGTGATGACCATAAATTATTAGATTATCACTATATTGAACATTGCAATATTCTGCTAAATATGGTGTTCCATAACTTGAATATTGTTTATAGATATTCCTGTGAAGATAATAATCACCATTTTGCATAATAGGGTAATCTATCTTTGTTCCATCTATTTTGAGCCAACCAATTACATCAGAGTTTATTTTTGCAATGTTTTCTAAATTGTAATTATTTCTAGAGTCTTTTTTATTGATTTCTTTTTCTTTTACAATAATGTTAGTATTTTCATCATTTTGTTCTACAACTATTTCCTGTAAATCTTCATATATATCTGTTTCTTTCTTATTTTCTACAAATTCTTTAATAATAAAATAGCTACTAATAGCAATGATAACTATTAGTAGCATTAAAATAATTTTATATTTCTTATCCATTTAGTCCCTCTCCTGGTCTTGTTGTCATTAACTTATATAATTCTGTATTCTTTGGAAATCTATTAGAAAATGGAACTAATGCAGAGCCTACTTTTATTAGACCTTCTCCTGCCCCTACATTTGTTATATAACTCATTTGTAAATCTGATATATTAAGTAATTTTGCAAGTTCTACTCTATCTGTACTTGCTTGATTAAGCATTATAATAAATTCAGAGTTTGCAAGCATTGTTCTAGCAGTATGACTTTGCAATAAATCTTCCACATTTTGAGTTATACCAGTTGCAAATGCTCCATATTTTCTGACTCTTTTCCAAAGTGTAAATAAGAAATTTGCAGAATATTCATATTGAAATAGTAAATATATTTCATCTATAAAGATATATGTATTTTTTCCTTTTGTTCTATTAGCTGTAATTCTATTCAAAATTGAATCAAGTACAACTAGCATTCCTAAAGGTAGTAGCTGTTTACCTAAATCTAAAATATCGTAACTGATTAAGCTACTTGAAGTATTTACATTGGTATTCATTGCAAAAGTATTTAATGAGCCATTTGTAAATAATTCAATAGCAAGTGCAATTTCTTTGGCTTCTTCTTCTGGTTGATTTAATAATTGCTCTCTAAAATCTTGCAATGTAGGTGGTATGCCTTGATAATTGCCTTGCTGGAAAACCCTATAAACATTTGCCGTACATCTATCTATAATAGACTTTTGTTTTGGTCCGAGATTACCACTACCAATCAGTTGTTCACAAAGAGATAGAATGAACTCAGATTTTAGAATGACAGGATTTGCTCCATCCCCATAATCTGAGTTCATGTCCATTGCGTTTATATGATTATTACTTGTAGCAGATATTTTAATTACTTCTCCATTAAGAGAATTGACTAATGGTGCATATTCTCGCTCTGGATCTATTATTATTATGTCTGCGTTTGGATCTCTTAATCTAATAGATAAAATTTCTTGTTTTGCTGTAAAACTTTTTCCACTTCCACTAACTCCAAGAATAAAAGAATTACCATTCAGTAATTGTCTTCTATCTGCAATAATCATATTTTTGCTAATAGCATTTTGACCATAAAAAATACCATTTGTATGGCGTATTTCTTGTACTTTAAATGGCATAAATACTGCTAAACTTTCTGTTGTTAAAGTTCTTAAAGCATCTATTTTTCTTACTCCAAAAGGTAATACATTTTGAAGTCCGTCTAATTGTTGATATTTTAAAATTCCTAATTGGCATAAATTTTTACTAGCAATTTGTTTAATAGCCTCTGTATCACTTTCTAATTTTTCTTTTGTATCATCAGTAATTATAGCTGTTATAACTACTAAAAACATTCTTTGATCTCGCAAAGTTAAATCATCTAAAAATTCTTTAGAGTCATTTCGTTGTTGTTCCATATCATAAGGTATTATACTACTCCAGTTATTATTGGCATTTTGTTTTCTTTGCCAATTAGTAATATTGGTTTCTACTCCTAATCTTCTATTTTCTGCCTCTTTAACTGCCTCATCAGTAGGAATTGGAATTATATCTACTGATAACATCATATTTCTATTTAAGTCTGTTAGTTCAGAAACCATACTGTCATTTATGTAACTTGCATATTCTTTTAAGAAAAAGGCTCTACCATACCTATTTCCTATCATAAAATAGTCTTTTTCCAATTCAGCAGTATCTGGACAAATAAAGTCTTTAAAATCATGACCTTTTTTCATTGTTTCGTGTATATCAAAATGAAAAGATGTTTCTTCTCCTGTTCTATAAAAGTCGTGTGCTATTCTTAATCTTTCTTTTGCATTTAACTCTATACATTTTGAGCCTAAAGTATTAAAACGATTCATTAATTCTGTATTTGCTCTTGTAAAGTAATTTCTAGCTTCTTCTACACTATCTTTATATACAGATATAGTAATTATTTTTTCTTGTACTATTTCATTTGCATTTTTTGCCTGGTCTATTAACATTTGATTATATTCGTGTCTATACTTATCTAATTCATCATTAGCATCTTTTAATAGTATTGTTTTTTCAAAATCTAATTTATTTATTCTTCTATTATTTATAGTTATTTTAGTTGTTGCTCCTGTATCTAAAGAATTAAGCAGAGAAGAATAGTCTAAAAACATTGCCTCTTTATCTTCTCTGCTTGCAACTGCATAATTTATATCTAAAAATTTATATGATTTTGAATACTTATTTTTTCCTACTAAAAAAATACCATCTTCCCATATAGCTTTTACAGGAATTATATCTTGCACACATTTTGGTATTTTAAATTTTTCTTTATCTAACTTAAATATTCTTTTTAGTGTCTTCAGCATTGTTATCTACCTCCTTCTTTAACTTTTTAGGCTTTTTATTTTTCTTTTCTTTATTCTTATGTTGTGGCTTTACTAAACCATTTTTTAAGTTTCTTTCTATCGTTGGTTTAAAAACTTCTGCATAAATATTTTTAGATTTAAAAGTTAATCTCTTTGGCGTAATAAATTCGGATTTAATAAAAGCTACAATAAATTTTTCAGCAGTCATTCCGTTATATTTAACAAAACCTAAAACAGCAAAAGGTGCTGCACCTAAAATACACACCCAACTTAAAGTTTCTATTCCTAAAAAAGGTTTTAGTGTAAAATATAGAACTATTGCTATTGCACAAGCCAGTAAAGAAAAAATGAACTGACGCATAGTCAGTCCAAAAAATATACTTTCACTAAATTCTCTAATATCTTTATTGATTTTTACTTCCATCTACCTTGCCTCCCTCTTTTTTGATTTTTCTTGTTTTGTCTTAACTTTGTTTTTTTCATACCATTTTTCAAATTTCTCCCATTCTTTTTCATTCATAACGACATCTTCAATAAAAATGGGCTTACATTTTTTATGTAGGTCCAGCATTTTATCTTCCCACTCTTTAATATTTTCAATACTTCTAATATCTTTAATACCTTGATGCCACTCTTGTACTTTTCCAAAAGTCCTTATATATTCGTCTAATGCTTCATATTTTTTATTTCCTAATTGCATTCTTAACTTCTCATAATCTTGTGATATACTCATTTTCATACCTCCTATCTTTCTCTTTGTATTTTATTTTTGATTTTTTCTATTACTCCAAATTGTGGATAAGATCTATAACCTCTGCTAAAATAATGTTTAAAGTAATCTTTTCCGTTTTCAGAATACATATACATCCAGTCTTCAGGATTTTTCATTCCTCTTTTTATTGCATTATTAAACGCATCTTCTGGATTTTCTCTTATTTGTATACCTTCAAATATACTTCCTTTTGGGTGAACTAAATATTTAATTCCATTTTCCTCTATATGTATAAAATCCTTGCTCATATATTTTTGCTCCTTTCTATATTCCCATCATTTCTCTTACAATTCTATCTGATAATCTAATAGTACCTACTAAAACCAACATATTGAATATGAGTTCTCCTATATATTTCCATACCATATTTACTGGCTCTGCTCCTGTTGCTACTACTGGTGGAGAAGTTGCAAATGCAGAAAATATAATACAAGCAAGTACAATAATCGCTCCTTCAAGACATACTGCTATATAACTTTTTAAAAAGCTTTTTCCTATATTTTGTGTTGTTTCTCCTGCAAATGATGACAATGGCACAGGTGCTATTGCTGTGTACATATACAGTTTAAAAAATCTTCCATATACAGTTAGAATAAGTATAAAAGATAATACTGTAACAAACAGTCCTCCCAAAATTGTAACTGCCCATAGTGGAATACTCTCAAAAAAGCCACAGTTATTTACTGCATCTATAATTTCTTGTGGTAAAGTCATACTACTTGCTTGAAAAGAAGTTTTTGACATTATTGTTGTAACTATTCCTTGTATAATTCTAAAAACGGCTAACATTAAATCTAGTCCATAAGTTACTATTCCTTTTGCAATAGCAAATCTTAAAAAAAGTTTCAATGCCTGTTCTGGTCTTTTTAATTCAGAAAAATTAGTACATGTTCTAACTACTCCAACTACAAAAAATAAAACGAGCAATGCTAATCCTATCGCTTGCAATGCTCCATTTATATTAACTATTATTTCCCATATAGTTCCACCTTTAAAACTTGATGGACTTTGTGTAACCAAAGTATAAATTTCAGATAATTTTCCATTCCATGTATCTAACGCATTTTGCAGATTTCCTACAATCCAATTCAAACTAAGCACCTCCTATCTTGTAATCTTCCATTCTAATATCACTTTCTATTTCATTTCCCCACGCATCCCATCCTGTTACTTTTTCTCGTGCAAAGAGTTCAATTCTTGGTAAATCTCCAAAAAGTTCCACTATTCTATCTCTAATTTCATCTGGCTTTCTACTATGCTCTCGTCTAGGAGATAAAACTGCACTTGATATTTTGTTGCTGATAGGTTTCATTCTACCTTTAATACCTAATAAACAGACCTCACAATTTGATTTTGTATAAAATCCAACTCCAAAAAAAGGTTGCAAATTTTTAGGATTTAATTTAATCCAACTAAAACCCAAAGTTTTATACTCAAACGACCATTCCTTAAATAATTTTATTTGTTCTTCTAACATTGGAAATGTTACCCATAAAAATAAGGCACAATTCTCATCTGCCAAATTACTTAATGGAAGTCCTTTTATTTCTTCCATAGTCATTAAATTATAGTGATTTCCAGCTCCTCCTTTGAATTTAGTATTATTATTAGCTCTATTATTATATTTCCAGGGTGGATCTGCATATATAATTTGATATTTCTTTAACATATATTCGCCTCCCTTAAATGAATTTTAGGCAGATATTATATCTGCCTATGTTTTAACCACCTGTTATTAAACTTAAAATCTCTTTAGAGAATGTAATTACTATACCTCCTGCTAAAGTCATTATTCCGTTTGCTCTTTGTGTAGGATCATGAGATTTCAAACTCATACCAACTTGTACTACTCCAAAGCCTAGAATAATCATACCCACAGCTCTAATTAAACCAAATATAAAATCTGACAAATTATTTATTACTGTAAGAGGATCATCATTTGCTCCGAAAACATTTAATTGTTGTGCAACATTTAATGCAATTATATAACCTATAATTATTGCACCTCTTTTACAAATCTTTTTAATAATTTTCTTTCCTTTTTCTTTTCTTTCTATCATATTTTTCATTGATTTTACCTCGCTTTCTATTTACATAATATTTATTTTTAGGCATAAAAAAAGCCCAGAGTATATTTTAAAATTTTATACTCTGGGTTAATTGATAATTCTATTATCAATATCTTCTTTATACATATTTTCTATTTCTTCATTTGATAGTATTTCTACCTCAATTTCATCAATTTGTAAATTATTTAATTCTTCAGTATTAAATGATATATCATCTATATCAAATGAAATTGAAGCTATTGCATTTTCTGTTCCACCGTGTATATATGGTTTTACATTTTTATTGCCAATAGGCGTATGTGAACTATTAAAATGTTCTTTTAGATTAAATTTAAAATCTTTTATTGGTCTTTCTCCTCTTATAAACAGCAAAGCATAATTATTATCAAGTAATCTTACCTCGTCTGGAGTTAATAACTCTCTACCTGCAATTTGGTCATTTTCTGAAAAATTACCATGCGAGCCAAAACTTCTACCATAAGAGTTTGTATCTATTGTTTCTTTTCCAAGTAATTCGCTTATATACTTATGCGTACTTTGTTCATTACCACCTAAATATAAAAACTCATCACAATTTCCAACTATTGACTCCCATTGCTTTTCAAAAAGTGCTTTTAACTGTGCTAAATTTTGCAATATTATTGAAACTGAAACTTCTCTTGATCTCATTACTGATAATATTTTGTCAAAATCATCTGGCAGGCTTACATTTGCAAATTCATCCATTACAAAATGCACATGTGTTGGTAAACTTCCTCCGTATTTATAATCAGCAATGTAGAATAATTGTTGAAATAATTGTGTATATAATATGCTAACTAGAAAATTAAATGATGTATCATTATCTGGTATTATTGCGAACAATGCTGTTTTCTTTTCTCCTAATGATGTTAAATCTAATTCATCTGTTTGCGTTAATTGTGCCATACTTTCTAAATTAAATTTTTCTAATCTTGAAGCTAATGTTACTTGTATGGATTTTAATGTTTTTGCTGATCCACTATGGTAACTTCTATAATATTTTAGTGCTATATGTTCTGGATTTTTTGTTTCTAATCTATTAAAAAGCATATCTAATGGACTAACATAATCGTCATCATCTTCTTTTACATCTCCTGCTCGTAGTAATTCCATAACCATAGTAAAATTTTGTTCTTCTGGTGGAGCTTCATATTTAAGATAAAATATTAAAGCTAATAATAACATACTTGCAGCAGTATCCCAAAATGGATCATTTGTTGTACTACCTTTTGGTGTAGTTGATTTAAACAAGTTAGTTGATAACTTTTGAACATCATTATCATCTTTTAAATATACAAATGGATTATAGCAATGTGATTTTTCCATATTTATTAAATCCAATACTTTGACTTCATACCCATTTTTCTCTAATAGATAGCCTGTATCACGAAGAATCTCTCCTTTAGGATCTAATACTACATAGGAAGTTGCACATTGCATTACATTTGGCTTACAATAGCTAAATGTTTTACCTGCTCCAGATCCACCTATCACTAATACATTTACATTTCTTCTGTGCTTTTTTCCATTTAATCCAATAGAAACATTTTTAGTTAATATTTTATTATAATTATTAGGCTGTTTATATTTTTTATTTAATTCTTTAGCATCGCCCCATTTTGCTGATCCATTTTCCTCTCTCCTCCTATAATTTTTTCTTGTAGATTCATATACTAAAATTGCTAATATATAAATAAGCAAAAAAATAAGAACAGTTTTTATACTATTCTCTGTTATTGATATATTAAAAGGTTTACTAAAAATATTGCCACAATTTTTTAGAACTCCTATTATTCCATTATTTATATAAGGTGCTACAAGGAGAGCTGTCCATATAATTGGTACTATACCTATTATATAAAACACTTTTGCAATTTTCTTATCATCTTGCCTCAACTGTAAATTTTCCTCTTGTATTTTTGTTCAATGATAAAAACTTCTTATTTTTAGGGGCATTTAATAAGTTTATAATCAATTTATCAATTATTTCTGTATCAATATTTTGCTCTAATTTATTATTTCTAAATTCATTTAAAGCATTTAACATTAATTTATAATCATACTTATCTAAAGTAATAGTTCTTGTTTCTTCCATTTGCACTCCTCCTATCTGTTAGATTTTGTTTTGGTTTTACTTTTCTTTTGTTTATTTGTTTTAGCTTTATTTTTTGTCTTTTCTTTATTCTTTTGATTATCTAATTTTTCTGCCTCTACTTTTAATTCTGCAAGTTCTTTCTTTACAGAAGGTTTTGTTACTTCTTTAGAAACCCCTTCTTGCATCTTTGAAGTCATTGAGGAAGGCTTTGACAGAGGGCTTTTTTCTGTCTTTGCCACATTGAAATTTTCATTTGTATTTTGTTCCTTTCGTAATGGCTTGTCAGATAATACTTCTTCTAATTGTTGTTCTTTAGATTTTTCTTGTACCCCCATTTCTTTTTTCTGTGCTTCTCTATTTTCAATAGATTTTGTAACTTCTGATTCTATTCTTCCAGTATCTACTGTCGTTAGTTTAAACTTTTCTACTATTCTATTTATTCTTGAAGCATCATCTTCTTTTACTATAACATCTATCATAGCATTTTCTTCTTTACTATTTTTATCTCTTAATGCACAATATGTAATTCCATAGGTTTTAGCCTCTTTAGAAAATACTTTTAAATCTTCTTT
>CALXAP010000028.1 GCA_944386325.1 uncultured Clostridia bacterium
TGTGCTATTTCTCTTACATTTCTTGGCTCTTCTCTTGCATCATTATTATTCATCATTTCTTGTGCTATTTCTCTTACGTTTCTTGGTTCTTCTCTTGTCTCATTATTATTTGTCATTTCTTGTGCTATTTCTCTTACGTTTCTTGGCTCTTCTCTTGTCTCATTATTATTTGTCATTTCTTGTGCTACTTCTCTTACACTTATTGGTTCTTCTTTTTCTTGTATTTTAGTTTGTATTGTCTCCTTTACTTCCACTCCTGAAATATTATCTTTTACTGTTTCTTTTACATTTTCTCCGTTTTTTATTCCGCCTGTTTCTTCTTTTACATTCTGTTCTCTTGTATAATTTGAACTATTTTCTTGTGTGTTTTTCGTTCCTGTTTCTTCATTTATTGTATCTTGCTGTGTATTCATTTTTATTGTTGTTGCTTCGGAAATTTCACTGTTATTTTTCATTATTTCTTGTGCTATTTCTTTTGTATCTTTCTTTAATTCTTTGTTTGATTCATTTATTTCTATATCATATTGTACAATATTATATGCTCTTTGTGTTGCTTCTCTTTCTAGTACTCCTTGTTCATCTAAATTCTCTTGTTTGTTTAATTCATCCAATCTTTCTTCTAGTTTTTGTCTTATTTGATTTAAGTCATTTTTAGATTCTCCTGGCTCCATTATCGGTTCTGGTTGTTTTGTAAAATCTTCACTAAATTTATTTAAATCATTTTCTAATTTTTGTTTTCTATCATTTAATACATTATATACTACTGTTCTTATCTCATCTTCTTTACTATTTTCTTCTGAAGACCTTATTATTGTTTGCATATTATTTGTCATATTTCCTAATTCGTTAATTTCATTTTCATCTATATTTTGAATTTGTTTTTGTTTAATCATATAATATGCTATTTTTAATGTATTTGTTTCTTCTATTTCTTGTTCTGTTTTATTTTCTTTACCTTCTAACTCTTCAATTCTACCTCTTAAATTATTAGACATAATTTCTAATGATTCTTGGCTTAATTCTAAGCTACTATATCCACTATTGTCACCTTTTACATTATTTACAATTCCAGATACAAATTCTGCATCCATATTATTGTTAATTTTATTAGTTAGTTTAACTCCGCCTTCTCCAGATTGTAATTTCTGATTTTCTCTATTTCTTATATTATTGATAATATTATTCATATCATCATTATTTAATGTATATCTTCCTGTTTGCTTTTTATATTCTTGAACCTCATTTAATATTTCGCTTTCTGGAACACTTAATTGAGATTCTCTTATATTTAACAATAATTCTTTTTCATTTATTTCTGCCATACTCTTTTGTAATGTACTTGCACCTTCATTAAATCCTTGGAAAGATTGATCTTTCAAGAATGTTAAATCATTTTTCATATTATATTCAACATTTCTAGCCATTAATAACATTTCTGCTTGACTTAATTTTAAGTCTATTAATTCATTTTCACCCTTATATCTTTCATATATACCTTGTGCAACATTTACAGTTCCTGCAGATAATATCGTTGCCATTGTTTTATATGTACCTCTTGCAACAGGTGATTTATACCATTTACTAGACATTTGCTGAGGTTTTCTATATCCTGTTACTGGTTTTCCTATTGCAACCCTTACGGTTCTTAATCCAACTAGCATTAATTCAGCTCCAACTAGAGGAGATTCTGCTAAGAATATTGGTAGTCCAACAAATGTTTTACCCATTCCTAAAAGCACATTGAAATCTGTTCCTATATAATCTTTTAATAATTCTTTTCTATTTATTAAATCTTGTCTTAATACTTTATCTAGTTTATCATCTAGCCCTACTATATTTAAATTAGAGTAAGCATTTTCTGTATCGAAATTTATACTATTAATACTTCTTAATCTATTTTTATATAATTCTGTATTATATAAGACATATGAATCTTGTATGTAATTTGACATGCTTCTAAATGGTCTTTTTATTTTACTTGTTACATAATTGTTTTTAATTGCTTTTCTTCCTACAAATTTACCAAATTTATAGAATGGTTTTAATTCTCTCATTATTTGTGAGAATATTGTTAATCCAAATAAATCTCGTATAGATGTTGAATTTGCATCTCCAAAATCTGCACCTGGTCCTGTTACTAATTTCATCATATGTTTTAATATTTTTTCAGATTCAATCATAAATCTAAAGAATATTATTACAAGTACAACATTTGCAAATAAATATGATACATCACTTGTAGAATTTGTTGTTGCTTTTGCAATATCTACAGAAACTGCTGTAAATATTGTATATGTTAAAGCATGTATTGATTGCATTAATACATTAAATACATATTCTTGTCCCCATACTTTTAATGATTGTGTATCTTTATTGCCACTTAATTTATCTATTGCATATTTAGCAGCAACTAGTGGTGCTAAAATTATTAATATAACTACTATGAATAATCTTTTGAAATACATTACTACAAATTTAAGCATATAGTATATTAACATTACATATAATGCAGTTGCTATAATTCCAGTAGTCATTTTTGTTTCCCATGTTAATGTTCTAACTGTTTCATACAGGTTCAATGATTTTCCTATTTCTTTGAATATATCTATTAATGCTTGATTTATTTGCATTACAAAAACCATAAAATACTGCATGAAAAATACAATAACAAAAGCTATTAGCCAATTTACAAATAAGGTTTTATATTTTGCTTTTTCTTCTGCAGCAGTGCTTATTGCCATTTTTATTCCAATATATATTAGTATTAATAATAGTCCAATTATTGCAACTAATCTAAACACATAATACCAGTTTGCTACAAGTGTTCTTATTGCTGATACCAGTGTATCATCTTTTACTGTTTCTCCTCCCGCTTCATTTCCTGAAAATACATTTACATCAAACAGTGGTATTTCATTATATACTATTTTCTCCAGAGTTATAGACTTGTCCATATATTTCGACATGTCAGCCATTATTGATGTTATGCCATCTGCTGTTTCTTCACCTGCTGCATAATTTATATATTGTGACACAGCTATTTGTACAACATTTGCCCATCCTGTTACAGCAGCCCTGAATGGCATAATTATAAATCCACCAATCCAGTCTGTTATATCTGCTAAACTAGGGAATATCCAGTCATCTGTATCTTCTTCCTCTGTTGTTGTTCCTTTTAATGTTGCAATTCCTTTATAGTATAATTTATTGTATTCTTCATCTGATAATGGTGTGCCTATTGGGATATCTTCTTGTTTTTCTAATAAATCTTCATTCCACCAAGCTTTTATTGCATCAACTGCTGCTCCTATATCTGGCCACTCGAAATCTCCACCACCAATATTACCTTCAGATAATCCTTCAGCAACAGTTGCCTTTAATCGAAATGCATAATATGAGCACCCATCACTATGTCCTGTTGCATTATAACTATCTATGCTTTCAAAAGATATACCCCCTTGACCTATACCAGCTCCTCTTCCATCACAATGTACTATTGAATTATTTCCTACATATACCATTACATGATGATCATTAACTAATATATCTCCTTGTTTTAAATCTCCTTGCACAATATCAAATAACTCAGGATAATAATGTTCGCTTGTAGGATAAGAGCCATCTAAACTATCCCAGAACATAGAACTTCCATTATTATTTTCAACTGCACCATCCGGTGATTTTAATCCTATTGATTGCTTTAATACCATTGAAGCAAAACTAGAACATTCCAATACATATGTATTTGTATTAGGATTTGGTTGTCCTGTCATAACTGAGTAATATCTTTTAGCAGCATCATAATTATAATATTCTGTTCGACTACCATTTTGTCTAGCAAAATTAATAGCATATTTTGCAATACACTCCCCCGCCTCTTCCTGAGACATTGCAGATACTTTAGTAGGTAATAATATACATAATATAGATATTAATATTAACAATATTCTTATAGCTATCTTCTTATTTTTCATATGTATATTATCACTTCCTTTCTGCTTAATTTAATAAATAAATTATATTTGTATTATCATAATAAATTCTTCCATTTTCATATTTTATTAAATTGTATTCTTCCGTTCCTTCTATTATTGTATTAGTTTCTTTTGTATTTATATTATATCTATATATTCCTACATTTCTTATGCTATATACTAGATTTTCGCTATCTAACCATATTATACTGTCATAGCTTTGTGGTAAATTAGAATCTAGTAAATATAGCATCTCTTTGTCATCAAAATATATTTTATTATTTGCATAATCTTTTATTTCAAAATTATCTTGTCCTTCTATTATTGTGCTTTTCTCCCTTGTTTCTGCATTATATAAATAAATTCCTTTATTTTTTATACTATAAATTAATTTAATGTCATCTAGCCATAAATATGAACTTATATTTTCATTAATTTCTGAGTCGGGATAATCTTCATTAATTGAAATTATATATATCTTATATGTATTATCACTATTAAATTTTCTATAAATAACATAACTATTGCTGTATTTTTCATATATAATTTGTTTTCCCCCTATATTTCTCGACATATTTATTTCATAAATATTTTTTTCTCCCTCAAAATTACTTATAACATAATCTCTATTTAATTGCGTTCTTGTTTTAGAATACTCATTCTTATACACTAAATTATCATTATTAAAATATGTATATTCTGGCAAGTTATCTTTTTGCTGTATTAAATCTTGTAAATATGATCCATTGTAATTACTATAAAAAGTAACACCATTATCCATATCAATATTTACTTTTATTTCAATTCCTTTTAATATATATGTTAAATGTAAATAATCTGTATCATATGCATATTCACTATAATCTGGCCACATATCTGTTAGAGCATTAACAAAACTTCTTAAATCTAAATCTTGTCTAAACTTTTGAAATAATGTTAGAAATTGTTGCTCATCTGTCATACTATCCACTTTATATACAGAAATTCTATCTTTCCAGAAAAATACATATAAATTGTAGCTCATATATCCTATAAAATTATATTCTGTTCCACCAAATGCTGGTGTTCCCATTTGGTTTTGAATTTCTTCAAAACTTGTACCTACTTTTATATTATTTACAACTGGCTCTGTATACTTGTCTGTAAATTCTATATTAAAAATAGTTGTTGCTCTTTTTTTAACACGATATCCTTCATCAAAATAAATCTCATATTCATCTAATGTACTCTCTTGTGTTCCCAAATTTACTTTAGTAGTATCCCAGTCATTTTTTATAATATCTTGTAGTAATGGTGAATTAACATCTATTCTAATTGTCGCTGCACTTGTGTATTTATCTAATTCTTTTAATGTATCTGTTTCACCAAAATAATTCTCTTTTCCATTTATAAATAATCTACTAATTTTCTTCTCTTCAGGATCTCCGTATATTGCAATTAATATATCTCTTTCTTCATCAATCAATCGTATATTTTGATATTCAGTAACTTGTGTAAATAACACAATTGCTCTATAAAAATAATCTTTATTACTTGCACCATCTGTGTATAAATCATATTTAAATTTTAAATAAATATCTAAATCATATGATTCATTCTTAGGCTCCTCTTCTCTTATATATTCACAATCCATATATCTTGCAACTTCTTCAACTGTATAAAAATCTGCTGGTGTATCATATCTTTTTTCTTCAAATTGAGATTGTTTTTCATTGTAAAGTATTAATGCCCTTACTGCGATTATTACTAATATTAATATCAAAATTACTATAAGTACTATTTTTATAGTTTTCCTTCTAGGCATCTCTTCCCCCTAACTATATATATTTATATATACTTATATATTTAGTAAACTTTATATATAATTTTATCATTTTTTGTATGTTTAAACAATGGTTTACAAGTCGTTTTATGTAAATTAGACAATATTTTTTGTTTTTAATTTATATTTTTTCTTACGGAAGTTCAAAATTTCTTCTTTTTTTACATTTTTTTAACATTTATATGAAAAATAAAAGTAAACTTTCTAAAACCAATTTAGAAAATTTACTTTTATTTTTTTATATATTCTATACCATTCATACGGAAATTTATTATTAATGTTTTGAGTAATTCTTAGCAAGGCGGGCGAACACTGTTCGCCCCTACAACCCTATTATTAAATTTTAACTATAATATATAAATATTCTTCTTGTTAAATATCACAATATTGTCATAATCAATGAAATTGCTACATCCATTTGTAAAGTAAATATAAATGAATATATTTATTTGCATAAAAAATATATTAGTTTTTCTTGCAAATAAAATTATCACTAATCATTTATTTTTACATATTTAACACATATCTTATTACAAACCAATAATGACACAAACTACCTAATAATATAAATATGTGGAAAATTTCATGGAATCCAAAATACTTATTTTTGAGCTTAGGCCACTTTAATCCATATATTACCCCTCCTATTGTGTAGAAAATTCCTCCTGCTACTAGCCACCATAATGATGATAATTGTCCTAATTGCGAAAATATTACAACCATTGGATATATTGCTACAATTACAACCCAGCCCATTCCAAGATATATTCCTGTTGTAAGCCATCTAGGTGCATTTATCCAAAATATTGTTAAAAATATGCCAACTATCGCTAAAAACCATACCACTCCAAATATGCTCCATCCCCAGCCTCCTCTTAATGGTCCTAAGCATATAGGCGTATAGCTTCCTGCAATTAAAATATATATCATTATATGATCTAATTTTCTTAAAATTCTTGTTGCTTTTTCTCCCACATTAAATAAATGATAATTTGCACTACTAAAATATAATAAAACTAAACTTGCTCCAAAAATAGTAAAGGAAACTACATCCCACGCACCTTCACCATATTTTGCTGCCCATATTATTAAAAATACAAGTCCTACTATAGAAGCAATTGCTCCTGCTAGATGTGTAAATCCACTGACAGGATCTTTTATTTTTTTCACCCACATTCCTCCTTGTTTTTATAAGTTATATATATTATATGTAATTTATTTGAAAAATCAAGTATCATTTTATTTGATTTTAATTTTTTCTATATTATAGTTTATAGATTTTGTTATATAATTTAATGAGTAATGTTCATAGAGAAGTACAAAAAGGATATATATAATAATTTAGAAGTCAAAGGCATTTAGGAAGACCCCAGCTATCATTTTGACAATAAATTATTATATATATCCTTTTTGTACGTT
This sequence comes from uncultured Clostridia bacterium, assembly GCA_944386325.1. Lineage (GTDB taxonomy): Bacteria > Bacillota > Clostridia > TANB77 > CAG-508 > CAMCHB01. The sequence goes on from CALXAP010000028.1 coordinate 7,216, forward strand.
TTATTTTTGATGTGAATTTCTATTTAAAACTATTTCTTCGAAGTGGTTGGCTAACACTGCTTTCCTCACACAGATATTCTATTAGATTTTTTCAATTTAACTGTAATAATATATGTTCTATTTCAAACTTGTCTTTAATATTATAGTTTATATATATAATTTTATTGGAGGGTTTTATATGAATAACAAAAAAGTTAAAATGTTTGTTTCTATTATTATTATTGTTGCTATATTAGGTTGTGCTGGCTTTTACATAATAACTAAATTACAAAATAACAAAGTTGATTATTATAATGAATATACACCTCAAGAAGAAATATCTGATGAGCAATTTAGAAGTACAATTGTTAAATTATATTTCTTAAATAAATCTACTGGTGAATTGGAAGCTGAAAATAGAAGTGTTGACGCCAAGATTTTAATTACTGATCCATGTGTTTCTTTATTAAATTTATTAATTGAAGGTCCTGAAAACTCTTCTCTTTCTAAAACAATACCTGATGGAACTAAAGTTAATAATGTAACAATTCAAGGTGATATTGCAATAATTGATTTTTCTAAGGAATTTATAGAAAATCACTCTGGTGGAGCTGCAGAAGAAGCAAATACTATATATTCTATTGTTAATACTTTAACACAATTAACAGAAATTAATTCTATAAGTATTACAATTGATGGAACTGCAAATTCTAGTTTTAAAGATAATTACATTAATTTTACTGAACCTTTTGTAAAAAAATAATTGTATATTTTAACATAATATGTTAAAATAGTTTTGTAAATTAATATCATTATTTCTCTTTAATTGGAGGGATTATTATGCGGTTTTTAAATACATTATTCTATATGATATTAATTGTAATTGGAAGCATTATTTCTATTAATATTTACGCATATGTAATGGGATTTTTTGTTATCAAGAGAGAGGAAAAAGGCAAAATAGTATATTTTTATATTCTATTAATTGCTGTCGGTTTATTTTTGTTAGCATTCTTTTCAGAATTTTTAAAATATACTTTTTTATCAAAAGTTTTTTTAATACTTTCTGCTTTGTTTTTATTGATGCTAGCAATTATTGTATCAAATAACTCTCTTATTTATGATAACTCTGATTCACACAATTATAAAATGATTCATAATAATAAAAGTCATCATACACAAAAAAATGGACATAGTTTTCTTTATAATCTATTTGCATTTTTTGGTTTACTTTATCTCTTCCATGAGGTATTTGATGACGATGATTATGATCATTATGATAATATTGATTATGATGATGACAATTACTCTGACGATTCTGGCGAATATAATGACGATTCCAATGATGATGGATAACGTAGTACATAAATTTGTACTACGTTATTTAAATATTTTATATATATTTATACAATTTTTCATTTTCTTGATATTACGTAAAAAATATTCAACTTCATTTAAAGATTTCATTGTGTTATTTTTTTTTGCTATAAAATCAAATTTTCTTTTCTTTTTTATTTCTCCCATTTGCATCCACCTACTTTATAGACTTTTTATACTTATTGTTATATAATATGCACATTGATTTTTTCTGTGTAATTTTATTTAAAAGAGGTGTTTAAGATTTTAAAAGACAATGAAAGAATTGATGATTTAGAATTTGAAAATTTAAAAATAATTCAAAATAAAACTTGGTTTTGTTTTGGAATAGATGCAGTACTTTTATCTGATTTTGCCAAAGATATTAAACATAATAGCAATATTATAGATTTATGTTCTGGTACAGGAATAATCTCAATTTTACTTAGTAAAAAGGTTTTTCCTAAATCTATTAGTGCTGTTGAAATTCAATATGATGTCGCAGAAATGTCTAAAAGAAGTATTATTTTAAATAATTTACAAGACATTATAAAAGTATATAATACAGATTTAAATAATTTAGATAAAATATTAAATAATAATTTTTTTGATAGTATTGTAACAAATCCACCATATAAAGAAGTAAATACAGGAATTCAAAATGAATCACTAAATAAATTAATATCTAAACACGAAATCAAGTGTACTTTAGATGATATTTTAAGAGTATCTAGTAATTTATTAAAAAACAATGGTAGTTTTTATATGGTACATAGACCAAATAGATTATGTGACATAATATGTACTATGAGAAAATATAATATAGAACCAAAAATTATAAAATTTGTTCAACCAAATATCAATAAACCTGCTAATCTTGTACTTATAAAAGGAATAAAAAATGCAAAATCTTTTTTAAAATTTGAAAACAATCTTATCTTACACAATCTTGATGGTTCATATACTGATGAAGTTTTAAAAATATATAATAAATAATTGGATTTTGTTTTATTTGACTTTTTTCTAATTCTTGTATATCATAACTCTGGAGGTATTGTTATGTTTGGAAATTTATATTTAGTAGCAACTCCTATTGGTAATTTAGATGATATTACATTAAGAGCATTAAAAACTTTAAAAGAAGTAGATATTATTGCTGCTGAAGACACAAGGCACACATTAAAATTACTTAATCATTTTGAAATATCTAAGCCATTAATTAGTTATTATAAGCAAACTGAAAAGCATAAAGGTGAAATAATTTTAAATAAATTAATAGAAGGTAAAAATGTTGCATTAGTTTCTGATGCAGGTACACCCGTAATATCTGACCCTGGTGAGGAAATAGTTAAATTAGCTATTGAAAATAATATAAAAGTTATACCAATCCCAGGAGCTTGTGCTTGTATATCATCACTAATTGCATCTGGTATTTCTGCCTCTAATTTTTCTTTTTTTGGTTTTCTTCCTGTTAACAATAAAGATAAAATTAATAAGCTAAATGAAATAAAAAACTATACAACCACACTTATATTTTATGAGGCACCACATAAATTAATAAATACATTAAATGCTATTCAAGAAATATTAGGTGATAGAAAAATTGTTTTATGTAGGGAATTAACAAAAATTCATGAAGAATTTATACGTGGTAATATTTCAGATATTTTAGAAACTATAGCTAATCCTAGAGGAGAATTTGTTATTATTGTTGAAGGATGTACTGAAAAAATTTCTGATAATAATTATCTTAATACATTAAGTTTAGATTCGCACTATGAATATTATAGTAACAAAGGATTATCTAAAAAGGACATTATTAAACAAATTGCAAAAGATAGAAATGTCCCTAAAAACGAAATTTATAAATATTTTTTTAATAGTAAATAAATATAAAAAAATCGGAAAGCCTTATAACTTATAATAGATTTAATTATTTTAGGCAAAAAATATTTCAGTACATATAGTACTGAAATAATTTTTTTATTCTATATTTTTTACTTCGTTTAATTTTTCACGACATTTGCCACATACTAGTTTATCTTTGTATTCTATTAAACTTTTTGTTCCTCCACAGAACACACAATTAGGTTGATATTTTTTTAATATTACACAAGAACCATCTACATATATTTCGATTGGATCTTTCTCTTTTATACCTAATTTATTTCTTAATTCTATAGGTATAACAACTCTCCCTAATTCATCTACTTTTCTTACAATACCTGTTGCTTTCATTTTATCCTCCTCCTATTTTTACAAAAATCGACAAAAGATTTCTTAATAATAATACCATAAATTTACTAAATTAGCAATACTTTATTTTAAATTTTATTGAATTTTTTACAATTTAGTTAGAATTCACAGCATAATAATTTGATACAATAATATTTCATAAATTTTTCGGCTCAATACGATATTTAAGAATTTGTAATATAATTTAACGAGCCTCTTTGGTACAATAAAAGTATAGTAATTAATTATTAATAAATAATTGATTATTATACTTATTTTTATTATGA
>CALXAP010000029.1 GCA_944386325.1 uncultured Clostridia bacterium
ATTCTTAAATATCGTATTGAGCCGAAAAATTTATGAAATATTATCATATCAAAATCGTATGCCGTGAATAGTAACAATTGAGAGTTACTATTAATAGCTAAATTATATGTTAAATTTTTAGTAAGTCCTCTATATTGCGGGCGAACAAAGTTCGCCACCCTACAAATTTTTAAATATCATATTGAGCCGAAAAATTTATGAAATATTATTATATCAAAATCATACACCGTAAATTATAACAATTAAGATAAAATTCACAAAAAGCCTTTACAAATGATTGTAAAAGCTTTTATATAAATATCTAACTAACTTTTTTCTCGAATTGTGAATTATATAGATTATAATAAAATCCTTTTTTATCAAGCAATTCTTCATGAGTTCCCTGTTCTATAATATCTCCATCATTCATAACTAGAATCTTATCTGCATCCTTTATAGTAGAAAGCCTATGTGCAATAATAAAACTTGTTCTACCTTTCATTAAATTATTCATAGCTTTTTGTATTAATATTTCTGTCCTTGTATCTACAGAAGATGTTGCTTCATCTAGTATTAATATTTTTGGATCAGATAAAAATGCTCTTGCAATTGTTAATAATTGCTTTTGTCCTTGAGAAATATTGTTAGACTCTTCATTTAATATCATATTATATCCATCTGGCAATGTTTTAACAAAATGATCAACTTGTGCTTTTTTTGCAGCTTCTATTACTTCTTCATCTGTTGCATCAAGTTTACCATAACGAATATTATCCATTATTGTTCCATTAAATGTCCATGTATCTTGTAAAACCATTCCAAATTCAGAACGTAAATCGTTTCTTGTAAAATTCTTAATATTTACTCCATCTAATAAAATTTCGCCACTATTTACATCATAATATCTCATCAACAATTTTACTATAGTTGTTTTTCCTGCACCTGTTGGACCAACAATTGCAATTGTCTCTCCATCATTTACTTTTGCTGAAAAATCATTAATTATAATTTTGTCTTCATTATATCCAAAATGAACATTCTTAAATTCAATATTACCTTTTACATTATCTATAGAAGCAGGCTTATCTGTATCTGGTATTTCCTCTTCTTCTGCCAAAAATTCAAATACTCTTTCTGCAGCTGCTATAGTTGATTGCAATATATTTGATATATTTGCAATTTGAGAAATTGGTTCATTAAATCTTCTCATATATTGTATAAAAGATTGTATATTACCAACTGTAATAATTCCATTAGTTGCATAATATCCACCTAAAATACATATAACTACATATCCTAAATTTCCAACAAAATTCATAATAGGATGCATTAAACTTGATAAAAATTGTGATTTCCAAGCAGATTTATATAATTGACTATTATATTCTGAAAACTTTTCTTCTGAACTTTTCTCTCCATTAAATGATTTAACAATTGTATGATTTGCATACATTTCTTCTATATGACCATTTACATGCCCTAAATATTCTTGTTGCTGTTTAAAATATCTTTGTGACTTTCTTACAACAATACTAACTAAAAAAGCTGATACTGGTAAAACTAAAAATGCAAATATAGTCATTTTCCAACTAATTGTAAGCATCATTACTACAATTCCTATTAAAGTGGTAATTGATGAAACAATCTGTGAAATACTCTGCCCCAAACTTTGAGAAATAGTATCAACATCATTAGTTATATATGATAAAACTTCTCCATGATTTTTTTTATCAAAATACTTTAAAGGCAATCTATTTATTTTTTTAGATATATCTTTTCTTAGATTATAAGTAACATTCATAGTTACCTTTGTTAATATAAATCCTTCTATATACCAAAAACCTGCACTTAATAAATATAATACTATTAATATTATAACTATATTTAAAATTCCAGCAAAATCTATTCCAAGTCCATTATCTGCAATAATATTCATTACACCTTCATATATTATTGTAGTAGCATCACCTAAAACTTTAGGTCCTATTATATCGCATATTACTGATAAAATAGAAAATATAATTGCAATAAATATCATTATTTTGTATTTCCCTAAATATTGAAATAATTTTTTCAAAGTTTTTTTCATATTTTTAGGTTTTTCTACTGATTTTCTTCTTCCACCAGGTCCTGGAGATCCGCCAGCAAACTTATTTTCATTATCTGCCATATTATAACTCTCCTTTCTCTAATTGTGATGATGCTATTTCATAATAAGTAGGACAATTTTTCAATAATTCCTGATGTGTTCCCTTTCCTACTATTTTTCCTTCATCTAAAACTATTATTTGATCAGCATTCATTATTGTACTTACACGCTGAGCTACTATTAATATAGTATTTTCTTTAAAATACTCATTCAATGCCTTTCTTAGTTTGCTATCTGTTTCAAAATCTAATGCAGAAAAACTATCATCAAAAATATAAATAGGAGCATTTTTTACTAAAGCCCTTGCAATAGATATTCTTTGTTTTTGTCCACCAGATACATTAGTTCCACCTTGAGCTATAGGACTATTATATTTTTCTTCCTTGCTATCAATAAATTCTTTTGCTTGTGCAATTTCTGCACACTTTTCCATAAATTCATTACTTACATTTTGATCTCCATATTTTAAATTAGATTCAATTGTACCAGATAATAAACTAGCTTTTTGTGGTACATATGCTATTTGTTTTTGTAAATCACTATAATCATAATCTTTAACATTAACTCCATTTACTAATATCTCTCCATCTGTTACATCATAAAACCTTGGAATTAATTTCATAAGAGTAGATTTACCGTGAACCTGTAGAACCAATAAAGGCTGTTGTTTTACCTTGCTCTGCAGTAAATGTAATATTTTCTAATGCATATTCATCTGCACCTGTATATTTAAAGTTTACATTTTTAAATTCAACAATACCTTTCTTTTTATCATTTGATTTTTTAGGTTCTTTTGGATTTTTTATTACAGGCTCTGTTTCTAATACTTCATTAATACGATTAGCAGAAACAGAAGCTCTTGGTACCATAATAAATATCATTGATATCATTAAGAATGACATTATAACTTGCATTGCATATTGCATAAATGCCATCATATCACCAACCATTAAAGCAGATTCAGCAATTTGATGTGCACCTACCCAAACAATTAATAAAGTAATACCATTCATAATTAATGTCATAGCTGGCATCATAAATACCATAACTCTATTTACAAATAGATTTGTTTTAGTTAATTTTTTATTTACATTATCAAATCTTTTTTCTTCATATCTTTGAGTTCTAAATGCTCTAGATACCATTACACCTTCTAGATTTTCTCTAGAAACTAAATTGATGTTATCTATTAATTCTTGCAATCTTTTAAATTTTGGCATAGCAAGAGCAAATATTGTTGCAATTAATATAAGTATTAAAACACAAGCTAAAACAAGTATCCATGTCATACTAGTATTAGTATTTAAAATCATAATTATTGCACCAATTCCCATAACTGGAGCATATGCCATTATTCTTATTCCTGAAATAATTATATTTTGTACTTGTGTTATATCATTTGTAGTTCTTGTTATAAGTGAAGATGTTGAAAATTTATCAAATTCAGCATCTGAAAAAGTTTGAACTTTTTTAAATACATCTTTTCTAATATTTCTTGCAATTCTTGTAGCTGTTCTTGTAGAGATAAAGTTAACACATACTGCTGAAACAATTACAAGTAGTGTTACACCTATCATTTTCAAGCCAACCCATAAAATATAATTTGTTTGTATTTTAGATACATCAACATCTATTTCTTCATAAAATAATTTTGTAAAAACTATAGCTGATTGTTCTAATAAACTTTCATCCATACTTTCTGCTTTTTGTCTTGCTTCATTTATTATAGATTTATCAATACTCTCTATATATGGTTGCATAGCGTATATTTTTGAAAAATCTATTTGAGTATTATCTGTTATCTCCATAGATTTATCTTCATTTTTTGAATTTAACTCTGACATAACATCTATAAATGTTCTTGTAGATATTTCAAACACTCTATCTAACTTTATTAAATTTTCATCACTTACATCTTTTAATATGTATATATTTTTATCCATAACACCTGGATATTCTTCTACATACTCATTATTACCTTTTTGAATTAATTCATAATTTTCATTAATTAAATTAATATCATCTTCTGTCATAAATACTTTTAAAAAATTCATACCATTTTCACTAATAGCTTTTGGTGTAGCACTCTCTATTCCTGATGATTGTATTCCGACATTTACAATATCAGACATAAGACTTGGTAATTTTAAGTTTCCAATTGCTTGCACAAATAATAAACATATTGCTAAAATTAATATAAAAATATATGGCCTTAAATATCTGTGTAATTTTAACACTTAAATTCCTCTCTTTCTTCTTCAATATTCTTTTTTACTTTTTTTAATACATTATAAACACAATCTAATTCTTCTTCAGTTACTCCTTTAAAATTTCTTTTTATTAAATCTTTAGACATATTTTTACAAGCTTTATGAAATTGCATTCCTTTTTCAGTCATATATAATCTTATAATCCTTTTATCCTTTTCATCTTGCACTCTTTTTATAAAACCTTGATTTTCCATTTTTTGAATCATTGTTGTAATTGTAGCAGGTCTTTTATAACAAATATCGGATAAGTCTTTTTGACTGATTCCTTCATTTTCTGCAATTGTTTTTATTATTACTGGTTGACCTGGATATACAGCTATTTTTCCCATTTTTTTATATACGTACTGCCTATTTAATGTTAAAATAGATTTAATTAATTCATGTATTACAAAAGCTTTTTCACCATTCATTTAATACATCCCCTTGGAAATATAATTAGACTTCTAATTATTATACTACTTTAAATTTTTTTGTCAATCATATTATATCCACTTATGTGAATTTTTATAATTTAGAGTTAATATTCACAGATAAAATTTATATGTTAAATTTTTAAGAAATGCCTTCGTAGTTCGGGCGAACACTGTTCGCCCCTACAACTGCTCTATTATATTTTTTATAGATTTTAATATAATAATATTGAATAAATTTTGAATGCGATTAGAGATGTTTATAGAATTTGTTATATAATTTAATGAGGAATGTTATAGAGAAGTACAAGAAGGATATATATAATAATTTAGAAGTCAAAGGCATTTAGGAAGACCCTAGCTATCATTTTGACGATAAATCATTATATATATCCTTTTTGTACGGTTTATTTTTGATGTGAATTTTTATAATTTAAAATATTGATATATTTTGTAAATTAATGTATAATTTTTTTATATTTTATAGAAGGTGATATTTATGAAAATAAAAGAGATTAGATTATTAAATATAACAGTATTACAAAATAATATAGAAATATATAATGGACCTGTTCGGAGATGCTGGAGAGGAATTATTAAATACAGAAATTAAAAACATACATTTTAATGAAGATTCAAATTTAATTATAGAAATATAAAAACTAGCCTTATTGGCTAGTTTTTCTTTGTCGATATCTTGTAAAAAGATTTGAAGATTAAGATACTTTAACCTTGTATAAATAATATATTATTGTTATAGTTTAGTCAAGTTTTTTCGTATGCCATTTTTCGACATTTTTCTACTTTTATTTTATTGCTTTTTTTTTATTATACTAGTAGACAAATTTTATTTATATATCTATACTATTAATGTTATAAATTTATTTTGAATATATACAATAGGGAGGAAATTTTTCTGTGGAAGAGTTAGTTAATCGTTCAATCAGTGGCGATAAAGCAGCATTTACAGAACTTATACATATTATTCAAAGTGATTTATTCAGAATTGCAAAGACTAGATTAGATAATATTGAAGATGTAAATGATGCAATACAAGAAACAATGATTATCGCATACAAATCAATGAAAACTTTAAAAAATCCTCAATTCTTTAAAACTTGGATTATTAAGATTTTGATTAATGAATGTAACAAAATTTATGAAAAGAAAAATAGGAAAAACATACTGTTTGATAAAATACTTAAATTTAAAAGCACACCAAATGAAACTTATACAGATACTTCAAGTATAGATACTAAAGTTGATGTTAATAATTTACTTGAATCTCTAAATTATGAAGAGAAAATCTGTATTATCTTATTCTATAACAATAATTATTCTATTAATGAAATTGCTGAAATTTTAGACACTAGTCCAAATACTATAAAAAGTAGAATAACTAGAGCTAAGAAAAAGCTTAAGAATAAAGGAGGTGTTGCAAATGGAACATAATAAAAATAATAATCCAAAAGATGAAATAGATGAATTATTATATGACTATTTTAAAAATAGCAATGAAGATGTTCCAATTGAAACCTCAAAAGCTATAGATGAAGCTCTATACAAGAAGAAAAAACATTCTTCATTTAATATTTCTAAAATAGCAGCTATTGTATTATTATGTTTTACAATGACAACTGGCTTAATATTTGCAAAAGATATAATAAATTTCTTTAGTGAAATATTTGATTTAAAATCTACTAATATTGATAACAGTGGTATTGTAGATGCAATTGCAAATAAGAATTATATACAAAATGTTGATATGGATTATATACCTATTGATGATAATTATAGTATTAAAGTAGATTATTTGATGTTAGATGATTTAAATTTATATTTGGTATTTAATCTTCATTCTAATAAAAAAATAGATGAAAACTACAGAATATCAATTACAGATTTGAAATTAACAGATCAGGATGGTAATGTGATTTATGATGGTGATAACTATAGTTTTAATAATACAAATAACATATTAAGCTGTGCTGGCTGGAATAAAATAAAATCTGACAACAAAAATTCTTTGAGAGAATTACTACATTTAATGACAAATGGTATTAATAATATTTCAAAAATTAACATTACCTTTAGTAATTTAGTTATCTATAATATAGATATAAATAAAAATATAGAATTTAATAAAAAAATTTCTTATTCTATTAATATTATAAATAAATTTATAGATACAGATATATTAAAATTTTATACTTCAAAGGAATATAATGATTTTAAAATAGAAAAATGTATTCTAACAGATACTGGTATGTATTTACTATATAAAACAAAAAATATCAATATTAGATTTAGATATCAGTCTAATAATATCAATAATTATCGCAGACTTTTAGGTACAGATTATAATGGTTATCACAATTTTTTAATTTATTTTAATATAAATAAAGATATTTTTAATAATATAAGTGAAATAATATTAACAGAAAATTATACAAATGAATCTGTGAAATTATACAAAAATAAATATCCACCGATATAACAATCAGTGGATATTTATTTTTATTACCAACTATACATTTTTGTATCCATTGTTACCCTTACAGAGCTATCTGAACAAGTAACTGTAATAACTGCATCACTTCCACCTGCTATAGGTATATAATCAGCTTTTCTAGTTACACCATCTGTATATGTTCTAAATCTATGTATTGTATTTGTATACTCCACATAAACTTCAACTATCAATTCTCTTGATCTTCCATCTTCTGCTGTTGCTGTAACTTCAACAGCCATATAATCTCCATCATAATGATTTGAAACACTTGTACATGAACCATAAAAACTCACTGGAGCTGGATCAAAATATGCAAATGTACTAATTCCATTTGCTTTTACTTGTGTAGGAACAGCAATTAATGAAAACATCATTATTGCTCCCACAATTAAATACATAATCTTTTTTACAATTGACATTTTTAAATCACCCTTCCTTTATATTTATACTGACAGTATAAATAACAAATTAGGACACAAAAAGATATAAAAAGATACAAAAAGATATTTTTTTAATTTTAATGCACCTGTTTTATATAAAACTACTATCTAATATATTGGGTGAGATAATTATGGTTAATATTCTTATTGCAGAAGATAATTTATATTATGCAAAAACTTTAATGGATTGTGTTAATACTATTAACAATAATATTAGAATTTGTAATATTGTAATAGATGGAAAAGAATTATTAGATATATTAAATTCATGTAAAAACATAGACATAATATTATTAGATATGAATATGCCTATATACAATGGACTACAAGTATTAAAAAAACTTTCTGCTGATGCTAAAGCAAAATATAAAAAATCATTTATTGTAATATCTGGGAGTAAACTTATTAATAAAATTGATCCAGATAACAATAATTTAATATATAATGTTCTTTCTAAAAAAATGAATTTATCTGATATAGCAAATGAAATAAATAAACTAATAGAATATAAAAACAATAAAAACATTCACATAATAAGACAAAAAGTATTAGATGAAATATCTTATTTAGGATATAACACTTCTTATAAAGGAACTAAATATTTAGCTGATGCAATACAATATACTATTATTCATAATAATATGAATTTAGATAATCTAAATAGAGATGTGTATCCATTTCTTGCAAAAAAATATGAACAATCCATACACAATATTAAATGTAATATTAATAGAGCAAATTTATACATGTATTATAATTGCAATTCTGATAGATTACGCAAATATTTTTCTTATTATGATGATGAAAAACCTAATACTAAAACTATTATAATTACAATTATGCATAAAATTATTTAAAAATGTAACTTTTTATATCTTTTTGCGATAAGAGTAATTATTTATTGTATTATTAATATGCCCATTACACATATGATAAATATTATGAAAGGAGTTTGATATGTCGAATCGTAAATTTTTTATTATCATAGCTTTGCTTACTTGTTTAAGTCCACTAATAATGTTTTCTTTATATAGTATTCAAGCTACAGTAAGCTCATATATATATACTGGATATTATTCTGAATATAATGATAATGATATTATTGAAAGTAGTAAGTATGATGTTTTAAAATAAAATTTACATACAAAAATGGAGCTAATTAATAGCTCCATTTTTGTAAATTATGTTTAACCTCTCGCCATCGTTTCTATGGCTTTCAATTCTTTCAATAAAGTCCTTAACATCTTCCTGTCATGTTGCCATAACTGGAAAAGTTCTTCCTTCGATAATTTTTCCTGCTCAATATGAGCTCTGTTGATAGGTAAATACCTATCTTCTACACTGCGAGAAAATGCTTCAGAGAATTTCAAATTTGAAATTTCATCCAAATCATCCCCAAACTTCTCTACCAAAATCTTTGCAACTCCATAAATAGAGTCGCCAATCATTACATTATAGCGATATGGAGACGAAGAAATTCCGTTTTCACATTTAACCAACAGGACTTTAAATTCCGCCATCTTTACGATTTTTTTTGCCAGTTCTTTTTCTAATAAAATGACTTCCTTTGGTAAAACAGAACTCTCGTTAAAACGATTAAACATATTTATTCCTCCCTTAAATGTTTACACTAGATGTCCTATGAGGACTTAATTAATTTTCCAACATCTTTAGTATACCATACTTTACATAATGTTGCAAGCTTTTTTTGAAATTTTTTCATTTTTTTAATATTCACAGCTATAATTATATATTCATTTTTTGAGAAATGGCTTTGTTTGGCGGGCGAACACTGTTCGCCCCTACATTTATTCTATTAACTTTTTCTATTTTATATTTTATAGATTTTAATATAATAATATTGAATAAATTTTGAATGCGATTGGAGATGTTTTTAGAATTTGTTAATAATTTAATGAGGAATGTTCATGGGCAAAATCTTTGATTTTGAGCCTGAATGAAACTTGCTAAAAAAAATCAATAC
>CALXAP010000030.1 GCA_944386325.1 uncultured Clostridia bacterium
ATAGGAGCAGATACAGTAGGAGAACCTTTACAAACAATAGCAATAGAAGATATACAGAGTGATAGTAGAAGTTGGGGGAATTGCAGTAATTCAGTAGGAGGAGCAGCAGAAAATTCAGGTAGTAGACAGCCAAGTGGAATAAATGAATATTGGAAAGTAAATAATATATATGATTTGGCAGGAAATGTATTTGAGTGGACTCAAGAAAATTATTCTACAGGCACTTATCGTGCGTCTAGAGGAGGCGGTTACTACACTGTTGGGGACATCCTTTCCAGCAGCCATTCGTTACTACGGTGATGGAGGCTATACCGTCGACAACGGCTTACGGTATCAGGGTCGGCTTTTATGTGTAGCGCTGTACTCTGGTAGCGATAACTAAGACAAGTAAATTAGTTAGAGTTTATAGATAAAATTGAAAGATAGAGAAAGAGGGAATGAATTTGCACGCGAAGTGTGAGGTCATTCCTTCTTTTGACCACACTATCCAAAATACACGTGCATACTTAAGACAATCAAAAATCATTAATCATTCACCATTCACTATTCACTATTCACCGCAACCGAAGGTTGCACTCATAACCCAAATAGTGCTACTAATATTAGCATGAATTTGCATTGCTAAAATAAATGAAATGATTGGTAACTGTTATAAAAATTAACAATGTGGGATATAATTTGTATAAATTATAAAAAGGAGAGTGGAAAAATGTATAAAAATACAAAGGAAAAGGGAATAACATTAGTAGTACTAGTAATCACAATAATACTATTATTAATACTAGCAGGGCTAACAATAAGCTACATAACAGGAGGGGGCTTAATAGACAAAACACAGGTTGCAATGAACGAATATGAAAATGCAGATAAAAAACAGCAAGATATAATAGATGAAATAAACGAAAAAAATAAAGAAGAAATAGATCTAGAACCAGTATATAGTGAAGAAGGAGCAGAAGACAATATAGCACCATTAGATTTATTTGAATATGAAATAATAAATGATGGGTCAGTTGCGACAACATATATGGATAGATTGCCAAGTAAAACAGCAAGAATAACTGGTATTAAACAAGAGTATATAAATGGATACGATGCAGAACAAGACAAAATAATAGATACTAATTATGAGATTGAGCATGAAGGAGTAAAAGATATATTAATCATACCATATCAAGTTAGATTAAATAAAGATGGACAATTAGTCGAAAACGGAGATACAACACAAGATTCCGAATTATATAAAATAACTGAAGTTAACTTGTCAATATATGGAACAGGAAAATACGGTGGATATCAAAGATTTCCTGATATAAGAAAAATAGTATATCCAAATACAGTAGAAAAAACAATGTATAGTGAAGAGCCAGATTTTTATAGAACAGGTAATGAATATATTAAAGATAATTTATATGAAATAGTTTTATCAAATAATATAGATACCATAAATAGATATGAATTTTCTGGATTAAATTTATGGAAAATTGATATACCAAATAGAGTTACTAAAATTGAGGAAGGTGCATTTTATGACTGTAGATGGTTGCAAGAAATAAGATTACCAGATAGTTTAGAGATAATAGGAAAAGATGCATTTTATGAATGTACTAGATTGACAGAAATAACAATACCTAAAAATGTAGTAGATATTGGATATGGGGCATTTAGGTATAGTGGTTTAACTAAAGTGAATATAGAAGGAAATTTAAAGACAATAGGAGAATATGCATTTACTGGATGTAATGGTATAAAAGAGATAATAATACCAGGAGATATTGAATATATAGGAGACAGAGCTTTTCAAAATTGGGGAGAGGATCAGACTATATACTTTGAATGTTCAGAAAGCAATGAAATAGATTGGTATTGGCGGTTGGGACAAGAATTGTAATGCAAATATAGTTTGGGACTATAATCCAGATGAAACTACCGAATAATTATTAAATAGTAAAATAAAATAAATAATAATAATAATGAATAAGAAAATAGATTAAAAAATAAGAAATTTATTTTCTTATTTTTTTATACAATTGTATGAGTACTAATATATAAAAAAATTATTATAATATTTAATATAAAAAATAAGAAATAATGAATTAAAAATCTTTAAATATATAATCTATTGTGATAGAATTCTATAAGATATTTGGAGGGATATAACAATGAGCATTGGAACTATTAATGTAATAAAAATTATAAGAGATGTTTTTACTGATTATAATAAGAAAAGCAATATATTAGATATGAAAATAAAAGAAATTAGTTTGTTTAAAAAAACAAATGTCTTAGAGATGTCTTTAGATTCAGATAAAAATATAACTGCCCAAGAATTATATGAGTTCGAAACATATTTAAAAAGTAGGTTTGGTGTAAATGATGTTATAACAAATATTAATTATAGTAATAGTATTTCAATTGCAAATATGACTGATGAATGGGATAAAATATCATGCTATCTTATTAGAAGATATCCTACAACAATTGGAATATTAAAAAATAGTAGTATAGAAATACAAGATAATAATGCTATAGTTACTTTATCTGTTAAGGGAGCAGATTTTTTATATGCGAGAAAAATAGATAAAGACTTAGAAAGACTACTTAAAAATCTATATGGTAAAAATTTTAAAGTAAAATATATAGAAGATATAAATGTTGAAAGTGTTGAAAAACAAAAGGAGTATGAAAGAAAGTTAGAAGAAGAAGCTATTAGGCATATAAAAGAAATGGAGTTAATGGCTAAAGAAGAAAAGAAACAAAATATTGAAAAAGTAGAAAAAAATGAAATTGATAATACAAAAAAAGAAAATGAGAAAAAGGTAGAAATAATGCAAGACGATAAAAGTCCACTTATATATGGTAGAAATGCCACAATAAAGGAAGAAGTAGAAACAATAAAAGATATTATAATAGATAATAAAAAAATTGCACTTGAAGGACAAATTATAAAGACAGATTCAAGAGATATAAGAAATGATAAAGCAATTATATTTTTTGATTTATATGATGGAACAAGTTCTATAACTTGTAAGATATTTGTTAAGCAAGAGGAAACAAAAAGAATATTAGATAGATTAAAAGGTGCTAAAGGAGTAAGAATTTCTGGAACTGCTGGGTTTGATAATTTTGCTAAAGAAATAGGATTTATTGCAAATACAGTTATTGAAACAGAAGGTATAAAAAAAGAAGAGAGAATGGATAATGCAGAAAATAAAAGGGTAGAATTACATATGCATACTCAAATGAGTCAAATGGATGCTGTTACATCAGTTACAGATTTAATTAATAGAGCATCAAAATGGGGATGGAAATCAATTGCATTAACAGATCATGGAGTTGTTCAGGCATTTCCTGAAGCAAATAAAGCTGCTGCGAAAAATGGTATGAAAGTTTTATATGGAGTAGAGGCATATTTGGTTCCAGATAAGAGTCCAAGTGTATTTTTATCAAATAATCAAGATTTAGATGTAGATTATTGTGTTTTAGATATTGAAACAACAGGACTTTCATTTAAAACAGAAAAAATTACAGAATTGGGTGCGGTTAAATTAAGAAATGGAGAAATAATAGATACTTTTGAAAGTTTTGTTAATCCAGAAAAACCAATTCCTGATAAAATAGTTCAAATTACTAATATAACAGACGACATGGTTAAAGATGCACCAACTATAGAAGAGATTTTACCTAAATTTATAGAGTTTATGGGAGATGCAGTGTTGGTAGCTCATAATGCATCATTTGATATAGGATTTATTAGATATAATGCAGAGCAAATTGGATATAAATTAGATAATACGTATATTGATACATTAAGGTTAGCAAAAGAATTATTCCCAGATTATAAAAAATATAAATTGGGTATTATTGCTGAAAATTTAGGCATAAAAGTGGAGGTTGCTCATAGAGCATTAGATGATGTTATTACACTTGTAAAGGTGTTTAATGTTATGTTATCCATGATGAAAGAAAAGGGTATAAGTAAAATAAATGAGATAGATGAAAAATGTAGAGGAGAAATAAATGTAAAAAATTTACCCAGTTATCATGCAATAATATTAACTCAAACTCAAAAGGGATTGATAAATTTATATAAATTAATATCTTTTTCACATTTGAACTATTTTTATAAAAAACCAAGAATCCCAAAAAGTCTTTATGAAAAGTATTCAGATGGATTAATTATAGGTAGTGCATGTGAAGCGGGAGAACTATACAGAGCTATAGTAGCAGGTAAATCAGATGAAGAGATAGAAGAAATTGCAAGATATTATGATTATTTGGAAATACAGCCACTAGGTAATAATGATTTTATGATTCGAAATGGAACTGTAAAAAACGAAGATGATTTAAAGGATATAAATAGAAAAATAGTAGAATTAGGAGATAAATTAGGAAAGTTAGTTGTTGCTACATGTGATGTTCATTTTATGGATCCACAAGATGAGATTTATAGAAGAATATTAATGGCAGGTCAAGGCTATGATGATGCTGATAATCAAGCTCCTTTATATTTAAGAACAACAAATGAAATGTTAGAAGAATTTGCATATTTAGGTTATGATAAAGCATATGAAATAGTTGTTACAAATACTAATAAAATAGCAGATATGTGTGAAAATGTATGTCCTATTTCTCCAGATAAATGTCCTCCACATATAGAAGGATGCGAAAAAGAAATTGAAGATATTGCTATGTCAAAAGCTAAAGAATTATATGGAGAAGAATTACCTGAAATAGTTAAACAAAGATTAGATAAAGAATTAAATTCTATAATAAAAAATGGATTTTCTGTTATGTATATAATAGCTCAAAAACTAGTTTGGAAATCTAATGAAGATGGATATTTGGTTGGTTCAAGAGGTTCTGTTGGTTCTTCATTTGTTGCAAATATGACAGGTATAACAGAAGTTAATTCTCTGCAAGCACATTATAGATGTCCACATTGTAAGTATTCCGATTTTACTGATTATGGTTATAAAAATGGATTTGATTTGCCAGATAAAAAATGTCCAAAATGTGGTCATACTTTAAAAAAAGATGGAATGGATATACCATTTGAAACCTTTCTAGGGTTTGATGGTGATAAAGAGCCTGATATTGACTTGAATTTTTCTGGAGAATATCAAGCAAAAGCACATAAATATACTGAAGTTTTATTTGGAAAAGGTAAAACTTTTAAAGCTGGAACAATAGGTACTATTGCAGAAAAAACAGCTTTTGGTTATGTAAAAAAATATTTTGAAGAAAGACAAATAGTTGTAAGTAATGCAGAAGTTGGTAGGATAGCTACAGGTTGTACTGGTGTAAAAAGAACAACGGGGCAACATCCAGGAGGAATTATAGTAGTGCCAAAAGATAGAGAAATATATGAGTTTTGCCCTGTACAGCATCCTGCAGATGATCCTAACTCAGATATTATTACAACACATTTTGATTATCACTCTATAGATAAAAATTTATTAAAATTGGATATTTTAGGTCATGATGATCCAACTGTTATTAGGATGTTACAAGATTTAACTGGAATAGAGCCTAAAACAATACCTCTTGATGATAAAGCTACTATGTCAATATTTAGTTCTACAGATGCTTTGGGAGTAACACCAAAACAAATCAATTCAGAAGTAGGAAGCTATGGTGTGCCTGAATTTGGAACTAAATTTGTTAGGGGAATGTTAGTTGATACAAGACCAAAAACATTTGAGGAGTTAATAAGAATTTCTGGATTATCTCATGGTACTGATGTGTGGTTAAATAATGCTCAATCTTTGATAGAAGCTGGTACTATAAAACTAGATGAGGCGATTTGTACAAGAGATGATATAATGATATATTTAATAAAAATGGGATTGCCTCCAAAAACTTCTTTTAAAATAATGGAATGTGTTCGTAAGGGAAAAGGATTAACTGAAGAGCAAGAAGCGGTTATGCGAGAAAATAATGTTCCTGATTGGTATATTAATTCTTGTAAAAAGATAAAATATATGTTTCCTAAGGCTCATGCTGCTGCATATGTAACTATGGCTTTTAGAATCGCATGGTTTAAGGTACATATACCAAAGGCATATTATACAGCATTCTTTTCTATAAGAGCTGATGAGTTTGATAGTGAGATCATGACAAATGGAGAAGAAAGAGTTAAAAATAAAATGAAAGAAATTGATTCACAAGGGAATAATGTAACTGTAAAAGATAAAAATATGTATGCTATTTTGGAAATTGTTTTAGAAATGTATGAGAGAGGATATAAATTCTTACCAATAGATTTATATAAATCTGATGCTACAAAATTTATAATGGAGGATGATGGTATAAGACCTCCTTTAAATAGTATTGCAGGATTAGGAACTGTAGCAGCAGAAAGTATTGTAGAAGCTAGAAAAGATGGTAAGTTTATGTCTATAAGCGATTTACAAATACGTTCTAAAGCAGGTAAATCTGTTATAGAAATATTAAGAAATGTAGGTTGTTTAAAAGGAATGAGTGAAAGCAACCAAATGAGTTTATTTGGATAATAAAGGAGATTTAATATTGGGTATAGAAAAAAACAAAGAATATATTTTAAGCATAGAAGATAATGGTTTTAATGGTGAGGGAATTGGTAAGATAGATGGTTTTACTATTTTTGTTCCTGATGCAATCAAAGGAGAAGTTGTAAAAGTTATTATTATAAAAAAAACGATTTCATATGCTATAGGAAAAATAATCGATTTTATAGAAAAATCAAAATATAGAATTCAAGATTTAGATTGTAATTCATATAAAAAATGTGGTGGTTGCAATTTAAGACATATGGATTACAATTATACTTTAGAATTAAAAAAAGAGATAGTAATTAATTGTTTAAATAAAGAGAAAATATATAATGTAAATGTAAAAAATACTATAGGCATGGGAAATCCATATAATTATAGAAATAAGTTGCAATATCCTGTGGGAATAGACAAGCAAGGAAAACCTGTTATGGGTGTGTATGCAAGAAGAAGTCATGATATTGTTAAAAATAGTTTGTGTGGTATTCAAAATTTAAATGCAAATATAATAGCGCAAGATGTTTTTAAATATCTCATAGAAAGTGGTATTAAGCCATATAATGAAAAAAATCAAAGTGGAGATTTAAGGCATATAGTTGTTAGAAATGGAAATATAACAAATGAAATAATGCTAATTCTTGTGTTAAATAATAAAAAATGTATTATAAATAAGAAATTTATAGATTTTATTACAAATAAATATAATAATATAAAAACTATAGTATTAAATTACAATTTAAAAAATACAAATGTTATATTTGGAAAAGAAAATAAAACTATTTTTGGTGATGGATATATATATGATATTTTAGGTGATTATAAATTTAAGATATCTCCATTATCTTTTTATCAAGTAAATTCTGTTCAAGCAGAGGTTTTATACAATATAGCAATTGAAAATTCAAATATAAATAGAAATGATATTGTTTTAGATTTATATTGTGGAATTGGTACAATTGGGATTTTTGCTAGTAAATTTGCCAAGATGGTTTATGGAATTGAGATAGTTGAAGATGCAGTAAAAGATGCAATTGAAAATGCAAAAATAAATAACATAGAAAATATACAGTTTTTCTGTGGTGATATAGAAAAAGTTTTAGATAATATATTAAATAAAATAGAATATAAACCAAATATTGTTTTTGTAGATCCTCCTAGAAAGGGGCTTGATAAAAATACTATTAATGTATTAAATAAAATTAAGCCTAATAAGATTGTTTATATTAGTTGTAATCCTGCAACTTTTGCAAGAGATATTAAGTTATTAGTAGATAAAAATTATAGTATTGATACTGCTCAACCAGTTGATATGTTTCCTTTTACAAGTAATGTGGAGTGTGTGGCGGTGCTATGTTTGAAATAGAACTAAAAACACTGATTTGCCGTTTTCATTCGTAAATGATACAATATTTACGAATGAAAACGGCAAAGGAGAAATAGTGATGGATGATATACA
>CALXAP010000031.1 GCA_944386325.1 uncultured Clostridia bacterium
GGAATCGAAAAGGAGGTTGCCAAGTTTTGGGCTAACAGGGTTAGCCCGAAACTGAGGCAAAAACAGTCCAGTGGACTATAAAATTTGAATTATAAATGTAAAATAAATTCTGAAAAATTAATAAAAAAATATGATAAAATATTATAAAAACAATATAAATAGAAACAAAATAAGAAAAAAATAAAAAATTTATAGTTGATACACAATTATAATTATCGGAAATATTATTAAATATTGTTATAGGCTATTTAAGAATACTAATGAAATAACATATAAAGGAGAATTAGTTTTGAAAATAGATGTAAAAGAACTAGAAAAAATTTTTGATGATATTAAGCAAAATAAAAAACAAGGAATTGAAGAACTATATAATAAATATAAGGGAATAGTTTATGGTATAGCATTTACTATATCTAAAAATAAAGAAGATAGCGAAGATATCATGCAAATTATATTTGCAAAAATATACGAAATGGAAGATTCTAAACTCCCAACAAATAATTGTGCTTCATGGCTTTATTCAATAACAAAAAATGAAACAATTAATTTTATTAAAAAGAAAAAAAATAATATTTCATTAGAAAAAATATATGAAATATCAGATAATAATAATGAATTAAATAAAGTAATTGATTATATGGAATTTAATAGAATAATAAGTAAATTAAATGAAAAAGAAAAAGAAATTATATCATTAAAATTATTATCTGATTTTTCATTTAAAGAAATAGGAATATTATTAAAAGAGCCTGCTGGAACAGTAAAATGGAGATATTATAAGAGTATATATTCATTAAAAACAGTTTTAGGAAATTTAGTAATGAGTATAATATCTTTTGTAATAGGAATTAAAATATTATTATCAAAAAAAGAAAATAAAAATATTATTCAAGAAGAAAGTATAGAGCAAAATGTGACAGTGCAAGAGAATACAGAAAATTCGATTGTATCTGATGATCATATATTTCAAGATGAATTATATAATTCTTCTACTAAAGAAGAAGATAATATACAAAATTCAAATGATAATACAGACATAATACAAGACAAAAATAATACTATACAAGAAAATATAATTTATCAAGAACAGCCAAATAATAATTATAATCAATGTATAGGGTATAGTTTTTTAGGAATATCTATTATATTTTTAATAGTAACTTTATATTTTTTTATAAAATACCAACTAAAACATCTAAGGAAATTGTCTAAATAATAGGAAGGAAAAAGGTGGTATATATGAAAAAGAAAATTTTTATTATTTTAGGAATAGTAGTAATTTTATTGGCAGTGATATATGGAATCATATTTTATGTAGATTATAATAATGTTTCAAATGGAAAATTACCTGTTTTTGCAGTAAAATCAGATTCAGAAAACTATAATGGATTAGGGTATTTTGTAAAAGTTAAATATTATAAAGATACAAATGATATTGAAACAATAGATATGTTTGCTTTTGGAAAAGTAGTTGCAGGAGCAGTATTTTGTTACGATGAACAAAATACAAATACTAGAGATGATATTATAATTATTGAAAATGGAAAAATACAAAATGAAAATTTGTTAGATACATTCTTAAAAAATACATACAATAAAGAACATTCAACTTTGCAAATAAATGAGATTTCAAATGGTAACACACAAATAACTATATTAGAATATGTACCAGGTGAAAATGATATAAAATCTAATACATCATCTGAAAATACAACTGTAAATTCTGTTACTCCTAATAAAAGTTGGAATTATAAAGATTATCAAAAATATTGTGGATATTATAAAATGACTAAAAATGGTAATGAAGAAAAATTTGATACTTGGCATTGGGAAATAAAAAGAACAACAGATAAAAACACAGTAAGAGTTATATTTAATGCAGAGCTAATAGATGTAATTGATATACCTTTAATATTTGAGTATAATTTAGACAGTTCTTTATATGTAAAAAATTATAATTTAACATATATAAAAAATGAAGATAATGAAATAAAACAAATTGCAAAAATAAATCAATTTGATAATATTGATTATGGATTATATACATTTGGAGGAGATGTAATAATTACAATAGAACAAGATATGGTATATTCATTAGAAGATGCTTTAAATGAAAAGAAAATAACTATTCAAAGTATATTAGATCAAGCAAAGCTTGATGAAAAATATGGATTTTGTGATGCTTCTGTTTATAATGATGGTGGAAGTATAGAATATAGGTATAAAGATTATACAATATTAAAATTTAATTCGTTAGATGGAAATAAAGATTTAATAATAGGAATGCAAGGGTCTATTTTAAATAATAAAAATTATAAAGTGATTTTAGATGAAATAAGAGAATAAATTCTTTATCTTGTTTAATTAGTTGTAAATAGCAATATCGTAATGTTACAATTCACGGCATATGATTTTTATATAATAATATTTCATAAATTTTTCGGCTCAATACGATGTTTAAGAATTTGTAAAATAATTTAATGAGCCTCTTTTATTCAGGCTCAAAATCAAAGATTTTGCCCATGAACATTCCTCATTAAATTATATAACAAATTCTATAAACATCTCCAATCGCATTCAAAATTTATTCTATATTATTATATAAAAATCTACAAATCAAAATATAGAAAAATCTAACAGAATAGTTGTAGGGGCGAACATTGTTCGCCCGCGCTACAAAGTTATTTCTCAAAAAATTCAATATATAATTTTATCTGTGAATATTAACAAATAAATAAATAAAAAAATATTTTCAAAAAAATATTGACAAATGAATGAGTATTCAACTATAATATAATAAAAGGTTGAATACTCATTCATTTATATAAAAAGGAGAATAAAATGTCAAGGAATGAATTTATATGTGATTGTAATGTAATACATCAAAATGTTGTGGATGACACATTAAAAAAGATGCCTGAACAAGATGTATTTAATAAAATAGCAGAATTTTTTAAAATAATAGGAGATACAACAAGAGCAAAAATATTATTTGTTTTAGATAATAACGAAATGTGTGTATGTGATATTGCAAATGTTCTAAGCATGAGTAAATCATCAATATCACATCAATTAGGAACTTTGAGAAGAAATGGAATTGTAAAGTGTAGGAAACAAGGTAAAGAAGTTTATTATATGTTGGATGATGAACATGTTAAACAAGTTTTTGAAATAGCAAAAGAACATATAGAGCATAAAAAATAATATTAACTTGGAGGAATATAAAATGAGTAGTAAATTTAAAATTAAAGGACTAGATTGTGCAAATTGTGCAAGTGGTTTAGAAAGAGCAATTCAAAAAATAGATGGAATAAAAAGTGCTAATATAAGCTTTATGACAGAAAGAATGGTATTGGAATATGATGAAAATAATGAAGATGAAATTATTAAAAAGGTAAAGAAAATTATAAAAAAAGAAGAACCAGATGTAACAATAGAAAAAATATAGGAGGTGCTTAAAGAGATGAAAAAGAAATTAATCAAGATAATTCTAGCATTAATTCTATTTGTTTTTTCTATGGTTGTAAAATTTGAAAATGTATGGATAAATAACACATTATTTATTATAAGTTATATTATAGTAGGATTTGAAATAATAAGAAAAGCAGTAAGAAATATCTTTAGAGGTAAAGTATTTGATGAAAATTTTTTAATGACAGTAGCAACAATAGGAGCATTTGGAATAGGAGAATTTCCAGAGGCTGTGGCAGTAATGTTATTCTATCAAATAGGAGAATTATTCCAAAATTATGCAGTAGATAAATCAAGAAAATCAATAGCAAACTTAATGGATATAAGACCAGATTATGCAAATGTATATAGAAATGGAATAGTAGAAAAAGTAAACCCAGATGAAGTAAAAATTGGAGAAACTATAATTGTAAAACCAGGAGAAAAAATACCATTAGATGGTGTTATTTTTGAAGGAAAAACTACATTGGATACTAAAGCTTTAACAGGAGAAAGTATGCCAAGAGAGGTAGCCCAAGGTGATGAAATATTAAGTGGATGTATTAATTTAAATGGAGTTATAAAAGTAGAAGTAACAAAAGAATTTGGGGAATCAACAGTAAGTAAAATACTAGATTTAGTAGAAAATGCAAGTAGTAAGAAATCTAGATCAGAAAATTTTATAACAAAATTTGCAAAATATTATACACCAATAGTTGTAATTATTGCAGTATTTTTAGCAATATTACCACCGCTTTTATTATCAAATCAAAACTTTAGTGATTGGATATATAGAGCTTTATCATTTTTAGTAGTATCTTGCCCATGTGCTTTAGTAATATCCATACCATTAGGCTTCTTTGGAGGAATTGGTGGTGCATCTAAAATGGGAATTTTAATAAAAGGAAGTAATTATTTAGAAGCTCTGTCAAATGTAGAAACAGTTGTATTTGATAAAACAGGAACTTTAACCAAAGGGGTATTTGAAGTACAAAAAGTAAAACCAGTTGGAATATCTGAAGAAGAATTACTAAAAATTGTAGCATATAGTGAATATTATTCAAATCATCCTATTGCAAAATCTATAAAAAAAGCATACGGAAAAGCAATTGAAGAAAAACAAATAATTAAAACACAAGAATTATCAGGACTTGGAATTTCAGCAAAAATAGGAGAGCAAGATGTATTAATTGGAAATGAAAAATTAATGAATGAACATCAAATTATTTTTTCAAAATGTAATGATATAGGTACTATTTTGCATGTTGCAATAGAAAGAGAATATGTAGGATATATAGTAATTGCAGATACAATAAAAGAAGATTCTATAGTTGCAATAAAAGAACTAAAGAAAAACAATGTTAAGAAAACAGTAATGCTAACTGGTGATAAAAAAGAAGTAGGAGAAAGTGTAAGTAAAGAGCTTGGCATAGATGAGGTATATACAGAACTTCTACCAGATGGAAAAGTAGAAAAAGTAGAAGAATTATTAAAGAAAAAATCAGAAAAAGGAAAATTAGCATTTGTAGGAGATGGAATAAATGATAGCCCAGTTTTAGCTTTAGCAGATATAGGGATTGCAATGGGAGGATTAGGTGCAGATAGTGCAATAGAAGCAGCAGATATTGTTATTATGACAGATGAGCCATATAAAATAGTGAAGGCAATAAAATTATCTAAAAAAACAATGAGAATAGTAAAAGAGAATATTATATTTGCAATATTTATTAAGATAGCGGTTTTAATATTGGCAGCATTGGGGATATCTACAATGTGGGAAGCAGTGTTTGCAGATGTAGGAGTTTCTGTTATTGCCATATTAAATGCTTTAAGAGTATTAAGAGTAAAAAATGTAATAAAATAGCTGTAGAGAAAACAGTGTTTTCCCGCACTACAAAGCCATTTCTCAAAAAATTTAACATACAAATTTTAGCTTTGAATTGTAATAAAAAGTTAAAATTTACAGCATACGATTTTAATATAATAATATCTTATAAATTTTTCGGCTCAATACGATATTTAAGAATTTGTAAAATAATTTAATGAGCCTCTTTGGTACAATAAAAGTAT
>CALXAP010000032.1 GCA_944386325.1 uncultured Clostridia bacterium
GCAGGATAATATGCAGTTATCTATGATACGGAGGTATTATGACCTGTTCATACATTGTAGCAATTGATAATACTTATGCCCTTATTTCTAATTTTTTACAGCAGCTATTGTTCCATGTAAAAGAAAGTGACGAAATCATTCTAATTGATGACGCATGTAATAACTTCGACACTTTAGTCTTTTTAGATAATATGGCGAATAAATACAAGCAAATTAGACTAATTCATCTTAAACAAAAGGCGGGCTTTGGGAAAGCCAATAATATCGGAATATCTATTGCGAATGGAGATACGATAATCTTTATTAATACCGATATTTTTCTTGAATCAAAATGCATTGATAGAATGTTAGATTTGCTTTGGTCAAGCCAAAAAATTGGTGCAGTACAGCCACTATTGGTCTATCCTCAAACAAATAAAGTCCAAAGTACCGGTCATGTCTTTTCCGATTATAGAAGTGGTCAATTGTTTTCTATGAGAAAAATTCAGGATATAGTTCTCCAACAAAATGGTATTCGTCAGGCGTTAACTATGGCTTTATGTGCAGTTAAAAGTAACGTAATTGAAGAAATAGGTGGATTTGATGAATATTATTACAATTCACATGAAGGGTTGGAATTATCCCTTAAGATTACATTGAATGGTTACAATTGTTATTTTTGCTCAAACGCTATCGCTTATCATTGTAGTGGGGGAGCACGCAAAACCGCATTGAATGATATTTCAAAGCAAAAAGCTCATTTTTATCATAAGTGGTACAATAGTATTCAAAGCGATTTAGTAAAGTACTTAAGTTCACAGTTGAAATTGGAATACCAAGGTTCAAACTATTTTATACTCGATTTTAGCACTTCAAACAAATGGAAGTTTATTCTCAAACAATTAAATATTCATACCGTGCAGCATCAAAAATTTCAGGAACGATTCCTTAAAAATATTAATCTGTTCTATTGTTTACCATATTCAACTTTGAATTATGGTGGTAATTTTCTGTTCCTTTGCGATAATATGTCACAGCTTAGTGGAAATTATAAATGGATATTATTGCGAGAACAGTATAAAGATATTATAATGGATTTAGATGGTAATTTAGTACCACTAAATTATTTAATATATTAGGGGGATACAAATGAAAAAAATTCTGTTTATGTTAAAGCATCTTTCTTTAGGAGGCGCAGAAAAAATGTTTCTGCGATTATTGAATTATATTGATTTGGAACAATATGAGGTGCATATAAAACTTGTTTTTGGAGATCAAATCCAAAGTATGCCACAACATTCTAATATAAAAGTATCAAGTATCTTTGCAGTCAAAAATGATGAAACAAAGAAACTTATAAAATTATGTCCCGAAAAAATATATGATGATAATGTCTTTGAAAAATACGATATTGAAATAGCCTTTTTAGAAGGTTATCCTACCCGTATAATTAGTGCTAGTTCAAATTCCTCTTCGATAAAAGTTGCATTTATTCATACAGATTTTCGCTTTTTTCATCATTCCCTAAATGCGTTTGAAAATTGTGAATGTGAAATGTCTTGTTATCAAAAATTTACGAAGCTGTTTTTTGTTTCTAAGGCAGCTCGTGACGGATTTCATTCTACATATCCTCTCCTTTCACCAAAGTATGAATATATATTCTATCCTCCTTTATCTGATAGGATGATGTCTTTCGATGAGAAATATGAGAAAATCCCCGAAGAACCTTACTTTATTACGTTAACACGTCTTGCCCCTGAGAAAGGGCTATTTAAGCTCATCGATGCCGTTAAAAAAGTAAAAGATTCCGGCCTGAAAATAAAAATTAAAATCTTTGGTATTGGGCCATTATATAATGCTATTATGCAAAAAATAAGGCAAGAAAATTTGGATGAGTGCATATTTCTAATGGGATACTGTTCTACGCCTTATTGTGAACTAAAAAATAGTATGGGTTATATATGTCCATCCGATAATGAATCTTTTGGTATATCAATAGAGGAATCACTTTTTTTAGAGGTTCCAATCATAGCATGTCGCTGTCCGGGAACAGAAGAAATTTTACATAATGGTGATTTTGGCTTACTTGTGTCTAATAGTGCGGAAGGATTATTCGGTGGAATTTCTGAATTTATTGAAAATACAACTTTACGATTGATTTTAAAGCAAAAAGCTATAAAAGGAAAAGATTACTGGAAGATAAAACTTTTATCTTCCAGTAATTTTGAAAAGTTATGTCTACCAGACACGAATATCTAAATAATATGTATTAGGATACATTGTTTTATTCTTGAAGTACCAGTCGACATACTCTATCTCATTTACATTATGAAGATTATGATTAATAATTTTGCAGTATTCTCCAGTGCATAAATAAATTATATCTAAATTTTTTTGCAGAATTTCCGTGGCTTGTCGTATATCAGTTTTTATAATATATAAAACGGCAAGCAGATTGTTCAAAAGATATGATGTTCTACCATGTACAATTAAGTGCGCATCCAATTGCCCTTGAAACAGCTCAGTATATATATCGTCAACAAATGGATTTAACTGAGATAATTTATTAAACTCGGGAATAGAAATATATTTTAGAAGGTGACAGTAAGCTTTTCGTATTGAAGCTTTAAATGCTTCACTTAAAATTCCGTGTTTTTTTAAATCATTTTCAAGCCGTTCTAATTCTTGGATAGCATTATTATAATCCTTTTCCAGAATTGCTTGTAAAAAGATAATGTCTATTTCGCTTAATGTCTTTCTTCTATAATCAATATGTGCTGAAAAATTTTTAAAGCAATTCTTCTCAAGTTTTAGAGCCATTTGAGGATTCTGGATTCCAATTCCTCTAGCATAATCCATGTCCCATTCTAAAAGCATAGAATCGTATTTGGAAGAATATCTACACTTAGGAATAGATAAATGATATTTATGATAATCGTCATAGTATTGTTTGGCTAAATCATAATTTCCTACAAGAAAATATATCATCATAATACGGTTCATGCAGGTCGAATACGCAATGCGAATTTGTTGTGACGTTAAATTATTTTCATCATATATTTTTTGGATGCAATTTGAAAGATCATATTTTAAGACAATAGCTATTTCTATTAAGTCCTCTATTTCAAAGCGGCTATATTTATTATTAATTAATTCTGCAGACGCTCGTAAATATAATATAGAATCTTTTGGAGTGTTATTTTTTATATAGGAAAATACATCTATTGCTCTCCTCTGCGAATCACAATGGATTAAAGAAATTCCAAAATAAAATAAAGCTTCCAATGCATTATTGGAACTTGAAGGTCGACTCAGCATATCAAAACAAAATATTTCTCCATAAAGCATCGCTTTTTTGTAATAACCTTTATTTATGTACTCTGTTATCTTTTCTTTAAATTCAATTTTCAGATTTTTATACATATCAATATCATATTGTATTAATAAAGCCTGTACTTGAATTGTATCTAGTAATGGATCTAGAGAAAAATTTTTTAACATTAAATGCAAAATGCTTGCCATTTTCTTATCAGGTTGAATTTGAGCATTTGTATTTAAATAGGTATAATAAAAATAATCATAACATGGCAAATAGCGATTATCATAAGAAATAAGATACCCCCTAGTGCATAAAGAATCCAAAGTACTTTCATTAAATTTTAAAGCATGTAGAAGTTTTTTGCTAACACCCTTTTGAAAGTGATAAATTATATTAATAATAGCTTTCTCTTCTTTCAATAGATCAAAATCAAGATTTGTAAGATGATTATTAGTAATTTGGAGAATATAATTATTTATATTATTGGCCGGAAGTTTTGATTGCGAATTGTTTTGTATAAATAATATTAATTCACTAAGTAGTTGGGGCTGTTTTGGCATACTTAAAATGGTAGATTTATATGATAAATAAGTCATATCAATTAAATTTGCTTTTAGACTTTCAATAATATCATCCGTATTCATACCTTTCAATTCATATGACAAAATATATTTTTTAGATTTAAAGTATTCACCTGAAAAAAGTAGTATAGAATTACTATATCCATTTTTCAGTTGCAATAATATCATATTAAAAACAGTCTTTTCTTCTTTGGTAAATAAGTGAATATCATCTAAAAACAAGATATGTCGTCTTGCAAATCGAGAGTTCTTTATTATTCTTACAATTTTATTTTTACTTAAAAATAAAATTGTTTTTTGTGCAAGAGACGGATCGATACACCCATCAAAGAAATCCTCCAGTAGATTATCTGAGAGAATATTGTCAATATTGTTTTTTAGTAGCAAGTATTTATATGAAGTATAGAAATTTTTATCACCATGTTCAAAAATAAATCCATAATTAATAAACATTATAGCGCGGCATAGTTTCACGGAATTTATACCGGGATAATATAATTTTTCACACTGTATAACATGCACTACATATAAAGAACTGAATTCTTTGGCTAGTTCTTTCATTAGGAATGTTTTTCCATATCCTAACTTCCCTTTTAAAAATATTAAGTGGGCAACATTATCGGGCAAATTCTGCAGTGTACGATATATCTCAATTTTAATTTTTTCTTGCTGAGAATAAACAATTTGTGGATTTTTATTACATATAATTTTTACGTCTAAAGCATATCGTAAAATACTACCATTTTGCAACTGAAATTCTAAAGTAATTGGTTCAGTATTTGTACGAACTAGTTTAACTAGTACATGTCTTTGGTGTAAACCAGGGTTGAGATTAAAGGTTGTATCTTCTAAGAAAGTTAGGGGATAATTAAGGTTTTCTTTAATCATTACTTTTTCTTTCGTATTGCAAGATAATGTAATTTTTAAATCATATATATCTCCACAAATAAATTCTGCTTCAGTATAGGAACTTACGAAATGAGCATCTAATCGGCTGGTTAATGTTATATCTTCAATACATACAGCTTCCTCAATTTCTGTATGTGATAGTTTTTCACCAAAAAAGTATTCATATTTTTCGGGATGGATGATCAACCAATATTCTAGTTGTTTACGCGTAATACCAATAACATTAAAGCCGCATTTTCTTCCGACTTCATTCATACGATTATTTATAGTATGGGGTATAGTTCCATTAGTTATTATGAAGACTAATTTTACCTTTCCATCTAAAAAACCGGATATCATGGTAGGGTCAATATCTTGTCTTCGTAAAGATGTCGAATTTTTCTTATATTTTGCTTCTCCCCAAATATTATCTAAAATAATAGATGTAAAATCTCTATTACCATCCCAAGAACTTTTTGTTCTTTCCCATGAGTATTGCTTGTAGGTGCTCGATAAATATGATATAGCCAATTCTTCAAAAAAGGTACCAGCTAACTTATTGTTTCCTTTTCTTATATAAAGTTTAGCCCAATCAAACATTGTATTTCTCCAAAAAATATAAAGGATAACTGCATATTATCCTGC
>CALXAP010000033.1 GCA_944386325.1 uncultured Clostridia bacterium
ATAAAACATTTCTAACATTTGATGATAAAATAATTGGATATCAAAATTATAAAGAGGGCAACAAATTACAAGTTATAGAGCAGATAGTTGATAATTATCTGCTTTTATGATAATATAAGTAAAAATAAATTTATTGGAGTACAAATAAAATGAATATAAAAGATTATGGTTTTAAAAGTAATTTAATAGGAAGTATAGATAATAATAAAATGATAGCAAGAATAATTGCAACACATAAAGATAGTTATGAAATTGTATGTAATAATGGTCATGGATTTGCTAAAATAAAAAGAGGTTATTATTATGATAATCCAAATAGTATTTATCCTACAACAGGAGATTTTGTTTTGATTGAATGGAATGCTTTAGGTGATAGTATGATTTATGAAACTTTAAAAAGAGAAAGTTCTTTTTCTAGAGCAGCATCTACTAGCGATAGAAATCATGAACTACACAATCAACATGAACAGCTTGTTGCAGCAAATTTTGATTATGTGTTTATTATGCAATCACTAAATAATAATTTTAATTTACATAGAATTGAAAGATATTTAAGTTTAACATGGAAATCAGGAGGTATACCTGTAATAATATTGACCAAAAGTGATTTAATTGAAAATAAACAAGAATATATTAATGAAGTAGAAAGTATTGCTATTGGAGTAGATGTATATAGTGTAAGTTGTAAAACAGGACAAGGAATAGAAGATATAAAAAAATATTTTTCTAAAGGGAATACAATTGTATTTTTAGGCTCTTCAGGAGTAGGAAAATCAACATTAGTTAATACCTTATATGGTAAAGAAATAATGAAAACCTCAGAGATAAGAAAAGATGCAAGAGGTAGACATACAACAACATCAAGAAATTTAATAATGTTACCTAATGGTGCAATGATTATTGATACTCCAGGAATGAGAGAACTTGGAATGTGGGATGCAGAAGATGGTATAAGCAAAACATTTCAAGATATAGAAAACTATATTGAAAATTGCAAATTTTCAAATTGTACACATTCTAATGAGCCTGGTTGCAAAGTTCTTGAAGCAATACAAAATGGGGAATTATCAGAAGAAAGATATACTCAATATATAAAACTAAAAAAAGAAACTGAATATAATTCAAATTCCGAAAATTATTTAGTAAATAAAAAAGCTAAGTTTAAGGAAATTTCAAAAATAAACAAGGAGAATAAGAAAAGATAAAAATGAACAATTATGTAACAGGCAAAGTTATAAAAGAATTGAGGGAAAAGAAAAATTTAACTCAATTAGAATTAGCAAACATAATAGGAGTAAGTGATAAGACTATTTCAAAGTGGGAAACATCAAAAGGCTTTCCAGATATTGCGCTTATTGAACCACTTGCAAAAGCATTAAACATATCAGTAATAGAACTAATGTCAGGCGATTATGTAATAAATAATAATAAATCAAGTAATATAGAAAAATCTGTAATATATGTTTGTCCAATTTGTGGAAATATAATACATTCAATGGGAAAAGCAGTAATAACATGTTGTGGTATTACATTACCAGAATTAGATGCTGAAGAAGTTGATGATGCACATAATATAAGTATAGAAAAAATAGAGGATGAATTTGTAATAAAAATAAATCACGAAATGACAAAGAAACATTATATTTCTTTTGTTGCATATTCAAAACACAACAAATTTGAAATAATTAAATTATATGCAGAAGGTGGAAATGAAATAAGAATTCCAGCTTTAAATAATATAACATTATATATTTATTGTAATAAACATGGATTAATGAAAAAAATAATACATTAGTTGTATAGAGTAGATAGTTAATAAAAAATTATCTACTCTATAATTTATAAATCCAATTATAACTGTTTGTACTGAATCGAGATTTTGACGACAATTTAATTTTGATTTACTCTACGAATCGTAGGTTGTTTTATTATAATATATGAATTATAATAAAATAATGGAGAGGAGAAAATAATGGATATAAAAAGGAAAAAAGAGCTTTTAGAAGAATGGAGAAATCGTCATCCTGAAATGGGTGTAATTTCTTTTAAATGTAAAGAAACAAATGAATCTTTTTTAGAAATTTCAAAAGATATAAAAGCAACTTTTAATAGTAATATTTTTCAACTATCAGTAGGAATGCATCCAAATAAGCGACTAGCAGAATTATGGAATAAATA
The DNA here is from genome assembly GCA_944386325.1 of uncultured Clostridia bacterium. Taxonomy (GTDB): domain Bacteria; phylum Bacillota; class Clostridia; order TANB77; family CAG-508; genus CAMCHB01. Next base: position 2,179 of record CALXAP010000033.1, read on the forward strand.
TGGAAAAGAAGGATTTGAGCTATTGGTTTTGAAGATTCTTAAATATGAAAATCCAACAGATGATTATACTGAAAAACTCGAAAAAATGTATGAACAATGTTTATTAAATGATGAAAAAGCAAGGAGGATAAAGTAATGAATGAAAATATTATAATGATATCAGAAGGATATGACAAAATAGATGGAAGAAATGCTTATAAATCTGCAATAAAAAAAATCACTATTGGTATGCCTATAATGGAAGAAAACAAAAATATGCAGATAGCTGTACAAATTTGGAAAGAAAAGGAAGATGGAACACAACAAATAGTTATTGAATTACCTATTCATCAAGTAATGGATTTAATGATTTTTTTAAGTCGAACAATGATGTATTTTCAAGATGCTTATCGTTTACCACTATTGTATGATCCAAATAAGCCTATGGTTGAACGAATTGGATTACAAGGAGGTACATTACCTGTTAGTGTCTGTGTTGAAAATCCTAATATTGACATCGACATAAAAAAATTTTCACAAGCACTTAGTGATTTGGGAGAATTAACAGGAGAACGAATAAGAATATTGTATCGTATATTAGAAGAAATGGAGGGATTTTAACTTGAAATCAAATTATATTTTATCAGCTGATAGAATATTTACAGAAGAAGAAAAAAATTTAATATGGAAAAAACCACCTACACATATAGAAAGTGAAGCAGAAATACGCATTTGTGAAGAAGTAAAAAGAAACTGGAAACGAGGAGAGATGAAAATAACAAATATTTTATTAGAGGGAGATGCGGGTTCTGGAAAAACTCAATTAGCAAAAGCACTTTCAGCAGATTTTAGATTACCATATACAAAAGTAACATGTTTTGCAGATATGGATAAATCAGATATTTTAGGCTCAATTCTTCCTGTATTAACTGAAAAAAATGACAATTCAAGCAATATAGAATATAAATATTATCCATCAGAAATTGTTAGAGCTTATGAAAATGGGTGGATTCTTGAAATACAAGAACCTACTGTTGTTCGAGATGCAGCTGTACTAATGGCATTAAATTCTATACTTGAACCAGATGGAAGCATAAACTTACCTACTCGTATTGTACATCGCCATCCAGATTTTATTGCTATTATTACAACAAATAGAGGATATAATGGTTGTCACCCATTAAATGAAGCTTTACGAGATAGAATACAGCATAGTGAAAAAATGGATTTACCTAATATAAATGTTATGGTTGAGCGTGCAAAAGCCAAAACTAATTGTAAAAATGATAAATTATTAAATACATTTGCAAAAGCAATTATAGAGCTAGATAAAACAGCTAAAGTAAATGCCATAAAAGGTGTAGCAGGAATGCGTTCTTATTTTTTTTGGATTGATGCAGTAACTCAAAATACAAATGTAATAGATGCCTTATATCATAAGGTAATTTACAAAATAACAACAGATCAAGATGAAATTAAAATTTTAGAACAAGCATTATCTAACTCAAATGTTTTTGAAGAATTAGAAAAAATTACATCAGAAGATATAAATGAAAATAGAAATGTTATGGAAATTCACACAGAAGGTAATATAGATGCAAATTTTCTTAATGCCACTACTAAAAAGATACCACAAGTAACTTTACGAAAATCTAAAGATAGTGAGGGGCAATCAAATCAAAAATCAAAAAACTCATCTTCCACACAATTTTCAAATACTGATGAGGATGGAAATCCTATATATCACGAACTATTATATGAGCAAAATGATGAATTAAACGAGAAAAAAATGGAATTTCGTAAGTTCTTGAATAAACAAGCTAGAGAGCTAGTCAAAAATTCAGTTCATAAAAATATCAAATTAATTGTTCATAGACCAGAGGCAAATGCTGTAAACTACGAAGAATACAATAAAATATTTTATGAATTAAAGCCTATTATCGATGAAATGGTAAGAAAAACAAAACCTATATTAGAGTATGAAAATCCAAATGAATATATAAAATCTCGTGTTTATGGAACAAAATTTAATGCTGAAAGCACAGCAACTCCTGATTTTCGTTATTTTTCTGAAAAGACAACTCCACAACAAGAACCTTCACTTGTTGTAGCACTTCGTATTGATGAATCAGCATCTATGAAAGCCTTTGAAAGAATTGAAACAGCAAAAAAGGTTGCTATTGCTATTTATGAATTTTGTACAAAACTTGGAATTCCTTTATTAATTTATGGAGATACAGCAGATAGTTCAAAAATGGAGCAAATGTCATTATATTCATACATAGATTATGAAGAACCTAGTTTGAATAACAAGTATAGTCTTATGAATATTAAAGCACGAAGTAATAATAGAGATGGTATGATACTTCGTATTCTTGCAGAAAAATTAATTAAATCATCTCAAAATACAAAATTGTTAATAAGTATTAGTGATGGTCAGCCAAAAGCAATGCCAGATTATTCAGGAGAAAAAGCAATTAATGATATGAAAGAGGTTATTAGCGAATTTACAAGAAAAGGTATACTATTTTTAGGTGTAGCTATTGGACAAGACAAAGAAACAATTTGTAATATTTATGGAAAAGAAAGGTTTATTAATGCAACAGATTTAAAACAACTTCCATCAAGATTAGTTAATATAATTGCTAAATACTTATAATACAAATTTACTTGTTTAGATATTTATATATAGACTTATTATAAGTTTATTTAAGATAAAGTAATATAAATTACAAAGATGAACAGAAAAACAAAGGTGATAAATCTCCAGAGTGTTGATAATTAAGATTAAATATGGTATAATTTTCTCGAAAAATAGTAATTTGTAAAGGAGGTATTTATGGGAATAGAACATTCGCAAAATTATTTACATAGTAAACAAC
>CALXAP010000034.1 GCA_944386325.1 uncultured Clostridia bacterium
ATGATAGCTGGGGTCTTCCTAAATGCCTTTGACTTCTAAATTATTATATATATCCTTCTTGTACTTCTCTATCTATTAATTTCCTATTTATTCTACTACAAAATAAATCATTCATCATTCATTCTTCATTCTTCACTATTCATTGCAACCATCGGTTGCAGTTAAATTCACTATTAACTATTACACGCAGTATTGTATAATAAAATCAAAAACGTGAAAAAAACCAAAAAAACATATATAAAAAATGTGAAAACTAATTACAAAAGTAATATAAAAAACGTGAAAATATTGACAAAATAAAAAATAAAACATATACTTCAAATGAAAGAGGTAATAAATATGAAAAGAAAAATTTATAAGGAATTAGTAAATTGGAAAAATACTAATATGCAAAAACCATTAATGATAATAGGTGCAAGACAAATTGGAAAAACGTATATTATTAGAAAATTTTGTGAAAATGAATTTCAAAAAAATATATATATTAATTTATTAGAGCATTCTGAAATAATAAAAATATTTAAACAAGATATTAGTACAGAAGAGAAATTTAATAGAATGAAAATATATCTTGATAATGATATTGATATAAAAAATACAATAATATTTTTTGACGAAATTCAAGAAAGTGAAGAATTAATAAGTTCATTAAAATATTTTAATGAAAGTGAAAAACCATTTAAAATAATTTGTGCAGGAAGTTTATTAGGTGTAAAACTTAAAAGAATGCATACTTCATTTCCTGTTGGAAAAGTAAAAATGTTAAATATGTATCCAATGGATTTTGAAGAGTTTCTAATGGCAAATGGAAATAAAGGTTTAATAGAAGAAATATATAAATGTTATGAATCTAACACTCCAATGGATTCTGTTTTACATGAAAAGGCATTGAATTTATATAGATTATATTTATGTGTTGGTGGAATGCCTGAGGCGATAAAAAATTTGTTAGAAAATAATAAGGATATTTTGAAATTTGATAAAAGTATTATTGCAGATATTATTCAATCATATTTAAATGATATGAATAAATATGTAAAGAATAAGTCTGAAGCTATAAAAATAGAGTCAATATATAAATCTATACCGACGCAATTAGGAAATAAAAGTAATAAATTTCAATATGGAAAGATATCATCAAATGCTAGGAAAAGAGATTATGAAACAGCATTAGATTGGCTATTGTCAAGTACAATGGTATATAAATGTACAATATTAAATAAGGTAGAAATACCACCGCTGGGTTTTGTTATTAATGATCATTTTAAATTATATTTAAGCGATGTTGGAGTTTTATTAAGTTTGTTACAAGTAAAATATAATGATGTAATACTAGATAGAATTTTACAATATAAGGGTGTTATTGCAGAAAATTATGTTGCAACACAATTGTTAGTAAATAAGCATACACTTATGTATTGGGAATCTGGTAATCAAGCAGAGATAGATTTTATATTATATAATGATGATGGAATAATTCCTGTAGAAGTAAAAGCAGATGATAATACAGGTAGTAAAAGCTTAAAAATATATATGAATAGATATAATCCTAAGTATGCTATTAGAGTATCGACAAAGAATTTCGGCTTTAAAAATAATATAAAATCTATTCCATTATATGCAGTGTTTTTAATAAAATGAATGTTAATTGTTACTACTTTCACTCTCTACTATTCACTCTTCACTGCAACCGAAGGTCGCAGATACAGAATTCCGTAAGCAAATGCAGATTTTTATCCCTATATAGCGAAAAATGTAATAAAAATTTAATAAAAGTCGGGAAATGTAACTTCCGTACTCGTACGAGAAAAGTATAAAAAATCCCTATATTGATAGTTATATAAAAAGATAATACAATTTAATTATGTAACTTATGTATATTATCAAGATATGACTACAAATAGGAGGGAAAAGGTATGCAGTGTAATAAAACTAGAACGAGTTATAAAACCGTTGAGGCTGTAGAGAGAGAGAGAGAGAGAGAGAGCTGTATTTTATAGAATAGGCTTTATTAGTCATATAAAAAAATATATAAATTATAAAAAGGATGGAATGTATTTAAAAAATCTGAAGTATAAAGATTTTTTTAGATATATTCTGTCCTTTTTGTGCGTTAAAAAGAAAAATAATTTTATGCAAATAAAAAATAAATTAGAAAATCTTTAAAAGGGGTGAAAAAAATGGAGAATTTTAATAATAACAAAGAAAGAAAAAAATTATTTAAAAGAGTAGATAAAATGAAGAAAATGCAGAGAGAAAAAAATGCTAAAGTTAAAACAAAATCGATGCATAAACTAATAATGATGTCAGCAGTATTGGTATTAATAATAATGATGATACTAATGGTGTTTAGACAAAATGCAATAATAATAAGCAGGCAAGATCCAGAGCATTACAGGTCAATGACATATGAAGAAGTACAGCCAGGAGAAGAGGCAACAAATAGCGATTATGTCCAATTTGATGCATATTTCTTAAAAGATATAAATAGCGATGGTGTAGCAGATAAAGTAAGAGGTACATGTAATGAAATAGGAACAAGTGATGACTTATATATGGATTTAACAGTACTAACAAATGGATATTTAAAAGATGCTAAAATAACGATAAATAGTTATAATGGCACAAGTGAAGATGGTAACTTTTATTTTGCAACAGAAATAGCAGCAGATAGCCAAGTGAAACAAGATTATGTATCAACTAACACAAGAACAATAGAATTTAATACGTTAGAAAACGGAACGCATACATTGTTATCTGGTAAAGTTAATTCTTCAGATGAAACATCAGGTCATGATAAATACTACAGTGCAATAAAAACAGCAGATGATTATAGTAAAATGAATAGTATAATATTAACAGGAACACATGTAGAAATATTAGAAGATGGAACTACAATAGAAACACACATAGAAAAGAAAGTAGAATTTAAAGTAGATTGGTATGATATTTTAGATATTAGATGGGATAGTGATATTAATCAAGAAAATGAAGCAGATATAATATCAGATACAGATAACAATTTATTGAATATTAAATTTGAGTTAGGATTAGAGGATTCGAGAGCAAGGGGATTAATATTTAAAGTAGGGCATATTGAAGGAATATTACCGAAAATTAATGGATTTGCTCCAATAGAAGTAAAATTAACAAGTAATTATCATGGTTCTAGTATAAGTTATGACAAAGAGACAAGAAAGTTTATAATAGAAAGTAATAATTTTGATTATGATGATTTTTCTTATAGTGAATATATAGAGGTAAGTTATCCACTAGAATCATATAATAGCCAGACAGATACAGAAAAAAGTATAGAAGTATCAGTAAAAGGATATATAGAGGGATATAATAATCCAAATACAGAATTTCAAAATCCATATATATCAAATGAAGTAGAAAAAACATTAAATATAAATATTTTAAAAGAAGTATTTCCACCCAGCATTAGTGTTGGAATAGGATATTATTTAAGAATGGATGAATATGATTTATATAAAGGTGATGTGGTATCTAAAGAAAAACCAGCGAGAATATATAATAATATTTCTGATAAAGAAGAAGATTTTTATATAGTGAGTTGGAGTGCGGATTTTAGGGGCAATAATGGAATATTAACGAATGGAATAATATTAAAAGAGTCAAATTCTGGAGATAAATCAGATGAGTTTATAAAAACAGAAAATGGAACAGACAGCATGAAAGAGCTAACAGCTAATGCAGGAATATATGTATCAGGTGATCTACATTATTTATTGGGAGAAAATGGATGGATAAAAGTATATGATGATGATGTAATTGATGGAGAGCCTATAGTAACATTTACAAAAGAAAATTGGAGTCAATATAATAGTAGTAATCCGTATAAATATCAGAAGCCAGTAAAACATGTAAGAATAGAAACAAGTACTATAAATGGAAGTGGATTTAGCAGTGGTAAATATATATTTATAAGTAACATAAAGGAATTAGATGATGAGTATATAACAAAACATTATACAAAAGAAGAGTTTGATAATTTAACTGATATAAAAAGTTATTTATATATGTATACACAAACCAGTGTTAGAGAAGAAGAACGAACTACTTATGGAACAGCACGCTATATATACCCAATAACAGGAGTAGGAATGGATTTAGATGATAATGATAAAGTAATAGTATCAACACAACAAGAAAGAAACATGAAAATAAGAGTAGGAATTCCTGAAAAAATAATAGAGAATGAAGATGCAGATGAAGGATATATGTCAAAATGGGTAGATGGAGAATATTTGTTAAAATTACCAAAAGATATAATAGATTTAAAAATAAATAGTATAACACCAGATAAAGAAAATATACAAATAACAAATTATGAAACATATGAAGA
>CALXAP010000035.1 GCA_944386325.1 uncultured Clostridia bacterium
CTTCAGTAACAAATTTAGCTAGTTCAATTTCTGCATCTTTTTTAGTTCCATGAATAGTTTTTCTGTGTATCATTGGTCTTCCGTTTAGGTCAAATCCTTCTGATACTGTTAACCTGTAACTATTTTTTCCTCTTTTTTCTATACTCCCAGCCATTACTCATTTCACCTCTTTCAAGTATAACTATGGAAGGGAGAGTATTTGTGTGTATTATATAGTATTTTTTGATAAATTACCAGCTATTTTTTCTTATTTTTGGTTGATTGCGAAGATTACAATAAAATACATTAAAGAATATATTTGTAACTTAAAAATACCAAATAAAAAGTAATAGAATAATTAAATAGACGAGACATAGTAATATTATAGTAAAAAAACATAATCCTCTAAAATACTGGAAAAAATTGTAGATTTATTATATAATAATGTCGATTCTGGGAGGGGAATAGGTTGGAATTTAGGGAAGTTAAATTATTTGATAATGAAAATATAAAAAAAATACGATTAAAAACGTATACTTGGGAAGAATTACTAGGGAAGAAGGATATACTATATAGTGCAATATGTGACTTGTTATTATCTGAAGAAAACTTGTTTTATTATGCGACACAAAAAGAAAGCACAAAGACATTAGTAGATACGAGAAAATATGTTAAAAAGTTAATCGAAAAAAATATAATAGATAGTAAATTAAGTGATATATTTTCAAACATAGGCTGGAAAAAAGAAGAAATAGATATTAGTAATACTAGATTTCAAGGTGATTTAGCTGAATATTTAATGTGTATATTAATGGATAAAATAACTAATATAGAAACTCTTATTTCAAAAGTGTCACTAAAAACATCCCCTAGAATGTCATCTTATGGGAATGATAATATTTATTATGATTACGAGAATGAAATCTTATATTATGGGGAATCTAAATTTTATGAGAATGTAAGTAGTGCAATAAATAGAGCAAAGAATAGTCTAAAAGAACATTCGAACGCAGAAGAATTTAGTTATATAAGATCACATGATAGTGTATTTATAGCAGAAGATGGAAGTAAGAGAGAAAAAATTATAGAAGAATTAGAAGAAAAGGAAATACAAGACGTAAACATAAAAAGCGTATTTTTTATAGCAAATGATGATGTATATTTAAAAAAAGATTATGAAGGAAAATTATTAGATTGTTTTAAAACAGAAGAAGAACTTAATATTAGATCTGCTGAATTAATTATGATATTTTTACCAATTTTATCAAAAAGAGAATTTTTAGATTATTTTAAAGGTAGGTTAGATATAAATTGAAAAATGAAATAGTTTATAGATATTTAGATAGTAATATAAAAACCAAGAGAGAAAAAGTATTAAAGAATTATTTAAAAAAACAAGGTGATAGTACAGAATTGTCTTTTTATGATTTGAACATGTATGCTAGTAAAAACGATTTGAAAGATAGTATAAATAAAATAATATATAAATCTAAATTAGATGAAAATATTATTTTAAATAAGTATCAGGTTGAAATCTTAGAGGTTTTGCAAGATAATAATATATTTTTAAGTGCACCTACAAGTTTTGGAAAAACATTTATTATGCTAGAGTATATAAAAAGAAATACGGATAAGTTGAAAAATATTGTTTTTATCATACCTACTATAGCATTAATGAATGAATTGCTAAAAAAGATATATGATAATTTTAATAATGAATATAATATTTGCATTAATAGTGATGAAGAAATTGAAGCTAAAAATATCTTCGTATTTGTACCTGAAAGAACGGATTCAAATTTTATTGAAATCACAAAAAAGATAGACATAGACTTATTAGTATTTGATGAAATATACAAATTACAAGGAACTAAACGTGAAGTAAGAACTGATGATAGACTAATATATATGAATAAAGTATATTTAGATCTTGTTAAAATTTCAAAAAAAATAGCCTTATTAGGACCATACATAAATAGTGTAGAATTTAATAATACCAATTTAGATATAATAAAATTTTATAGCAATTATATGCCTGTATATAACGAAATAAATGTATTAGACGAAGATAAAAAATGGATCGAAGAGATAAAATTTGAAAATCAATTAATATATTTTAAAAGTCCACAGTCAATTTATAAGAATATAAATTTAATATTAGAATATATACCAGAAAGTGAAGAGTATATTAAATTATATAGTGATGAAATAAAATTTTTACAAGATAATATAGGCGATGATTGGTATGTTATTAAACTCTTGAAAAGGGGAATAGGAATACATCATGGAAAAACACCAATGTTTTTAAGAAAATTTTATGAAAATGAATACAATAAGAAAAATTTAAAAGTTTTATTATGCACAGATACATTAATGGAGGGAATAAATACGCCTACTGAATCATTGCTGATTATTGATAATCCAGGTAATACGTTTAAATTAAATAATCTTATTGGGAGGGTTGGAAGGTTAAATCCCCAAAACCCTATAATTGGAAATATTACTATATGTAATAAAGAAATTTTACAAGATTTAATAAACATTAATAGTTGGCTAGATTTAAAAATACGAGCAGAAGATGAGATAATATTATCTGATGATGAAGTGTTATATTTAGATAAAAAATACACTGATGAAGAAAAAAATAAACAATATAATGACAAAATCCAAAAACTGAATAATGAATATAATATTTCTACTGAAGATATTGTTATAAGAAGTTTGGAGTTAAATAAAGTAATAAAAATGTTTGAAGAAGGTATATATAGCGAATTAGAAAATAGTCAGAACATATATCAATGTATTGTTGCTACAACTAGATTAATACCTGGTCCGTCTTATTTCTTCCATAAACAAAGATATACTGATTTAAATTTAACGATAGATTACTTACCATATAAGAGATATATAAATGATATTTTAAATAGAAAACCATTTAAAGAGATTATAAGAGTATTTAATTCTGAATACAACATAAATGGAAATGTTGAAAATATAAATTTATTTATAGATGCGTTATATAACTTAAATAATTATATAAAATTTAAATTTTCTAAGATTATTAATTATATAGAAGTGGCTAATAAGACAATTAATAACGAAATTATGAGAAACTTTATTACGCTTATAAGTTCATTTAATAAATTAGAAACATCATATAAAATATTAGATGATTTAGGAATAGAAAACGAAGATGCTCAAAAAATCATTGAAGCGTTAAATATAAATAATAATATATCAGCCTCGAAAATGATGAGGTTATTAAAAAATAATAAAGAAAAATTATTAGAAGAAATGTTAAGCCCTTTTTCTAAAAATAATATAGATAATATATAAAAGAAAGAAGAATAGTAGTGTTAAGCTACTATTTTTTAATATAGAGATATGTATAGTTAAATATTTTTATTCTGTTTCATCCACTCAATCAATTCTTTCTCTGAAATTATATTATTATTAAAATCTTTTATTTTTTCTCTAGCAATTTTTTTCCAATTTTCAAAAGCTATTTTAACTTGTTCATTATTAGATCTTTTTACTTGCATTAATCTTCTTTGATAATTATTTCTATAAAATTTAATTCCTTCGATAGTATTTCTTTTTTTAGAATAAGAATTATTAGCACCAATCATTTTACAAGTTGTTTCATCTTTACAATATACAATATCGCAATATTTTTCGGTATTTTTTAGTGGAATAAAATATTTACCACAGTTTTTACAAATCTTAATTTTTATATTTTTATTAGTGGCTATTTCAAATAAAGAAATATACAATATATTAGATAAGTATAAAGTATGAAAAACAGGACTATCACCTAGACTTATTATTCCATTTTCTAGATGTTCTCTAACAATTTTAGGTGTTATAGATTGAGAAGCTATATGGTATATATCATGTGCAAATTGCTGGTAATAATATACTTCTATGTTTGTAGAATATTTAAATAAATTATTAAATATAGAATAAGAAAGACATTTTTCTAAAGGAGTATAATTTTTATCTAC
>CALXAP010000036.1 GCA_944386325.1 uncultured Clostridia bacterium
TGAGAAATTTATTGAAAAAGTGGCAACAAAAATTATAAATTTGGTAAAGTAAGTGAGAGACAAATTACAATTTTATATTAGAGTTAAAAGCAATAAATAAAAAACATTTACAAATCATAAAAAAGATATGTAAATGTTTTTTTTATTTAGAAAAAAATCTAAATGACTATTGACAAAAATAAACAAAAGTAATATATTATATTTAGATAAATATCTAAATGAAAAAAGAGGTGATAATATGGGAATGTCGGAAACACTAAAAGCTATTTCAGATCCAGCTAGAAGAGAAATATTAGAAATGCTAAAAGAAGGAAAAAAGACAGCAGGAGAAATAGCAAGTAGATTTGACTTAACAGGAGCAACAGTTTCCTATCATTTATCAACATTAAAAAAGGCAGGACTAATTGCAGAAACAAAATACAAAAAATATATTTTTTACGAATTAAACATTTCTGTATTTGAAGAAGTTTTAATTTGGATAAAAGGATTAGGGGGTAATTTTGATGAAAAAAATTAATATGAAAAGTTTAATCATTACATCAACTGTATGCTTATTGCCAATTATTTGTGGGTTAATATTTTATAATTCATTACCAGAAAGCATTGCAATACATTGGGGAATAGATAATAATCCTAATGGATACTTTTCAAAACCAGCATTTGTATTTGGAATGCCAATAATAATGGTAGCATTACAAGTATTTTGTTGTATTGTCAGCGATTGGTCTGATAAAAATCCAGAAGCTAATAAAAAGGCAATTACAGTTTATAAATGGATTATTCCTATTATTACAGTAGTTATGTATATTGTAACTATTGCCATTGCTCTTGGAAATGATTTAGACATAAGAAAAATAGTAATGTGCGTACTTGGTATTTTATTTATAATTTCTGGTAATTACATGCCAAAAGTAAGAAGTGATTATTATATGAATTCAAAAGTATTCTGGGTAAAAAATAGAGATGAAAAATTAGTAAATAAAGCAATGAAGGTTACTGCATATGGACTAATTGGCTTTGGAATATTATTTATTTTAAGTATATTATTTGATGTAGCAGTAAGTATAGCTGTCTCAATAGCAACGATAGTATTTTGTATATTTATTTATCTATATGTATATATAAAAAGTAGAAAATAGAAAGGAAAAAACTTGATATGGAGAAAAATATTCTTGAAATTCAAAACTTAACAAAATATTATGGCAAAATAAAAGGAGTAGAGAACCTGTCCTTAAAATTAGAAGAAGGAGAAATATTTGGATTTATTGGACCAAATGGAGCAGGAAAATCTACTACAATTCGTTCTATAATGAATTTAATTAATAAAACAAGTGGAAAAGTTTTAATAGAAAACAGAGAATTTAATAAAGACGATATAGAAATAAAAGAAAAAATAGGTTATTTACCAAGTGAAATTTACTTATATGATGATTTAACAGTAAAAGAAATGTTAGATTATCATGAGAGCTTTTATAAAAAAGATATTCACAAAAGAAGAATAGAATTAGTAAAAAGATTAGAATTAGACGAAAAAAAGAAAATAGAAGATTTATCATTAGGAAACTTAAAAAAATTAGGAATCATATTGGCATTGGCACATGAACCTAAAATATTAATCTTAGATGAACCAACAAGTGGACTTGATCCAATTATGCAAAATGTTTTTTATGATTTATTAAAAGAAGAAAAAGCAAAAGGAAATACAATATTTTACTCGACACATATTTTAAATGAGGTTTCTAAAATTTGTGATAGAGTAGGAATCATCAAAGATGGAGGCTTAATTAAAGTAGAAAAAGTAGAAGATTTATCTAAAAAGAGTTTGACATTTGTTACTATAACATCAGAAGAATCAAAAGAAATTATAAAAGATTTAAAAGTAGATATTATTTCAGAAGATGGAAACACTGTTAAATTTGGAAACAATTTACCACATGATGAATTAATAAAGAAACTTTCAAAATATAAAATTGGCAGAATTTTAATAGAAGAAGCAACACTTGAAGATGTATTTTTACATTATTATAAATAAGGGGGATAAATCATGTTTAAAAGAGAAATGAAAATAAATTTTAAAAGTTTTGTAATATGGACATCCATTTTAATAGGACTATTTTTAATCGTATTTCTAGTTTATCCATCTATCATAAATAGTGAAAATATGGAAATGATGGACGAAATGATGAAAATGTTTCCAGAAGAAATGCTAAAAGCATTTAATATGGATATTTCAAGTATCGATACAGCTTTTGGATGGCTTAAGACAGAAGGTTTTGTATTTGTACTTTTAATAACAGGAATTTATAGTGGTATTCTAGGTTCAAATATTTTATTAAAAGAAGAAAGTGATAAAACAATTGAATACTTAAATAGTGTACCAGTAACAAGAAAAAATATAGTAATAAACAAAATACTTTGTGGACTATTATATATTATTTTAATGATAGCGATTATTGGAATATTCAATTTCATAGGATTAAGTTTGAGTGGAGAATTTGATAAAAAATCATATATATTATTAAGCATAACACCACTATTTACATCAATAGTTATATTTGCAATATGTTTATTCTTATCAACATTTACACATAAAACAAAGAAAACACTTGGAATAAGTTTAGGAATCGTATTTGCAAGTTATTTTCTAAACATAATATCAGAGATGGGAGAAAGTACAGAATTTCTAAAATACATATCAATATTTACACTTGCTGATATTCGTAATGTAATAGTAAATGTGTCTATCAATCCATTGATGATTGCATTAGCAATAGTAATTACAGCAATATTTATGATTTTGACTATCACTCATTATGAGAGAAAAGAACTTGTATCATAAATGTAGTAGACTAACAAATTACAATTTAGTAGTTTGTAAAATAGTAATTTATAAGTTAAAAGGAGTGAATAATAAATGTTAGAATTAATTTTATCTAGTATTGGTACAATTATTG
>CALXAP010000037.1 GCA_944386325.1 uncultured Clostridia bacterium
TTTCCATTTTCTTTTCTTGTGTAAAGTACATATTTTTTGCTAATTGTTGTGTTATTGTACTTCCACCTTCTACATAACTCATTGCTTTTATATCATTTATAGCAGCTCTACATATTGCAATTATATCTATTCCATTATGCTTATAAAATCTTTTGTCCTCTACAGAAATTACTGCATTTATATACATTTGTGGTAATTCCGAAAACTCTGCATAATTTTCTTTCGACCTGATTTCTTCCACTTTTTCTTCAAGAGGCATACTTTCTATTGCTTCTTTATATATATTATAACCATTACCAATGAATAATAGTGCTATACTCATTCCAATTAATAACAAGAAAATTAATACTTTAAATAATTTTTTCATCTTTTACCACCTCATTTCTTTTTATATTTATTTTCTCTGATTATTCTACATCTATTTTTGATTTAAAATCTTCTGGTAATTCATCCTGTTGTACTTCTTTCCAATTTACAACTCCACGAATTTGCATTACTTCTAGTTCTAGAAAAGCATCTTCTCTTAATTCTCTGCTTGTTTTAAATTTGATTTCTTTTTCTTTTCCATTCTTGTTATATGCTGTTAATGTATATTCGTACTTCATACCTCCTGATTCAGTAATTTCTTGTATTTTTGTATTATCTATTTGTGTATAATATAAGTCTTTATGTATTACTAAAAAGTAGTATGCTCCTACCATTAAAGCTATAACTATAATTACTGCTATTATAATTGGTAATTTTTCTTTAAAACTTTCCATTTTTTCTCACTTCCTTTTTATTATTCTAGGATTGGAAAAGAATTTTCAATCCTCCTCTTTAATAATGTTTTTGCTTCCCAAATATGTTGCTAGGAAATATAATCCGTAAATCGCTCCAATGATTATTGCTGTTACAATAATTGATGGTAATAATTCTTCTGGTGATGCAAGTGCTGCAAGCATTGATAATATAAATTTAATTCCAAATATAGAATGTATTATTGCTAAAGCAAGTGGCATCATGAAGAATATGAATATTTGTCTAAATAAAGCCCCATTTATCATTTTTTCATCACAACCAATTTTTCTTAATATTGTATATCTTTGTTTGTTGTCAGAACTTTCTGTAAGTTGTTTTAATGCTAAAATAGCTGAACTTGCAATAAGGAATACAATACCTAAATAAATTGCTATAAATATGATAATTGTTGATAACCCTTTACTAGCTTCTGTTAAGCTAATTTTTGTCATTCCTTCAAGATTTATTTCTTTTTCTGATAAATTGTCAAATAATTCACTATCAACTTCACCTGCAAGAACATTATTTAACTCAATTTTTTCTTCTTCAGTTTCTGCATTATAGTTAGCTGCTAAAAAGTATTGTTCTGTATTTTCTTCTTTTATCTCAAAACTATCTGGAACTAATATAATACCTGCATTCATATTGCTAGTACTCATAAGTACAAAACCATCTTTACATTCTTTGTATTTTGCATGATATGTTTTTCCGTTTATTTCTATATCAGAATTTTGTTTTAATGCTTCATCTCTTATATTTATCATTTGTTCAAAATCACAAAGAACCATATATTCATCATCATTTAAACTATATTGTTCATTACCATACAATGCTGCAACTTTATTATAATCTGAAATCTTTATTACAGTTTCTGGTGTATCATAAGCAAGCATCGAAAATTGTTGCATTGCTTTTTCTGAATAATCTCCTAAACTTGTTTTCATAGTCCATTCTGATATTGCATATATAGGTATTTCTACAATATCTTTTAAATTATTCATATCATATCCATTTGTTTCAAGTGTATAACTTACAGGTTTTCTTGAATCTTCTATTTGTGTTTCTGTATTATATATTGTTTTTCCACTATATGAGCTTACATAACTTTCTGGCAAATATGCTGTTTTATATAAATTGACATCTACAGGTGTAAATTCTTTTAATTGTGAGTCTAATGATGACTGTATTGACAAACTACTTGATAATGCACTAATTGTCATAAATAACATTAAACAAATAACTGTCATACTAACTATATTTGTATTAATCTTATTGTTTAATTGTCTTAATACAAACATATTTGTTCCTTTTAAATAAACACTTTTCTTTGTTTGTATAAGTCTTAATATAAATCCTGATAATGACCAGAATATTCCAACTGTTCCAATTACTCCTATTAGAATTGGCTTTAATAATTGTTCACCTGTTCTTAATTCATAAACTCCACCTGTTACTAAATAATAGGCATATCCAAGTAATACACTTGATGCTATAAATATAAGTATAGAAATAATTGGATTTTTTAATTTAACTTTTTCATTTTTCTTTACTGCTGTTAGTAAATTAATTAGTTTATATCTCGATATAGTTAATGTGTTAAATATTATTACTGCAATATACATTACTGCAAAATATATACAAGTCTTTATACAAGCGTCTTTTGAAAATACAAATGTAAATTCTGTCATATCTGCTTCAAATAATTTTGCAACTAATATAGACATAAACTGTGATGCAAATATTCCTATAAATA